>NZ_SMBV01000011.1:0-54825 GCF_004346515.1 Curtobacterium sp. PhB191
CGCGGTACCACCCACACGAACCATCCCCGGATCTCGAACCGACTAATCAGTCCAAGAACCGGGGACCAGTCCACTGGCACCGGGCCTCCCGTCCGTCTGTGGTGACGTCTCAGGCGTCCGTGAAGTCCTTGCTCTTCGTCTCGCGGACGAAGAGCAGCGCGACGAGCGTCACGACGGCGGCGATCGTCAGGTACAGCCCGACCAGGAAGATGTTGCCGTCGGCCTGCCACAGCGCCAGGGCGATCGTCGGCGCGAGCGAGGCACCGAGGATCGACGCGACGTTGTACGCGATCGCCGAACCGGTGTACCGGACGTTCGTCGGGAACAGCTCCGGCAGCAGCGCACCCATCGGCCCGAAGGTCAGCCCCATCAGGGACAGTCCGACGATCAGGAACGTCACCACCGTGATCGGGCCCTGCGACGCCGCGAACCAGAACTGGAACGTCAGACCGAACAGCGCGATGCCGATCGTGGTCGGGATGAGTGTCTTCCGGCGCCCGAACTTGTCGGCCAGGATGCCGGCGATCGGGGTGAAGATGCCGAAGAACACGACGCCGATCATGAGCAGCGTCAGGAACTCACCGCGGCTGTAGCCGAGGCCGACCTTCGGGACGAGCGGACCGGCCTCGGCACCGGTGGTGCCGTACGACAGGGTGAACGTGGTCATGAAGTAGAAGAGGACGTACGTCGCGACCATGCCGAACGTGCCGACGATGAGCGCCTTCCACGAGGTGCGGAACACCCGGCCCAGTGGGATCTTCGCGACCGTGCCGGACTCCTGCACGCCGCGGAACACCGGCGACTCGACGAGCTTGAAGCGCACGTAGAGCCCCACGATGACCAGGACCGAGGAGAGCAGGAACGGGATGCGCCAGCCCCACGCCTGGAAGTCGGCGTTCGGGGTGCCGTCGGCACCGGCGGGCATCGCGGCGTTGATCGCGATGAACAGGCCGTTCGCGAGCAGGAAGCCGATCGGTGCGCCGAGCTGCGGCATCGAGCCGAAGACGCCGCGCTTGCCCTTGGGGGCGTTCTCGGTGGCGAGCAGTGCCGCACCGGACCACTCGCCGCCGAGGCCGACGCCCTGGGCGAAGCGCATCACGGCGAGCAGGACCGGCGCCCACACGCCGATGGTGCTGAAGGTCGGCAGGCAGCCGATCAGGAACGTCGCGGTGCCCATGACGAGCAGCGACGCGACGAGGGTGGTCTTGCGGCCCACCCGGTCACCGAAGTGCCCGAAGATGATCGACCCGATCGGCCGCGCGAAGAAGGCGAGGGCGAACGTCACGAACGACGACAGCTGCGATGCCGTGGGGTCCTCGTTCGGGAAGAACAGCGTCGGGAAGACGAGGACCGCGGCCGTCGCGTAGACGTAGAAGTCGTAGAACTCGATCGAGGTGCCGACGAGGCTGGCGATGACGACGCGCGAGCGCGGGTTGCCTGCTGGTGCCGGAGCTGAGGTCGGGGTTGCTGGTGCCGGTGCGGCGGTCATGGGTGTCGTGTGGTCTTCCGTGGTGCGCACTCCTGGCAGGGAGCACGGATACCCGAAACGGCGGACACCGATCGGTTCGCGCTGGGTGGCGCGGGCACCGATGGGGTGCGTTCGGTTGGTGGGGGACCGCTTGTGACGGAAGACAACATCGTACGACAGATGTCGCCCACCTGCGAATCAGCCCAGAGTCAGCTGGCGGCTCCTGCGCCGGCGCCCGCCCCGGCGCTGGCGCCGGCCTCGAGGTGCGCGGGCAGCTGGTGCCCCATCCGGTCGCGCTTGGTGTCGAGGTAGCCGGCGTTCTGCGCCGAGACACCGACGACCAGCGGCACGAGCGACTCGACGGTGATGCCGTGCTCCTCCAGCTGGCGACGCTTCTCGGGGTTGTTCGAGAGCAGTCGCACGCGGGTGATGCCGAGTTCGGCGAGGATGCCCGCGGCGCCCCCGTACGCACGGGAGTCGGCCGGCAGCCCGAGCGCCAGGTTGGCGTCGAGCGTGTCGAGGCCGTCTTCCTGCAGTCGGTAGGCCTTGAGCTTGTTGATGAGCCCGATGCCGCGGCCTTCCTGCCCGCGCAGGTAGACCACCACGCCGCCCTCGGCAGCGATGGTGTCGAGGGCGGCGTCGAGCTGGGGCCCGCACTCGCACTTCAGCGAGCCGAACGCCTCGCCGGTCAGGCACTCGGAGTGCACGCGGACCAGGGCGCCGTCGGACGGGGCGGACCCGTCGGGCAGCGCGCCGATGATCGCGACGTGCTCCGCGCCGGTCACGAGGTCGCGGTAGGCGCGCATCTGGAACGTGCCGTGGGTGGTGGGGACGTTCGTCGACACCTCGAACTGGACGGGGCTGCCCGGGGTGGAGGAGGTCAGCGCGTCGGTCATGGGGTGCTCCGGTCGTTCGTGGGCCCGTCGTCTCCGAACCCGGGTGCTGCGTCGTGCTGCTGCGCTGTCGCGCTGCGTTGCGGTCGGGCTCGGACCAGCAGGTCAGGGCCCAGGCTGGTGGTCGATAGTACGTCCAACCGCCGACGCCCGGACATGCTTCCCACCCCGAGGTCGTCGAGGGCGACCCGGGGTCCGCCGAGCAGGATCGGGGCGACGTACACGAGGTACTCGTCGACGAGCCCGGCGGCGATGAGCGCGGACGCGACGGTGGGGCCGCCCTCGACGAACACCGAGTGCACGCCGTGCTCACGCAGGGCGGTGAGCGACGCGGCGAGGTCGTGCCCCGGCAGCGTCACGAGCCCGCGGGGGTGTCGCCGGACCGCGGCGTCGTCGGGGACGGCGCGGTCACCGAGCACGACTGCGAGCGGCTGGTCGGCGAGGAGTTCGCCCGCGTCACCCCGAGCGGTCAGGCTCGGGTCGTCGGCGAGCACGGTGCCGGTGCCGACCAGGATCGCGTCGTGCGCGGCACGCTGCTCGTGCACGTGTTGCCGGGCTGCGGCGCCGGTGATCCACTTGCTCGTCCCGTCGGCAGCCGCGGCGCGGCCGTCCAGGCTCGAGGCCCACTTCACGGTCACCCACGGGCGTCCGAGGCGGACCGACAGGAGCCACCGTTCGAGGAACGCCTCGGCCTCGTCGGCGAGCACACCGGACACGACGTCGACCCCGGCGGCGCGGAGACGGTCGGCGCCGCCGTGCACGTCCGTACCCGGGTCGTCGATCGCGTACACGACACGGGCGACCCCGGCCTCGATCAGGGCGACGGCGCAGGGGCCGGTGCGGCCGGTGTGGTTGCAGGGTTCGAGGGTGACGACGGCCGTCGCGCCGCGGAGCTGAGTCGGATCGACCTTCGCCATCGCGTCGACCTCGGCGTGCGGGGTTCCGGCACCCTTGTGCCACCCCTCGGCGAGGACGTCGCCGGCGGGGGAGAGGATCACCGCGCCGACCCGAGCGTGGTCGCCCACGACGGGCCCGAGGGCCGCGAGTTCGAGCCCGCGGCGCATCGCCCGGACCTCGGTGGGTCGTGCCGTGTCGCTCACGGACCGAGCCTACCGGCGGTGGATCGGTGACGCGTCATCGTCGGGAACGCGGCGTCATGCGGGACCGGGTCACGGAGCGCTGCGTGACGGAGCGTCGGGCCACGGGAGGTCCGATGCGGGCGCACCGTCGGCCCGGCGCAGGGCGGTCCAGGCGGTCGTCGGTCCGCCGTCGCGTCCGGGGATCCGGGCGGGCCCGACGCCGGTGAACGAGAACCCGGCGCTGCGGGCGACCGCGGCCGACGCCGTGTTGCCCTCGTAGCACTCCCAGTAGACGTCCGGAGCCCCGTCGGCGAACGCCCATTCGACGACGAGCTCGACCGCATCGTGCATCAAGCCGGCGCCGCGGGCCGAGGGCGCCAGCCAGAAGCCGAGGTCGCGGCCGGCCGTGCGGTACCCGATGATCCCCTCGAGCCAGGAGGACCCACTGCGGCGGATCGCCCAGGTGTACTCGCGGTCCGATGCCCAGCCGGGGCCGACCAGGGCGTCGACGAAGGTCCGTGCGTCCTGTTCGCGGTACGGCGTGGGGATGGTCGTCCAGCGGATGATGTCCGGGTCCTGACAGGCGTCGGTGATCGCCGCGGTGTCCGCCCGGGTCGGGACGTCGAGTCGGACCCGGGCGGACTCCAGCGTGACCGGCAGCACGGTCAGCCGCGCGAGCGCGGGACGAACCCGATCCGGTCGTACACGCGCGCCAGGGTCTCCTGCGCGATGGACTCGGCACGGTCCGCGCCGACGGCGAGCAGCCGGTCGAGCTCCGCGGGGTCGTCGAGCAGCTCGAGCGTGCGGGTGCGCACCGGCTCGAGCTCGGCGACGACGGCGTCGGCGACCGCGCCCTTGAGGTCTCCGTAGCCCTTGCCCGCGAACGATGCCTCGAGTTCGGCGACGGGGGTCCGGCTGAAGGCGGACAGGATCGCGAGCAGGTTCGTCACGCCCGGCTTCGCCTGCCGGTCGGAGCGGATCTCGCGCTCGTCGTCGGTGACCGCCGACTTGATCTTCTTCGCGGTGCGCTTCGGGTCGTCGAGCAGCCGGATCAAGCCGCTGTCGGACGCCGCCGACTTGCTCATCTTGCTCGTCGGGTCCTGCAGGTCGTAGATGCGCGCCGTCTCGGTGCCGATCCGGGCCTCGGGCACGACGAACGTGTCGCCGAACCGCGAGTTGAAGCGTCCGGCGAGGTCGCGGGTGAGCTCGACGTGCTGGCGCTGGTCGTCGCCGACCGGCACGACCTTGGTGTCGTACAGCAGGATGTCGGCGGCCATCAGGACCGGGTACGTGAAGAGCCCGACCGACGCGGCCTCGGACCCCTGCCGCGCCGACTTGTCCTTGAACTGGGTCATCCGGCTCGCCTCACCGAAACCAGTGAGGGTGTTGAGCACCCAGGCGAGCTCGGCGTGGGCCGGCACGTGCGACTGCACGAACAGCGTCGACTTCGTCGGGTCGATGCCCGACGCGATGTACTGCGCGGCCGTCGCCCGGGTGCTCGCGCGGAGCTCGGCCGGGTCCTGCGGCGAGGTGATCGCGTGCATGTCGACGACGCAGTAGATGGCGTCGAAGTCGTCCTGCAGGTCGCGCCACTGCATGAGCGCCCCGACGTAGTTGCCGAGGTGCAGCGAACCGGCGGACGGCTGGATGCCCGAGAAGATGCGGGTCTTGGTCATGGTGGTGTTCCTGTGGGTCAGGTGGAGCGCAACGAGTGGGGATCAGAGTTCGTAGTCGACGACCACGGGGGCGTGGTCGGACCATCGCTGGTCGTACGCCGCGGCGCGGTCGACCGTGTACTCCGTGACCTTCGCCGCGAGGTCGGGCGTGGCCATCTGGTAGTCGATGCGCCAGCCGGTGTCGTTGTCGAACGCCTGGCCGCGCCAGGACCACCACGTGTACGGCCCCTCGACGTCGCCGGCCTGCGCACGCCCGACGTCCACCCAGCCGAGCCCCGGGCCCGTCGAGCCGTCAGCGCCCTCGACCGGTTCGCCGTCGGCACCGAAGAAGCGCGAGAAGTAGGCACGCTCGCGCGGCAGGAAGCCCGCTCGCTTGACGTTGCCCTTCCAGTTCTTGATGTCGCGCTGGTCGTGCCCGACGTTCAGGTCACCGACGACGACGGCGAGCGGGTTGTGCGCGCGGAGGGCGGGCAGCCGCTCGGTCATGGCGTCGAGGAACTTCCACTTCTCGTCCTGCTTGGGGGTGTCGACCTCGCCCGAGTGGACGTAGGTGGACACGACCGTGACCGTGGTGCCGCCGATCTCGTAGTCGGCCTCGAGCCAGCGGCCGGCGGAGTCGAACTCGTCCGGTCCGAGGGCGACGCGGTGGATCTGGGCCGAGTGCCTGGACGCGATCGCGACACCCGCCCGGCCCTTGGCGGTCGCGGGGTCGTGCACGATGTCCCACTCGTCGCCGAGCAGACCGGCCAGGTCCTCGCTCGACGCACGGACTTCCTGCAGGGCGAGCACGTCGACGTCGCGGGTGGCGAGCCAGTCGCCCATGCCCTTGCGGAAGGCGGCGCGGACGCCGTTCACGTTGACGGATGCGAGGCGCAGGCGTGTCATGCCGACCACCTTATCGGCGGGCGCCGACAGCCCCGGACCGCACCGGTTCGAGGTTCCACGACTCGCCGCGTGCCGTTCGCCGGGGTTCCACGGACCGACGTGGGGGACGCCGAGATGACGAGATTTCGGAACCCCGGCGGGGCCGGACGGGCCGGACGGACGGGGCGGGCGCGGGCCCGGCAGTGCGGGGGACCGCACGACGGACGGGAGGCACGGTGCCAGCTGGCACCGTGCCTCCCGTCCGTCGCAGTGCGGCGTCAGGCCGCGTCGTGGTCCGTCTGCAGGAACTCGACCAGGCTGTCGGCGGTGGTCTCGGCGTCGTCGCCGGTCACGGTGAGGCTGACCTCATCACCGTTCTCGATGCCCAGGCCGAGCAGGGCGAGGATGCTGCCGGCGTTGCCGGACTTGTCGCCCTTGGCGATCGTGACCTGGTGGCCGGAGGCCGTCACGGTCTGGACGAAGAGGGACGCGGGGCGCGCGTGCAGGCCGGACGCGCTGGCGACGGTCACGGTGCGGGTGGCTTCGGACATCGATGTACTCCTGTCGATGGGTGGTGCGCTCATGCTAGCGAGCGCCGGATGGGCGGGTCGGGCGAGCGGTCAGGGTCGACCGGGCCAGAACACCTCGGTGCCGGCGGCTTCGACCTCGCGGACCAGGTCGAGGTTGACGGCGGGGTCGGTGATGATCGTGTCGATGGCGGCGAGGGGTGCGACGCGGCCGAACTCCTCACGGCCGAACTTGGTGTGGTCGGCGAGCAGGATGCTCCGGCGGGCGGACTTGATCATCGCCGACTTCACCGCGGCCTCGGCCATGTTGTGGGTCGTCAGGCCGCGCTCCGGGGTGATCCCGTTGATGCTCACGAAGGCGACGTCGACGCTCACCATGCCGATGAGCTGGTGCGTCCACGTGCCGACGCCGGCCAGGGAGTCGCTGCGGATGTTGCCGCCGAGCAGGTGCAGGTCGATGCCCGGCCGGTTCGCGACGGCCATCGCGACGGGGAGCGAGTGGGTGACGACGGTGAGTCCGCGGTCGGTCGGCAGCATCTCGGCGAGGCAGATGGTGGAGGTGCCGGCGTCGATCATGATCGAGCCGTTCTCCGGCAGCTCCTCGAGCGCGGCCTCGGCGATGACCATCTTCTCGGCCTGGTTGATGCCGCCCCGGTCGCCGACACCGGGGTGGATCGTGATGCGTTCGACCGGGATGGCGCCGCCGTGGGCGCGTCGGACCAGTCCCCGTCGCTCCAGCGAGGTGAGGTCGCGGCGGATGGTCTCGGGCGTGACCTCGAGCAGCTCGGCGAGGTCCTTGACGTCGACCCGCCCCTGCGCGCGCGCCTGCTCGACGATGCGCTGGTGGCGTTCTGGTGCGTACATCGGACCTCGTCGTCTCCTGGTCGGAACGGAACGGACATGACCGGACACGAACCTGACGGAACCGAGCCGGAGCGGCTGGCCGCCAGACGCAAACGGGCATCTGTTTCTGTATTTTTATCCCCGGATGTGTTTGTTTGTCAACGCGGATCGGGGTAGTGTGCTGCTCAGCCGCACCGGCGAGGTCCCGTCTCAGCCGTGCGCGCACCGAACGAACACCCCACCGCAAGCGCGTGTGAGATGAAGGAGTCTCGAATGTCCGAACTGCTCGGCACCGGCGTCGGCCGCGGCGTCGCCCACGGCCCCGTGCTCCGCATGGCGGACCCGCTCGGCGAACCGTCGAAGGACGCCCTGACCGGTTCGGCGGACGACGCGAAGCAGGCCGTGCACGACGCACTGGCCGCGGTGGCCGAGGACCTCAACAAGCGCGGACAGCTCGCCGGCGGCGACGCCCAGGCCGTGCTCGAGGCGCAGGCGCTCATGGCGCAGGACCCGACCCTCCTCGACGACGTGCACACGCGCATCGACGGCGGCACCAACGCCGAGCGTGCCGTGTACGAGGCGTTCGCGCAGTTCCGCGACCTGCTCGTCGGCATGGGCGGCTACATGGGGGAGCGCGCAGCCGACCTCGACGACGTCGCCCAGCGCATCATCGCGAAGCTCCGCGGCGTGCACGCCCCCGGTGTCCCCGAGTCGGACACCCCGTTCGTCCTCGTCGCCCGTGACCTCGCTCCGGCCGACACCGCACTGCTGGACCTCGACAAGGTCCTCGCGCTGGTCACCCGTGACGGCGGCCCGACCTCGCACACCGCGATCCTCGCCCGCGCCAAGGGCATCACCGCGATCGTCGGCGTCACCGGTGCCGACGACCTGGCCGACGGGCAGCCGATCGTCGTCGACGCCGTCGCCGGCACCGTCGTGACCGAGCCGTCCGAGGCCCTGGTGGCCGACGTCGAGCAGCGCATCGCCGACCGGCTCGCCGCGGCGGCCGCACCGCTCACCGCCGGTGCCCTGGCCGACGGCCACGTCGTGCCCCTGCTCGCGAACCTCGGCAGCCCCGCCGACGCCGCGGGCGCCGTTGCTCTCGGTGCGGAGGGCGTGGGGCTCTTCCGCACCGAGTTCCTCTTCCTCGACTCGCCGAAGGCGCCGACCGTCGACGAGCAGACCGAGTCCTACCGTCAGCTCCTCGCCGCGTTCCCGGGCAAGAAGGTCGTCGTCCGTGCGCTCGACGCCGGTGCCGACAAGCCGCTGCCGTTCCTCACCGACAAGGACGAGGAGAACCCGGCGCTCGGCCGTCGCGGGCTCCGTGCGCTGCGCAACCACCCCGAGGTGCTGCGCGACCAGCTCGTCGCACTGGCCCAGGCGGACGCCGCGACCGAGGCCGACCTCTGGGTCATGGCCCCGATGGTCGCCGACGCCGAGGAGACCGAGTACTTCGTCACCCTGGCTCGCGAGCTCGGCATCCGCACCGCCGGCGTGATGGCCGAGGTGCCGTCGCTCGCCCTGATGGCCGAACAGGTGTTCCAGAACGCGGACTTCGTGTCGATCGGCACGAACGACCTGACCCAGTACACGATGGCCGCCGACCGCATGCTCGGCACCGTCGCGTCCTACCAGGACCCGTGGCACCCCGCCGTCCTGCGCCTCGTCGCGCAGCTCGGTGCGGCCGGTGCCGACGCGGGCAAGCCCGTCGGCATCTGCGGTGAGGCCGCAGCCGACCCGCTGCTCGCCGTCGTGCTCGTCGGCCTCGGCGCCACCACCCTCTCCATGACCCCCGCGGCCCTGGCCGACGTGCGCGCCGAACTCGGTCAGCACACGCTCGAGCAGGCCCGCGAGATGGCCCAGGCGGCACTCGCCGCGTCCACGGCGGCGGCCGCGAAGTCCGCCGCAGCGGCCGCGCACGCCGTCTGAGCCGCACCATCCCCAACACCCCGTCCGCACCAGCAGCAGCTCCACCACACAGAAAGTCACCGCACATGACAACGTCGTCCGTTGCAGCGCCCGACGCACCCGCGAAGTCGCGGGGCGGCGCACGCGTCGCCGTTCAGAAGTTCGGCACGTTCCTCTCCGGCATGGTCATGCCCAACATCGCGATCTTCATCGCGTGGGGCCTGATCACCGCCTTCTTCATCGAGACCGGATGGACCCCCGTCGGGATCCTCGGCGGGTTCGGTGAGACGGACGGTGTGGCCAACATCGGTCTCGTCGGCCCGATCCTGACGTACCTGATCCCGCTCGCGATCGCCTTCCAGGGCGGCCGGATGATCTACGAGACCCGCGGCGCCGTCGTCGGCTCGATCATGGCGATGGGTGTCATCCTCGGCGCCAACGGCACGATCATGATCCTCGGCGCGATGATCTGCGGGCCGCTCGGCGCGTACCTCATCAAGCAGATCGACAAGATCTGGGACGGCAAGATCAAGCCGGGCTTCGAGATGCTCGTCAACAACTACGCGGCCGGCATCCTCGGCTTCGGGCTGGCGATGGTCGGGTTCTTCTGGCTCGCCCCGCTGTTCAAGCTCATCGCCGAGGGCCTCGGCGACGCGGTGAACTTCCTCGTCCAGCACTCGCTGCTGCCGCTCGCCAGCGTCATCATCGAGCCGGCCAAGGTGTTCTTCCTGAACAACGCCATCAACCACGGTGTGCTCGACCAGCTCGGCGCCCAGCAGGTGCAGGACTCCGGCAAGTCGATCCTGTTCCTGCTCGAGGCGAACCCCGGCCCCGGTCTGGGCATCCTGCTCGCCTTCACCTTCTTCGGTGTCGGCATCGCCCGCTCGACCGCTCCCGGTGCGATCCTCATCCAGTTCTTCGGTGGCATCCACGAGATCTACTTCCCGTACGTGCTGCAGAAGCCGGTCCTGTTCATCGCCGTCATCCTCGGTGGTGCGACGGGCGTCGGCACGAACGTCCTGTTCGGCTCCGGCCTGGTCGCCCCGGCTTCGCCCGGATCGATCTTCGCCGTGCTGACGGCGACGGCGAAGGACAGCTACGTCGGCGTCATCCTGTCGGTCATCCTGTCCGCAGCGGTCACCTTCGCAGTCGCGTCGTTCTTCCTGCTGGCCAGCCGCAAGCGCGACCTCGCCAACGGCGGCGGCGACATGACCGCAGCGTTCGACAAGATGCAGGCCACCAAGGGCCGCGACGCGAACGCCGCGACCGCAGGGCTCTTCGGCGGCACCGCCCCGGCCAACTCGGAAGAGGCAGCCGCCGCCGGCACCACCGCCACCGCGACGAAGGTCCAGAACCTCGTGTTCGCCTGCGACGCCGGCATGGGGTCGAGCGCCATGGGCGCCAGCGTCCTGCGCAACAAGATCAAGAAGGCGGGCATCGAAGGGGTCACGGTCACCAACAAGGCGATCGCGAACCTGTCCGGTGACGAGGACCTGATCATCACGCAGGAAGAACTGACGGACCGCGCCAAGCAGAAGAACCCGAACGCGCAGCACGTGTCGGTCGGCAACTTCATGAACGCGCCGCAGTACGACCAGGTCGTCGACCAGCTCAAGAACCAGTAACGCCACCACCAGTAACGAAGTGCAGTATCGGAGGGGACGGGGACATCCCCGTCCCCTCCGTCACGTCCTCGAACACCAAGGAGAACCACGATGCCCGTCCTGCAGGAGAGCCAGATCCGGATCCACACCGAGGACACCGCGCCGACCAAGTCGGAGGCGATGAAGGAGGCGGCCGAGATCCTCGAAGCTGCGGGCGCGGTCACCGCTGACTACTACCCGGCGATGCTCGAGCGTGAGAAGAGCGTGTCCACGTACATGGGCAACTTCCTCGCCATCCCGCACGGCACGAACGACGCGAAGGACGCCATCAAGTCGTCCGCGCTGTCGTTCATCCGCTACGCCAGCCCGATCGACTGGGACGGCAACCCCGTGCGCTTCGTCGTCGGCATCGCCGGCGTGAACAACGAGCACCTCGACATCCTGTCCAAGATCGCGATCGTGTTCTCCGACGAGGACGAGGTCCAGAAGCTCACCGACGCGGCCGACACCAGCGCGATCCTGTCGATCCTCGGCGAGGTCAACGAGTGAGCACCACCGACCGGGGCACCGCCGTCCACTTCGGTGCCGGCAACATCGGCCGCGGCTTCGTCGGGCTCCTCCTGCACGAAGCGGGCTACGAGGTCGTCTTCGCCGACGTCGCCGCGCCGCTCATCGACGCCCTCGCCGCCGCCGACTCGTACACCGTGCACGAGGTCGGCACCGGAGCGCAGGACCACGAGGTCACGAACTTCCGCGCCCTGAACAGCGCGCAGGACGAGGATGGCGTCGTCGCCGAGATCGCCACTGCCGCGATCGTCACCTGCGCGGTGGGCCCGAACGTCCTGAAGTTCATCGCCCCGGTGATCGCGCGGGCGCTGCAGCAGCGCGACGCGGACGCTGCGCCCATCGCCGTGATGGCGTGCGAGAACGCCCTGAACGCCACGGACCGTCTTCGCGAGTTCATCGTCGACGCGCTCCCGGCCGAGGGCCGTGACGCGGCACTCGCGAAGGCCGTCTTCGCGAACACCGCCGTCGACCGCATCGTGCCGGCCCAGCCCGAGGGCGCCGGCCTCGACGTCACCGTCGAGACCTACTTCGAGTGGGCCATCGACCGCACGCCGTTCGGCGGCAACGAGCCGGAGATCCCCGGCGCGCACTACGTCGACGGCCTCGCTGCCTCGATCGAGCGCAAGCTCTTCACGGTGAACACCGGGCACGCCACCGTCGCGTACCACGGCTTCGTCGCCGGGGCCGACAAGATCTCCGACGCCATCGCGATCCCCGCGGTGCGCTCCGAGCTGGAGTCCGTCCTGGCCGAGACGAGCGACCTGCTCGTCCGCCGCCACGAACTCGACCCCGAGGTGCACCGCGCCTACGTCCAGGCGATCATCGCCCGGTTCGAGAACCCGCACCTGCCCGACACGGTGACGCGCGTCGGCCGGCAGCCGCTCCGCAAGCTGTCGCGCGACGAGCGCTTCGTCTCGCCCGCCGCGGCGCTGGCCGAGGACGGCACCGAGCCGACCGCACTGCTCGACGCGATGGGCGCGGCACTCCGCTTCGACGTCGCCGACGACGAGCAGAGCGTCGAGCTGCAGGCGCTCCTGGCCTCGGACGCGTCCGATGCCGACGTGGTGACGCAGATCACCGGCCTGGCCGCGGAGCACCCGCTGCACGCAGCGTTCGCGGACCGGGTGCGTGTCGCGCGCGGCTGACGCTCTCGACGTGGCCCGGTGAAGACGGGAGGCCCGGTGCCAGCTGGCACCGGGCCTCCCGTCTTCACGTGGTCACCGCGACGGCCCCACCCGGATGGTGAGCCCGCCGTGGTCCACCGTCAGCCGCACCGCCACCACGGTGCCGAAGGGGTCGCCGTCGAGCTGGACCTGCTCGGGCTGGTCCAGCTCGAGGTCGAGGACCCGTGCGCTCGTGTACCGCAGCGTCCGGGTGGCCGGGATGAGCCACGACAGGAACCGGCCGAACCCGGTCCGGTGGAAGAAGCGGTTCAGCGACAGGCCGTAGCCGACGCCGGCCCAGCCGACCGTCCGACCGGGGCGGAACGCGACCGCGTCGAGCACGCCGTCGTCCGGCTTCGCGGCGGGCAGCAGCAGGACGCCGGCGGTCAGGGTGCCGCAGTTCCCGACGATGACGGTGTGCGCCCGCATCGTCCGGGTGTCACCGTCGTCGAGGCGGTACCGCAGGTCGATCTGCCGGTTGCCGATCACGGACCGCATGATCGGGTCGGAGTACGCGAGCCACCCGAACCGCTTCTTGAGGCGTGCGTTGGTGTTGGCCGCCATGTTCGCGTCGAGGCCGATGCCCGCCATCACCAGGAAGGCGTGGCGCGTCGTCGTGCCCTGCGGGTCGGTGAGCTCGGCGAACGCGAGGTCGACCCGTCGATCCGTCCCGGTGAAGGCGGCACGGACCGAGCCGGCGACGTCGTTCAGCGGGATGCGCAGGTTCCGGGCGTACAGGTTCCCGGTGCCGACGGGGAGCACGGCGAGGGGCACACCGGAGCCGTGCAGCACCTCGGCTGCGACGCGCAGCGTGCCGTCGCCGCCGACGACCAGGACGACGTCCGGCGCGGTGGCGAGTGCGTCGACCGCAGCGGCACGGCCGTCGTCGGACGCCGCGGTCTCGAACCAGGTCGTGGGAGCCCAACCGGTCCGATCCTCCTCAGCCGCGACGGTGTTGCGGAGCACCCGCAGGTCGACCTTGGACGGGTTGACGACGATCGCGGCGCGCGGCATGTGAGGACGATACCGAACAGCCGTCGTCGACCGGAACGGACGGGTCCTGTCCGGTATCGGCTGATCCGGGCGAACCTGGGAGTCAGGACCTCGGAACACATGCGATCCGGACACACTCGGGACACGGTGAACGCCGGGTGTCTCCGATGCCCGATCGGCTCTTCGCCATCTCAGGCAGGGGCCTCCGTGGCCAGAACGCCCATCCTCCGTCCGCTCATCGTCGTCAGCACCGGGATCGGGTTGGCCGCAGCGCTCGCCCTCGGCGCCTCCTCAGCCGCGTCCGCCGCCACCATCATCGACGGCCCCGTCGGTCTCGGGACCGCAGCGAGCTACGGCGTCCTCGGCGCGCAGACCGTGACGAACACCGGGCCGACCGTGGTCAACGGTGACCTCGGCGTCTCGCCCGGTACCTCGATCACCGGCTTCGGCGGCACCGGCAACGGGACCGTGAACGGCACCGTGCACCAGACCGACGCGGCGGCCGCGCAGGCCCAGTCGGACACCACGACCGCCTACAACGTGGCCGCTTCGCTGACGCCGACGCAGACCGGCCTCCAGGAGCTCAACGGGCTCAGCCTCAGCCCGGGCGTCTACAACGGCGACACGCTGCAGCTCGCGAACACCGGCCAGCTCACCCTGGCCGGCAGCGCGGACTCCGTCTGGGTGTTCCAGGCCGCGTCGACCCTGACCATCGGGTCCGGCACGAGGATCGTCATCACCGGTGGCGCGAGTTCGTGCAACGTGTTCTGGCAGGTCGGCAGCTCAGCGACCATCGGCAGCGCCGCCCAGTTCCAGGGCACCGTCCTCGCCGACCAGTCCGTGACCGCCACGACGGGTGCGACGGTCGTGGGCCGACTGCTCGCCCGGAACGCAGCGGTGACGCTCGACGACAACACCATCACCCGGCCGACGAACTGCCCGGCTGCGGGGACGCCGTCCGAGAGCGTCGCACCGACGATCACCTCGGGCACCCCGACCGACGCGACCGCCGGCACGCCGTACTCGTTCCCCGTCACCGCGACGGGCAACCCGGCACCGACGTACTCCGATGGCGGAACCCTCCCGCCCGGACTCACGATCAACCCGGACACGGGCGTCATCTCCGGCACGCCGACCACGCCCGGCACCACGACGGTGACGATCACGGTGGACAACGGCACGGCACCGCCGGACACCGAGACCTACGTCGTGACCGTCCGTGCGCCGGCACCGACGCCCACGGCGACGCCGACCGCAACGGCTCCCGTGCCCACCGCTCCCACGTCGACAGCACCCGCGGTCCCGGTCATCGGTGGAGGCGACACCGGCGGCGGCACGACGGAACTGGCCTTCACCGGCAGCGACCCGACGATCCCGCTCGCCGCGGCAGGAGCGATGCTGCTCGGCGGCATCGCCGTGATGGTGCTCCGTGCACGGACCCTCCACGCACGCCGCCGGCGGATCGGGGCGTAGCGTCGGCCGCATGACGAAGCACTGGGTGGCACCGCGGTTCGGCGGCAGCGAGGTCCTCGAGTTCGCGGACACCGAGGTCGCCGCACCCGGACCCGGTGAGGTCACCATCGCGGTCCGCGCCGCCGGTATGAACCCCGCCGACACGAAGCACACGCGGCAGGGCGACCCGGCCGACCTGCCCGTGCCCGTCGGCTACGAGGTCGCCGGCGTGCTCACCGCGGTCGGACCGGACACCACGATCGCGTCCGGCGGGGGAGCGGTCGGCGACGAGGTCCTGGCGTTCCGGGTCGCCGGCGGTTGGACGTCGTCCCTCACCGTGCCGGCCGCGGACGTCTTCGCGAAGCCCGCCGGGCTCGGCTTCCCCGAGGCGGCGAACCTGTTGCTCGCAGGCACCACCGCAGCCGACATGCTGCGCGTCACCCGTGCCGCGGGGCGCGACACCGTGCTGGTGCACGGCGCCTCCGGAGCAGTCGGCGTCAGCCTGCTGCAGCAGCTCCGCCTGCTCGGCACGCGCGTCATCGGCACCGCCTCCGAGCGGGGTGCGGACGTCGTGCGACGCTTCGGCGGCGAGTGGGTCGCGTACGGCGACGGCCTGGAGGCACGGGTCCGGTCGCTCGCACCCTCCGACATCGACGTGGCACTGGACTGCGTGGGCACCGACGAGGCCGTCGACGTCTCGCTCGCGGTGGTCGCGGACCGGGACCGGATCGTCACGATCGCCGCGCAGGCGCGCGCCGCCGCGGCGGGGTTCGCCGCCGTCGGTGGGGCGCAGCCCGCGAGCAAGGCGTTCCGCGACTCGGTGCGGCAGCGACTGATCGACCTGGCCGGGGCCGGACAGCTCGAGGTCCCGGTGGCGCGGACGTTCCCGCTCGCCGAGGCGAAGGCGGCCGCGGAGCTGCTGGAGTCCGGGCACCCCGGCGGCAAGCTGGCGCTGCTGCCCTGAGTCGGTCGGAGCGCCGGTCGGAGCGCTGTGGGAGCGCAGTCGCTGCGCTGTCCTCCGCTGGGGGGACGCGTCCTGCCGCCGCCGCTGCCAGACTCGACGGTGATCGCAGTCGGCCTCGGAAGGAACGAACCAGTGAGTGACCAGTACCCGCCGCAGAACCCGTACGGCCAGCAGCCCGGACCGTACGGCCAGCAGCCCGGACCGTACGGCCAGCAGCCGACCGGCCCGCGCCAGCCCCCGCTGTGGGCGCCCTGGTACGGGATCCCGTTCGTGCAGGCGTTCCCGCGCTTCTGGAAGAAGTACGTCCGGTTCGACGGCCGCGCGAGCCAGTCGGAGTTCTGGTTCTGGGCCCTCTGGTACGTCATCGGCTCGGCGGCCACCGGGATCGTCGGTGGGTTCTTCAACGTGCTGCCGTTCTTCGACGACGCGTCGAACGGGTTGAGCGGGCTCTGGGCCCTGGCCTGCGCCCTCGGCTTCATCGCCCTGACGGTGCGACGACTGCACGACGTGAACCTGAGCGGGTACTTCGCCTTCCTCTTCATCATCCCGCCGCTCGGCGTCCTGTTCTCGCTCATCGTCGGTCTGATGGGCTCGAACCCGCAGGGGCAGCGGTACGACGAACCCCACCGCGGGTAGCGAGCGACGGCCGCGCGACGGTTCTGGTTGACTCGGACCCGACTACCAGCCAACGATCGAGGGGGACACCGTGAGTGACCAGTACCCGCAGAACCCGTCCGGCCAGCAGCCGGGCGGCCAGCCGAACCCGTACAACGGAACGCCGCAGTACGGCCAGCAGCCGGCGACCGGCCCGAACGGCGAGCCGCCGATCTGGGCCCCCTGGTACGGGATCTCCTTCGGCAAGGCCGTCGGACGCTTCTTCAAGAAGTACGCGACCTTCAGCGGCCGCGCGAGCCGCAGCGAGTTCTGGTGGTGGTACCTGGCGAACGCGATCGTCGGCATCGTCCTCGGCATCCTGTACGGCATCGGCATCGCCACGTCGGAGCGTTCGACGGTGTCGATGTCGACCGCGACCTCGGCGAGCGTGCAGTCGACCGTCACCAGCCCGTCAGCGCTCTTCGTGATCGCCGGCATCCTGATCGGGCTCTGGGGTCTCGCGATCATCATCCCGACGCTCGCCCTCGGCTGGCGACGCCTGCACGACGCGAACCTGCCCGGTGCCCTGTGGATCATCGCGATCTTCGTCGGCATCGTCGGCATCGTGTTCGGCCTGCTGCCCTCGAACCCGCAGGGCGAGCGCTACGACCGACCGACCGGCGCTCGATGAGCAACGACACACCGCAGTGGGGCCAGCCCGGCGGCGACCAGCCGTCGGGGCAGCCTGACCCTGGGCAGCAGCAGCCGGGGTACGGGCAGCAGCCTGGTGCCTACGGGCAGCAGCCCGGACCCTACGGACAGCAGCCTGGTCCGTACGGTCAGCAGCCCCAGTACGGCCAGCAGCCTGCCCAGTACGGCCAGCAGCCTGCCCAGTACGGCCAGCAGCCTGCCCAGTACGGCCAGCAGCCCGGGTACGGCCAGCAGTACGCCGACCCGTACCCGCAGGCCGGTCCGCCGATCCCGGTCGGGCCCGACGGAGCTCCACCGCTGTGGGCACCCTTCTACGGTGCCGGCTTCCTCGACGCCTTCACGCGCTTCTTCAAGAAGTACGCCCGGTTCGACGGGCGCGCCAGCCGCAGTGAGTACTGGTACTGGATCCTGGCGAACGCGATCGTGACCCTCGTTCTGTACGGCGGGTTCATCGCCGGCATCATCTCGTGGAGCGTCTCGGCCTCGACCACCGACGAGTACGGCTACACCCAGACCGAGGGTGCACCCCCGGCGTGGATCTTCATCCTGCTCGTCCTGTACGGCCTCTGGTGGCTCGCGACCCTCATCCCGAACATCGCACTGGGGTGGCGCCGCGTGCACGACGCGAACCTCGCCGGTCCGCTCTGGCTCATCGGGATGTTCGTCGGCATCGCCGCGATCGTGTTCGGCTGCCTGCCGCCGAACCCGGCTGGTGCGCAGTACGACCGCCCGGACCAGGCGTAGCAACACTGAACGGCAATCGGCCCGCACTGCGCGAAAGCGCGGTGCGGGCCGACTTTCGTCGTGCGGGGTGTCAGACCACGCGGAGTCGAGCCAGTGCACCATCGACGACGAGGTCGCGCACGGTGACCGTGGGGTCGGCGATCTGGAAGCGGAGCGCGCCACCCGGTTGCTCGAACCACGGCTGCACGAAGCGGACGTTCACCATGAACGGACGCTCGACCAGGTAGCGGTGGGTCTCCGGGACGCCGGCGACGTGCGGCGGCAGCGACCGGCTCGGCAGCGGAGTGTCGAGCGGGTGCAGCAGGTAGCCGTCCGGACCACCGATGCGGTCGACGGGGACGCCCGCGGGGATCTGGATGGTCAACCCCTGTTCTCCGACCTGCGACACCTGCTGCGCCAGCTGCGGGTACGTCGACGCCGCACGGTCACGGAGCCCGTCGAGCTCGTGCCGGGCGATGTCGCGCGGAGCCGGGAACGGCCGGTTCAGGAACCGACGGAGCATCTCGACCGCGTCCTCCTCACCGCGCGCGGTGGCGAGGCGACGAGCCGTGCCGTAGTCGACGACCTCGAGCGCGAACTCGTCGGACGCCTCGGCCGGGACAACGCGGAGCGCACCCTCGACCGGCGGCTCGTGCAGGGTCTCTCCGGGGAGCTGCACGTAGCGGATCGTGTAGCCGAGCTGGTCGAGGATGGGGCGGGTGGCCGCGAACGTCATGGAGCGGAGCCTATCGGTGGAGTCGATGTCGAGTCTTGGACGACCCCGAGTGTCAGGCGCGGCCCCGCATGACGGCCTGCTTGACCTCGGAGATCGCCTTCGTCACCTGGATGCCACGGGGGCAGGCGTCGGTGCAGTTGAAGGTGGTCCGGCAGCGCCAGACCCCTTCCTTGTCGTTGAGGATGTCGAGGCGGACCTCGGCGGCGTCGTCACGCGAGTCGAAGATGAAGCGGTGCGCGTTCACGATCGCGGCCGGGCCGAAGTACTGCCCGTCGGTCCAGAACACCGGGCACGACGAGGTGCACGCAGCGCAGAGGATGCACTTCGTGGTGTCGTCGAAGCGTGCGCGGTCGGCCACCGACTGGATGCGCTCCTTGCCCGGGGTGGGCGCCGTCTTCGGCTGCAGGAACGGCTGGACCTCGCGGAAGGACTTGAAGAAGGGCTCCATGTCGACGACGAGGTCCTTCTCGAGCGGCAGGCCCTTGATCGCCTCGACGTAGATCGGCTTCGAGACGTCGAGGTCCTTGATCAGGGTCTTGCACGCCAGCCGGTTCCGGCCGTTGATGCGCATCGCGTCCGAGCCGCAGACCCCGTGGGCGCAGGAACGTCGGAACGTCAGGGAGCCGTCTTGGTCCCACTTGATCTTGTGCAGGGCGTCGAGGATGCGGTCGGTCGGCAGCATCATGACGTCGAAGTCCTGCCAGCGCGGCTCGTCGTCGACGTCCGGGTCGAAGCGCCGGATGATGAGCGTGACGGAGAAGGACCCGGGAGGCGCGTCGGTGGTGTCGGTCCGGGGTGCGTCGGAGACCAGGGTGTCGGTCATCTCAGTACTTCCTCTCCATCGGCTGGTACCGGGTCACGACGACCGGCTTCCAGTCCAGCGTGATGTGGTCGTCGGCGAGTGACGAGTGCGGGTCGCCCGTCAGGTACGCCATCGTGTGCTGCATGTAGTTCTCGTCGTCGCGCTTCGGGTAGTCGTCGCGCATGTGGCCGCCGCGGCTCTCCTTGCGGTTGCGGGCCGAGTAGACGACCACCTCGGCCAGGTCGAGCAGGAACCCGAGCTCGACGGCCTCGAGCAGGTCGGTGTTGAACCGCTTGCCCTTGTCCTGCACGGAGACCTGCATGAAGCGGTTCCGGAGCGTGTGGATGGTCTCGGTGACGCGGGCGAGGGACTCGTCGGTGCGGAACACCTGGGCGTTCTTGTCCATCTCGTCCTGCAGCTCCTTGCGCAGGACGGCGATGCGCTCGGTGCCGGTCGAGGCGCGCAGCTGGTCGAGCATCGCCCGGACGCCGGCAGCGGGGTCTTCGGGCAGCGGGAGGAACTCGGCGGTCTTGACCCACTCGGCGGCGTTGTTGCCCGAGCGCTTGCCGAAGACGTTGATGTCGAGGAGCGAGTTCGTGCCGAGACGGTTCGAGCCGTGCACCGAGACGCAGGCGCACTCGCCGGCGGCGTAGAGACCGGGGACGACGGTGGTGTTGTCGTAGAGCACCTGTGCGTCGGTGTTCGTCGGGATGCCACCCATCGCGTAGTGCGCGGTCGGCATCACGGGCACCGGCTCGACGACGGGGTCGACGCCGAGGTAGGTGCGGGCGAACTCCGTGATGTCCGGGAGCTTGGTCTCGAGGACCTCCGCACCGAGGTGCGTGCAGTCGAGCAGGACGTAGTCCTTGTTCGGGCCGGCACCGCGGCCCTCTGCAACCTCTTGCACCATGCACCGGGCGACGATGTCGCGTGGGGCGAGGTCCTTGATGGTGGGGGCGTAGCGCTCCATGAAGCGTTCACCGGAGGCGTTGCGCAGGATCGCACCCTCGCCACGAGCACCCTCGGTCAACAGGATGCCGAGGCCTGCGAGGCCGGTCGGGTGGAACTGGAAGAACTCCATGTCCTCGAGCGGCAGACCCGTGCGCCACACGATGCCGACGCCGTCGCCGGTCAGGGTGTGCGCGTTCGAGGTGGTCTTGTACATCTTGCCGAAGCCACCGGTCGCGAAGATCATCGCCTTGGCGTGGAACACGTGCAGCTCACCCGTGGCGAGCTCGAACGCGACGACGCCGGCCGGCTGCTTGCGCGTGACGCCGTCCTCGCCCACGACGTCGACCATGATGAGGTCGAGCGCGTAGAACTCGTTGTAGAACTCGACGCCGAGCTTGACGCAGTTCTGGAACAGCGTCTGCAGGATCATGTGGCCCGTGCGGTCAGCCGCGTAGCAAGCGCGACGGACCGGTGCCTTGCCGTGGTCGCGGGTGTGGCCGCCGAAGCGACGCTGGTCGATCTTGCCCTCGGGCGTGCGGTTGAACGGCAAGCCCATGTTCTCGAGGTCGATGACGGCGTCGATGGCTTCCTTCGCCAGGATCTCGGCGGCGTCCTGGTCGACCAGGTAGTCGCCGCCCTTGATCGTGTCGAAGGTGTGCCACTCCCACGAGTCCTCTTCGACGTTCGCGAGGGCCGCGGCCATCCCGCCCTGCGCCGCACCGGTGTGCGAGCGGGTCGGGTAGAGCTTCGAGATGACGGCCGTCTTCGCCTTCGGGCCGGCCTCGATCGCGGCACGCATGCCCGCGCCTCCTGCGCCGATGATGACGATGTCGAACTGGTGGTGGTGCACGGTGGTCTCGGTCACAGGGGTCTTTCCGTAGACGGTGGGAAGGCGGTCGGCAGCGGGGATGGTGCTACTGCGCCGGGCAGAAGGAGGGCAGGTCCGCGGCGGCTGCGCCGGCGGGGCACGGGTCGAACGTCCAGCAGACGAGCAGGCCGAGGACGATCAGCACGACGCACGCGATGAGGATCGCGGCGAGGAGCGTCTTCCGGATGCCCGGCTTCGACACGTAGTCGTTGACGATCGTGCGCATGCCGTTCGAGCCGTGGATGAGCGCCAGGACGAGCATGAGGGAGTCCCACACCTGCCAGAACGGGTTGGCCCACTTGCCGGCGACGAAGGCGAAGTCGATCTGCTTGACGCCCTCGCCCGCAACCATGTTGACGAAGAGGTGGCCGAAGATCAGCACGACGAGCAGGACGCCCGAGCCGCGCATGTAAATCCAGCCCCACTTCTCCCAGTTGGTGGAGCGGCGGGCGGCCGAGGCGGAACGGGGAGGTTCGACGATCTGCGTGGTCATCAGGTGCCCCTCTAGTTGAAGTCCGCGAAGAGGTTCATGAGCTGGCGGGGCAGGAAGCCCGCGATCGCGATCGCCCACAGGACGATGACGACCCAGAACATGGCCCGCTGGTACTTCGGCCCCTTGGACCAGAAGTCGACGAGGATGATCCGGAGCCCGTTGAACGCGTGGAACACGATGGCCATCACCAGGGCGATCTCGCCGATGTTCATGATCGGGGTCTTGTACGTGCCGATGACCGCGTTGTACGCCTCGGGTGAGAGGCGCACGAGTGCCGTGTCGAGGATGTGCACGAGCAGGAAGAAGTAGATCGCGACACCGGTGATCCGGTGCAGGACCCACGACCACATGCCGGTCGATCCGCGGTACAGCGTGCCCTCGAGCTTCCGAGAGGCGCGGGGCGCCTCGATCGTGACGTCGGGGACGGCGGTCGCCGTACCGCCGCCGGTGGGCTCAGCCATGAGCTCGTCCTTCCATAGGACGGGCTCGCCCGATCGGCGAGCCCTTGCCGTTCGTGTTCGTGTGGAACACGTCCCATCCTATGCGCGGGTGCTGACCTTCTCGTCCCGACCGGCCCGCAGGCCCCGACCCACGGGCGGCGCGCCGATGTTCCTGGCCGTGTCGTGGTGCCCCAGGAGCTGGTCGCCGACGGCCTCCCACGTGGTGCCCTCGACCCGGAGACGGCCCGCCGATCCCATCCGTTCCGCGAGTGCGCGGTCGTGGTGGAGCCGCAGGACCGCCTGTCGCAGGGCCTGTGGTGCGTCGGTGTCGTAGAGCTCGCCGTCGAGTCCGGGGGCGACGAGGTCGAGCGGACCACCCGACGCCGGCGCGATCACCGGCAGCCCCGAGGCGTGCGCTTCCTGGAGGGTCTGCCCGAAGGTCTCGGCCGGACCGGTGTGCACGAAGAGGTCGAGCGAGGCGTACGCGTCGGCGAGGGCGTCGCCGCGCAACGGTCCGGTGAAGGTGACGTCGAGGTGCCGCAGTCGCCGTTCGAGCAGCGCGCGGGACGGTCCACCGCCGGCCACGACGACGCGGATGCCGGGGATCCCGCCGAGCTCGGCGAGCCGTTCGACCTCCTTCTCCGGGGCCAGCCGTCCGACGTAGCCGACGATCGTCTCGCCGTGCGGCGCGATCCGGCGTCGGAGCGCTCGGACGTGGGCGGACTCCCGTCGGGCCGGGTGGAAGAGCTCGGTGTCGACCCCGCGCCCCCAGCGGGCGACGCGGGGGACCCCGTCCTCGGCGAGCATCGCGGCGGTCGCGCTCGACGGCGCGAGCGTCAGCGAGGCGCCGGCGTGGATGCGGCCGAGGATCCTGCGGACCAACGGGACGGTCGCCGTCAAGCCGTTGCGGCGGGCGAAACCGGCCACGTCGGTCTGGAAGACGGCGACGGAGGGGATGCCGAGCCTCCCGGCTGCCGTGATCGCGCGCCCGCCCAACAGGAACGGACTCGCGGCGTGGAGCACGTCGGCGCCGGAGGCGGCGAGGATCGTGTCGAGGACGGGGTGGGGGAGTGCGACGGGGAACTGCCGGTACGCGACGGCGGGGATCCGGTGCACGTCGAAGGAGCGGTAGCGCTCGACACTGCTGCGGGACCGGAACTGCGCGAGCCCCGGGGTGTCCGGTGCGATCACGACCGCGCGGTGGCCTCGGCGTTCCAGGTGGTCGAGGACCGCCAGGACGCTGGTGGTCACGCCGTTGAGGGTGGGCAGGAAGCTCTCGGTCACGACGGCGACGGTCCGGGGGGACGTGCCGCGCTCCACGCTGCGTGCGCTCATGGTGCTGCCCATGCTCCGGGCGTCACGTGACCCCGCGGGGCCGACGACGTGAACGGGGCGGAGGCGACGGGTGAACAACGCGACGCCGTCGCCGCGCGCACGCCGACGATGCCCTGCGGGAGCCCGCATGCGGGAATCGTGCGGAGACCACCCAGGATCCGCGCGGCAGGACCGGTACGGTGAGCGCGTGGCTGACGCTCTCGAAGACTTCTACGCGATCATCCCCGCAGGGGGCATCGGATCGCGCCTGTGGCCGCTGTCGCGCGCGGACGCACCCAAGTTCCTGCACGACCTGACCGGGTCCGGCACCTCGCTGCTCCGGCAGACCTGGGACCGGCTCGCCCCGCTCGCGGGCGAGCAGCGGATCATGGTCGTGACCGGACGGGCGCACCGCGTCGCCGTCGAGTCGCAACTGCCGGGGGTCGAGGACCACAACGTGGTGCTCGAGAGCGAGCCGAAGGACTCCACGGCGGCCATCGGCCTCGCCGCGGCGATCCTCGTGCGCCGCGAACCCGACGTCGTCATCGGCTCCTTCGCCGCCGACCACGTCATCGGTGACGCCCGCGGCTTCCGCCGTTCGGTGCGCGAGGCCGTCGCCGTCGCCCGCGCCGGGTACATCACCACCATCGGCATCACGCCGACCGAGCCCGCGATCGGCTTCGGGTACATCCACGCGCACGGCGACACCCTGGACATCGAGGGCGCACCGACCGCGCACGCCGTCCGGTCGTTCGTCGAGAAGCCCGACCTGGACACCGCACGCTCCTACGTCGAACAGGGCACGTACCTGTGGAACGCGGGCATGTTCATCGCCCGCGCCGACGTGCTGCTCGAGGAGATCGGCCGGAACAACCCGACGCTGCTGGCCGGCATCAACGAGCTCGCGGACGCCTGGGACACCTCGGCCCGCGGTGCGGTCGTCGACGCGGTGTGGCCCACGCTCGAGAAGATCGCGATCGACTACACCGTCGCCGAGCCAGCCGCCGCGGCCGGCCGCATGGCGGTCGTCCCCGGTGACTTCGACTGGGACGACGTCGGCGACTTCGCCTCGCTCGCCAAGCTGCAGTCCGGTGGTCGCCCGAACAACCTCGCCGTGCTCGGTGACGGCGCCCGGATCCTCGCCGACTCGTCGAGCGGCATCGTGATCTCGCACAGCCAGCGGCTCATCTCGCTCATCGGGGTCGAGGACATCGTCGTCGTGGACACCCCCGACGCGCTGCTCGTGACGACCAGCGCGAACGCACAGCGGGTCAAGGGCGTCGTGGATGCTCTCAAGATCAGCGGCCGCGGCGACGTCCTGTAGCGCTCCACCGACAAACCCCTCGAACTGGGGGTCCGAGCGTGACCTCGCGTTACGGGCGCGTTTCGGCGCGGTCGCGATCCCGTAACTGATCCGTCCGGTGCTCAGAACGGGTCCTGTACCGGCCGGGCGGTCGTGTACTGTCGCCACGATCGCCCGGAACGCACGTGGTCCGGGCACGCTCCCCGGAGGAACCCACCCGTGACATCTCGTACCCGACGCGTCGTCCTCAGCGGCTTCGCGCTCCTCGGCACCGCCGCCGTCCTCGCAGGCTGCGCCTCGGCGCCGTCCGACACGACGACCGCCAAGAAGACCGACTTCCGCCCCTGCATGGTCTCCGACGCCGGTGGCTTCGACGACAAGTCGTTCAACCAGCTCGGCTACGAGGGCATGAAGGACGCCGCCAAGGACCTCGGTGCCACCTACAAGGAAGCCGAGTCGAAGGACGCCACCGTCTACGACTCGAACATCCAGCAGCTCATCGGCCAGAACTGCAACCTCGTCGTGACCGTCGGCTTCAACCTCGCCGACGCCACGAAGAAGCAGGCCGCGGCGAACCCCGACACCGACTTCGCGATCATCGACGACAGCTCGATCGACGCGAAGAACGTCAAGCCGATCACGTTCGACACCTCGCAGGCCGCGTTCCTCGCCGGCTACGCAGCGGCGTCCTACTCGAAGACCGGCGTCGTCGGCACCTTCGGCGGCATGCAGATCCCGACCGTCACCATCTTCATGGACGGCTTCGCGGACGGCGTGAAGTACTACAACGAGCAGAAGGACAAGGACGTCCAGGTCAAGGGCTGGAACGTCGACACCGGCAAGGGCTCCTTCACCGGTGGCTTCGAGGCCGGCACGCAGGCCAAGTCGGTCGCGCAGACGCTCCTCGACCAGGACGCCGACGTGATCCTGCCCGTCGGCGGTCCGATCTACCAGTCGGCTGCCGAGGCCATCAAGGACGCCGACAACGGCTCCGTCCTGATCGGTGCGGACAGCGACCTCTACGAGGCCGACCCGCGCTACAAGGACATCGCCTTCACCTCGGTCGAGAAGGGCATGCGCCCGGCCGTGAAGGACGTCGTCGAGCAGGCTGCCGACAAGAAGTTCTCGAAGACCCCGTACGTGGGCACGCTCGAGAACGAGGGCGTCGGCATCGCGCCGTTCCACGACTACGAGTCCAAGGTCGACAAGGGCCTGCAGGGCGAACTGGACGACATCAAGGCCGGCATCATCGACGGCTCGATCAAGGTCAAGACCCAGTCCTGACCCGACGAACGCGGGCGAGGGGCTTCCCTCGCCCGCGTTCTCGTGCGCCCGAGCGGTGCACGCGATACCGTGCGCCCGAGCGGTGCACGCGACCGTGCGCCCGCGTGGCGCACTCGAGACAGAAATAGACTCCCGAACATGAAGCTCGAACTCCGCGGCATCACCAAGCGGTTCGGCGCCCTGGTCGCCAACGACCACATCTCGCTCACCGTCGAGCCGGGTGAGGTCCACTGCCTCCTGGGTGAGAACGGCGCCGGCAAGTCCACCCTGATGAACGTCCTCTACGGCTTGTACGACGCCGACGAGGGCGAGATCCTGCTCGACGACGTGGTCCAGGACTTCGACGGCCCCGGTGACGCCATGCGCGCCGGCATCGGCATGGTGCACCAGCACTTCATGCTCGTCCCCGTCTTCACCGTCGCCGAGAACGTCATGCTCGGTCAGGAGCAGACCACCTTCGGTGGGCGGCTCGACCTGGCCGGCGCCCGCAAGCGGGTCAAGGAGATCTCCGACCGCTTCGGGTTCGACGTCGACCCCGACGCCAAGATCGAGGACCTGCCCGTCGGCGTCCAGCAGCGTGTGGAGATCATCAAGGCGCTCTCCCGCGACGCCTCCGTGCTGGTGTTCGACGAGCCGACGGCCGTCCTCACCCCGCAGGAGACCGACGAGCTGATGGGCATCATGCGGCAGCTCCGCGAGGCCGGCACCGCGATCGTCTTCATCACCCACAAGCTCCGCGAGGTCCGCGAGGTCGCCGACCGCATCACGGTGATCCGGCTCGGCAAGGTCGTCGGCGAGGCCTCGCCCGCGGCGACCAACAACGAGCTGGCCGCGATGATGGTCGGCCGCGCCGTCTCCCTCGTCGTCGACAAGACGCCGTCGACCGGTGGCGAGGACGCCCTGGTCGTCGAGGGCCTCACCGTCACCGACCCGTCCGGCATCGTGCTCGTCGACGACGTGTCGTTCTCGGTCCGTCGTGGCGAGGTCCTGGCGATCGCCGGGGTGCAGGGCAACGGACAGACCGAGTTGACCGAGGCGATCCTCGGTCTCGAGCCCGTCCACGCCGGCCGCATCACGCTGGACGGCAAGGAGCTCACCGGCCGCAGCGTCAAGCAGGTGCTCGACGCCGGCGTCGGCTTCGTGCCCGAGGACCGCAAGGAGGACGGCCTGGTCGGCGAGTTCACGATCGCGGAGAACCTCATGCTCGACCGGTCCGACCACGACGCGTTCGTCCGCGCCGGCACCATCCGCGCCGCCGAGCGCGACGCCTTCGCCGACGAGAAGATCGCCGAGTTCGACATCCGCACGCCGGGCCGCGCGACCGCTGCCGGTCGGCTGTCCGGCGGCAACCAGCAGAAGATCGTCCTCGCCCGGGAGCTCAGCCGCGAGCTCCGGCTGTTCGTCGCCGCGCAGCCCACGCGCGGCATCGACGTCGGGTCGATCGAGTTCGTGCACAAGCGCATCGTCGCCACCCGCGACACCGGTGTGCCCGTCATCGTCGTCTCCACCGAGCTCGACGAGGTCGTGGCACTGGCCGACCGCATCGCCGTCATGTACCGCGGCGGCATCGTCGGGATCGTGCCGGCGACCACCCCGCGAGACGTCCTCGGCCTCATGATGGCCGGCGAGATCCCAGAAGGAACGGAGTTGGCCGCATGACCGGTTCGGCCGGCGAGATCCAAGCCACATCCACGACCGGAACGGAGCTGGCAGCGTGACCGCGCAGGACCCAGACAACACGCAGCCCACTGCCGGCACCGAGGCAGACGCCCCGCTCACCGACGACCGTCTGCAGGAGGCCCCGGAGACCCCGCACCTGATGACGGACTCGGCGGACGACACCGAGCGCCGCAACGGCGCCCCCGGCACCGATCGCTGGCACGCCGCGATGCAGAGCATCCTGAACGGCTCCGTACTCGTCACGGTCCTCGCGGTCGTGCTCGCCCTCGTCGCCTGCGGCATCCTCATCGCGCTGACCGACGAGAACGTCCGCGCCACGGCCGGCTACTTCTTCGCCCGTCCCGCTGACATGCTCCAGGCCATCGGCACCGCGGTCGGCGGCGCCTACGCCTCGCTGTTCCAGGGCTCGGTGGTCAACTTCGGCGCCACCAGCTTCCAGCAGGCGATCGCCCCGCTCACCCGGTCGATCGACTACGCGGTGCCGCTCGTCGTCGCCGGACTCGGGATCGCGTTGTCCTTCCGCGCCGGGCTGTTCAACATCGGCGGCCAGGGCCAGATCCTGATGGGGGCCGCGGCCGCCGGCTGGGTCGGGTTCTCGTTCGACGGCCCTGCCGCGATCCACATCCCGCTCACGATCGTCGCCGGCATCGTCGGCGGTGCGGTCTGGGGAGGAATCGTCGGTGTCCTCAAGGCGCGCACGGGTGCGAACGAGGTGGTCGTCACGATCATGCTCAACTACGTCGCGCTCTACCTGGTCAGCTACCTGCTCCGGACTCCCGGTCTGCTCCAGGCTCCGGGCAGCAGCAACCCGATCTCCCCGGCCACGAAGGACAGCGCCCTGCTGCCGCAGCTGTTCGGCGTGCGGTACGGCGTGGACCTCGGCTTCATCGTCGCGATCATCGCCGTCGTCGTGGTCTGGTGGCTCGTCAACAAGTCGTCGCTCGGCTTCCGGTTCCGCACCATCGGTGAGAACCCCCGTGCCGCCCGTGTCGCCGGCATGAGCGTGCCGGCACTGACGATCTGGGTGATGGTCATCTCCGGTGCCCTCGTCGGCATCGCCGGTGCCTACCAGGTGCAGGGTGCGGTCACGACGGGCTTCACCTCGGGCATCGACGCCGGCATCGGCTTCGACGCGATCACCGTCGCGCTGCTCGGCCGCTCGAAGCCGTGGGGCGTGTTCTGGGCCGCGATCCTGTTCGGCGTGCTGAAGAACGGCGGCTACGCCATGCAGGCCGCCAACGGTATCCCGATCGACATCGTCGGTGTCATCCAGGCCCTCATCGTCCTGTTCATCGCGGCGCCGCCGCTCGTCCGCGCGATCTTCCGGATCCCGCAGCCGGGAGCCCGCCAGCGCACGAAGACGAGCAAGAACAGCAAGAAGGCGGTCGCCGCGTGAGCACCCTCAGCCCCACCGCGGCGCCCGCGTCGCCCCTGTCCGACCGTCCGGTCGAGACGACCCGCAGCTGGAAGCTCCCGATCGGGTACGCGGTGTTCACGCTGCTCGCGGTCGTGTTCTTCGTCCTGCTCAGCCGCGCCGGCACGACCACCTTCCGGCTCGCGAACGCCGGCGACTTCGTCGCGCTGCCGAACGTCCCGCTGTCGGCGGCGCCGACCGGCTACGTCGTGGTCGTGCTCCTGGCGATCGCCACGGTCTACGCCTTCGTCGAGGTCCGCGCCTACCGGCACGTCCCGCTCTGGGTCACGTCGGTCTTCGCGATCGTCTTCGTCGTCGGCTTCCTGACGTGGGCAGCGGCCGGCGCCACGATCCCGCTGCCCGGCCTGCTGGTCGGCGCACTCGGGCTGAGCGTCCCGCTCGTGTTCGGTGCCCTCGGCGGCGTCATCTCCGAGCGGGTCGGCGTGGTCAACATCGCCATCGAGGGCCAGTTCCTCGCGGGTGCGTTCACCTCGGCGCTCATCGCGTCGCTCACCGGCTCCGCGTGGGTCGGGCTCGTCGGCGCGCTCGTCGCCGGTGTGCTCGTCTCGTTCATCCTGGCCGCGTTCAGCATCAAGTACCTCGTCGACCAGGTCATCGTCGGTGTCGTCATCAACGCCCTCATCTCGGGGCTGACCGGCTTCCTGTACTCGCAGGTGCTGTCCCCGAACGAGACCACGCTCAACGTCGGCGTCCGGTTCCCGAAGTTCGAGATCCCGCTGCTCCACCAGATCCCGGTCATCGGTCCGGTGTTCTTCGAGCAGAGCGTCATCGTCTACCTGGCGTACGTGGCCGTCGCGGTCGTCACCTTCGGCCTGTTCAAGACCCGCTGGGGCCTGCGCCTCCGCGCGGTCGGCGAGCACCCGCAGGCGGCCGACACGGTGGGCATCAACGTCACGAGCACCCGGTTCTGGAACGTGTCGCTCGCCGGCGCGATCGCCGGCCTCGGTGGCGCGTACTTCACGCTCGACGCGGTCGGACCGTTCACGAAGGACATGACCGCGGGCGCCGGCTACATCGCCCTGGCCGCCGTCATCTTCGGTCGCTGGGACCCGATCAAGGCCACGCTGGCGGCGCTGCTGTTCGGCTTCGCGTCGAACTTGCAGAACACGCTCGGGGCGATCGACTCGCCCGTGCCGAGCGAGTTCTTGCTGATGTTGCCGTACGTGGTGACGATCTTCGCGGTGGCCGGCCTGGTCGGGCAGTCGCGCGGTCCCGCCGCGTCCGGCAAGCCGTACATCAAGAGCTGACGGCCAGGAGGCACGGCACATGACCGACACGCACGCTGCGGACGACGGCACGGCCGCGTCCACCGACGCGATCGCCTGGACGGACCCGGCCACGGCCCTGCGCGCGGGAGGCGGCGACACCGCCGCCGACGGGGCGGACGCAGCCACGGGCCTCCCGGTCGACGACGTGGACTGGGGCGCTCTCCGCGACGCCGCCACAGCCGCGATGCGGCGCGCCTACGCGCCGTACTCGTCGTTCCCGGTGGGCGCCGCGGCGCTCACCGACGACGGTCGGATCGTCTCCGGCTGCAACGTCGAGAACGCGAGCTACGGGGTGACGCTCTGCGCGGAGTGCTCGCTCGTGTCGCAGCTGCACATGACCGGCGGCGGCAAGCTCGTCGCGTTCACGTGCGTCGACGGCGACGGGGCGACCCTCATGCCGTGCGGCCGCTGCCGCCAGCTGCTGTTCGAGCACTCGACCGAGGGCATGCTCCTCGAGACGGTCTCGGGCATCCGCACCATCGACGAGGTCCTGCCCGACGCGTTCGGGCCGCGCACCCTCGCCACCTACCAGCAGGAGCACTGATCCCCATGGCCGTCGAGCCGTTCGACACCGTCGACCTCATCCGCACGAAGCGATCCGGCGGCGCCCTGAGCACCGCCGAGGTCGACTGGCTCGTCGACGCGTACACGCGCGGCTACGTCGAGGACCCGCAGATGGCCGCGATGGCGATGGCGATCTTCCTGAACGGGATGGAGCGGCGCGAGGTCAAGGACCTCACGCTCGCGATGATCGCGTCGGGGGAGCGGATGTCGTTCGGGTCGCTCGGCAAGACGACCGTCGACAAGCACTCCACCGGTGGGGTCGGCGACAAGATCACGCTGCCGCTCGCACCGCTGGTGGCGTCGTTCGGCGTCGCGGTGCCGCAGCTGTCCGGTCGTGGCCTCGGTCACACCGGCGGGACGCTCGACAAGCTCGAGTCGATCCCCGGGTGGCAGGCTGCGCTGTCGAACGACCGGATGATGGAGATCCTGTCCGACGTCGGTGCGGTCATCTGCGCCGCCGGCTCGGGTCTCGCACCGGCCGACAAGAAGCTGTACGCCCTGCGCGACATCACCGGCACCGTCGAGTGCATCCCGCTCATCGCGTCGAGCATCATGTCGAAGAAGATCGCCGAGGGCACCGGTGCGCTCGTGCTCGACGTGAAGTTCGGCTCCGGTGCGTTCATGCCGACGTACGAGGCGTCGCGCGAGCTCGCGCAGACGATGGTCGACCTCGGGAACGACGCCGGGGTGAAGACCTCGGCGCTGCTGACCGACATGGAGGTCCCGCTCGGCCTGACGATCGGCAACGCACTCGAGGTGCGGGAGTCCATCGAGGTACTGGAGGGTGGCGGACCTGCCGACGTCGTCTCGCTGACCCTGGCACTGGCCTCGGAGATGCTGACGCTCGCCGGGATGCCGGACGCCGATCCTGCGGCTGCACTGGCCGACGGCCGGGCGATGGACACCTGGCGTCGGATGATCTCCGCGCAGGGTGGGGACCCCTCCGCCGCGCTGCCGGTCGCCCGCGAGCAGCACGTCGTCACGGCGCCGTCGTCCGGTGTGCTGGCGCAGCAGGACGCCCTGCCGTTCGGCGTCTCGGCCTGGCGCCTCGGTGCCGGTCGTGCCCGCGCGCAGGACCCGGTGCAGGCCGGGGCGGGCATCGAGCTGCACGTCAAGCCCGGTGACACCGTGACCGAGGGGCAGCCGCTCTGGACGCTGCACACCGACGACGCGTCGCGGATCCCGCGCGCGCTCGAGTCGCTCGAGGGTGCGTGGTCGATCGGCTCGTCCGATGCTGCCGTGGCGGCCCGCGGGCCGATCGTGCGGGAGCGCATCGCGGGCTGAACGCGACCGTCCGACCGACTGGAGGCTCTCTGCACACGTGTGGAGAGCCTCCAGTCGGTTCGTCCGTCTGTTGTGCACAGGTGCCTGCGCGTGGTCGGTGACCACCGATAGCCTGGTCGCATGAGCGCCGACGCCCCGACCTACCGCCTGCCCGACGCCGGAGCGGTCATCAACGACCTGCCGAAGGTCTCGCTGCACGACCACCTCGACGGCGGCCTGCGCCCCGCGACGATCGTCGAGCTGGCTGCTGCTTCGGGTGTGACGCTGCCGACCACCGACCCGTCCGAGCTCGGGCAGTGGTTCGCCGACCAGTCGAACTCGGGCTCGCTCGTCGAGTACCTGAAGACGTTCGACGTCACCACCTCGGTCATGCAGACGGCACCGCAGCTGACGCGCATCGCCCGTGAGTTCGTCGAGGACCTGGTCGCCGACGGCGTCGTCTACGGCGAGGTCCGGTGGGCCCCGGAACAGCACCTGCAGGGCGGGCTGACGCTCGACGAGACGGTCGAGGCCGTGCAGGCCGGCATCGAGGAAGCGGTCGACGCCGCCGGCGGCAGCATCCGGGTCGGCCAGCTCGTCACCGCGATGCGCCACGCCGACCGCTCGCTCGAGATCGCCGAGCTCGCCGTCCGGCACCGCGACAACGGGGTGGTCGGCTTCGACATCGCCGGTGCCGAAGCCGGGTTCCCGGCGTCGAACCACCGTGCCGCGTTCGACTACCTCGCATCCGAGCTGTTCCCCGTCACCGTCCACGCGGGCGAAGCCGACGGGCTCGCCTCGATCCGGTCCGCGCTCGTCGACGGCCGCGCGCTGCGCCTCGGGCACGGCGTCCGGATCTTCGAGGACGTCACCCTCTCCGACGCCGGTGACGGCTCGACGCTGGCCTCCCTCGGCGAGGTCGCGTCGTGGGTCCGCGACCGCGAGATCCCGCTCGAGGTCTCGCCGTCCTCCAACCTCCAGACCGGTGCGATCGCGGCCTGGGGCGACGACCTCGCCGGCCACCCCTTCGACGTGCTCTACCAGCTCGGCTTCCGGGTCACGGTGAACACCGACAACCGCCTGATGAGCGGGACGTCGCTGTCGAAGGAGCTCGCACTGCTCGCCGGCACGTTCGGCTACGACCTCGACGACCTGGCGGCGTTCCAGATCAACGCGGCGCTCGGCTCCTTCCTGCCGCTCGAGGACCGCGAGGAGATCATCGCGACCATCACCTCCGGGTACTCGGAGGCCTGACGCATGGGACTGCCGCCGCTGCCGGACGCCGCCGTGCTCCTCGGGGCCACCGCGCCCACCTGGCGTGACGCGATGCGCCTGGCCGGCGGCGCGCTCGTCGCGTCCGGAGCCGCGACCGACGAGTACACGGACGCCATGATCGGCATGGTCGAGGAACACGGGCCGTACATCGTGATCTCCCCGGGTCTGGCGTTCGCGCACGCCCGACCGGGTGGCGCGGTCCTGCGCGACGGGCTCGCCGTGGTGACCCTCGAGACACCGGTCGCGTTCGGCCACCCGCACAACGACCCGGTCCGCGTGGTCCTGGGGCTCGCGGTCGCCGGGGTCGGCACGCACCTCGAGTCCATCGGCGAGATCGCGAACCTGTTCAACGACCAGGCCGTCACGGGGCGGATCGCCGACGCGACGACGGCGGACGAGGTCCGCACGATCATGGGGGTGTCCGCGTGAAGATCGTGACCATCTGCGGCGCGGGCATCGGCTCGAGCGGGATCCTCAAGGTGAACGCCGAGAAGGCGTTGTCGGCCCTCGGCCTGCAGGCATCGGTCGTCGCAGCCGACGTGGCCTCGGTGCGCGACGTGTCCGACGACGCCAACGTGATCCTCACCAGCCAGGAGTTCGTCGAGGCGATCGGCGACACCTACGCCGAGGTCATCGTGATCCGGAACCACTTCGACCAGGGCGAGATCACGGCGGCGGTGGACCGGGCGCTCGGCGAGCACTGAGGCGGGTGCGCCGGCGGCCGCTGGGGCGGGAGCGGCGGCGGCCGCGGCGGCGGCCGCTGCGGCGGGCGTCGGCCCTTTAGAGTTGGGGCATGAGCACCGAGAACCCGCTGAACGACCCCGCTGCCGACCCGTTCGAGGTCGCGCGGGACGCCGCCGCCGTCATCGCCGCGAAGTCCGGCATCGAGCGGCACGACATCGCCCTGACCCTCGGCTCGGGCTGGGGCAAGGCCGCCGACATCATCGGTGAGACCGTGTCCGAGATCCCGGCGGACCAGGTCCCCGGGTTCAGCGCCTCGGCCGTGCCCGGACACTCCGGCACCATCCGGTCGATCCGCCTCGCCGACGGCCGCCACGCGCTCGTCATCGGCGCACGCACGCACTACTACGAGGGCCACGGTGTCCGCCGGGTCGTGCACAGCGTCCGCACCGCCGCGGCCACGGGCGCCACGGTCATGGTGCTGACGAACGGTGCCGGTGGCATCAAGGAGCACTGGACGCCCGGCACGCCCGTGCTCATCAGCGACCACATCAACCTGACCGCCGACAGCCCGCTCGAGGGCGCGACGTTCATCGACCTCACCGACCTGTACTCGTCCCGGCTGCGTGACGTGGCGCGGTCGGTCGACCCGTCCCTGGACGAGGGCGTCTACACGCAGTTCCGCGGCCCGCACTACGAGACCCCAGCAGAGGTCCAGATGGCCAAGGCCATCGGCGGACACATCGTCGGCATGTCCACCGCGCTCGAGGCCATCGCCGCCCGACAGGCCGGCATGGAGGTCCTCGGGTTCTCGCTCATCACGAACCTCGCCGCCGGCATCCAGAAGACGCCGCTGTCGCACACCGAGGTGCTCGAGGCCGGCAAGCAGGCCGAGCCCGTGATCGCGGACCTGCTCGCCCGCGTGGTGACCGCCCTCGGGCAGCCGGCGTCGTGAAGATCGACCTCGACCACGTGCTCGGGACCGCTCGGTCCTGGCTCGCGCAGGACCCGGATCCGCAGACCCGCGACGAGCTGACCGCCGCGATCGAGGCCGCGTCCGACGGCTCCGGTCCGGCCGTGCAGGCCCTGGCCGCGCGGTTCGGCGGCCGGCTGCAGTTCGGCACCGCCGGACTCCGCGCCGAGCTCGGCTACGGCCCGCTCCGCATGAACCGGGTCGTCGTGTCGCAGGCCGCTGCCGGTCTCGCACGCTTCCTGATCGACACGGGCCGGTCGCGCAGCGTCGTGATCGGCTACGACGGCCGGGTGAACTCCGACGTCTTCGCACGCGACTCCGCCGAGGTCATGCGCGGCCTCGGGCTCGAGGTCACGCTGCTGCCGGTCGCCCTGCCCACGCCGGTGCTCGCGTTCGCCGTGCGGCACCTCGACGTCGGCGCCGGGGTGATGGTCACCGCGAGCCACAACCCGCCCCGCGACAACGGGTACAAGGTCTACCTCGGACAGGACGACGACGGGTCGCAGATCGTGCCGCCGGTCGACGGCCGAATCGCGGACGCCATCGACGCCGTCGCGGCGGGGTCGATCACGGACCTGCCCCGGGGCACCGACTACACCGTCGCGTCGTCCGCGCTGCTCGATGCCTACGTGGCCGCGACGGCCGCCATCGTGCCAGCCCCGACCCTGGCGCCGCAGGAGCAGCCGAAGGTCGTGTACACGGCGATGCACGGTGTCGGGTGGGAGACCGCACGCGCGGTGTTCGCCGCCGCCGGGTTCGCGTCGCCCGCGGTCGTCCCGGAGCAGATCGAGCCGGACGGTGCGTTCCCGACCGTGTCGTTCCCGAACCCCGAAGAGCCCGGCGCGATGGACCTGGCGATCGCCCGCGGGCTCGCCGTCGGCGCTGACCTCGTCATCGCGAACGACCCCGACGCCGACCGGCTCGCGCTCGCGATCCCAACGGTGTCCGACTCCGGGGCTCCGACCTACCGCCGCCTGTCGGGCAACGAGGTCGGGTGGCTGCTCGGGTGGCAGGCTGCCGTCCGTGCGTCGGAGACCGGCGCCACGGGCACCCTCGCGGCGTCGATCGTCTCGTCGCCGGCGCTGGCCCGCGTCGCCGCCCGCCACGGCCTGGAGTACCGCGACACCCTGACCGGCTTCAAGTGGGTCTCCCGGGTCCCCGGGCTGCTCTTCGGGTACGAAGAAGCTCTCGGCTACCTGGTGGACCCGTCGGTCGTGCGCGACAAGGACGGCATCTCGGCGGCACTGTCGCTGCTGTCGTTGGCGTCGGACCTGGCCGCTGCCGGATCGTCGATCGCCGGGCAGCTCGACGCCTTCGCTGCCCAGTTCGGGGCGTTCGCGTCGGGGCAGGTCGCGACCCGCGTTGACGACCTGTCCCGCATCGGCGAGATCATGGCCTCGCTCCGGTCCGCGCCGCCGTCGTCGCTCGGCGGCCTGGACGTCCTCGCCGTGACGGACTACGTCGACGGGGTGGAGGGCTTCCCGCCGTCGGACATCCTGCGGTACGACCTGACCGGTGACGCGCGGGTGATCGTCCGCCCGAGCGGCACCGAGCCCAAGGTCAAGGTCTACATCGACACCGTCGCCGAGACCCCCGCCGAGGCCCAGCGCCTCGTCGACGCCCTCGCGGAGTCCGTCCGCCCCTTGGTCTCGTAGCGCCGCCGCCCGCCGCCCCCCTCGTTCGCGTCGCGCCCCGGTAGCGCTCGTTCGTGTTGCGCCCCGCTGCGGGCATCGCGCCCCGACTCTTCGGGGCGCGATGCCCGCAAGCGGGTGCGCTGCCCCGTGGCCTGTCCACAGATCGCGCAGACCCCGCTCGCGACGGACCGGGCGTCGCGATCATCGGAGCATGGAACACGAACCCATCTCGACCGTCGGCCTCGCGCAGGACCCCGGTCGTGCGTCGGTGATCCGTCGCGCAGCGGATGCCGGCGCCCTCGTCCGGGTGCACCGTGGCACGTACATCGGGTCGGGCGAGTGGGCGTCGATGACGGAACGCGAACGACATCTCATGCTCGTGCGGAGTGTGCTCGCCGGCGGGACGGGCTCCGTCGTGGTGTCGCACCGGTCAGCGGTCGCCATGCTCGGACTGCCGTGGATCGGGGCGTTCGGCGAGCGTGTCACCGTGACCGACCCGTCCCGGGACCGGGGCCAGGTCAAGCGGAGCATCCAGCGCATCGGCAGCGCCGGCAGGCGACCGTCCTCCGTCGAGGTCGACGGTGTACCCGTCACGACGTTGACCGAGACCGCGGTCGACGTCGCCCTTCGCGAACACCCGTGGCGTGCCATCGTCGTGCTCGACGCGGTCCTGCGGCGCGGCGTCGAGCGGGCGACGATCCTCGAAGCGCTCGGCAGTCGCCGTGCTCGCGGGCATCGACGCGCACGGGAACTGGTCGAGTACGCGGATCCGCTCGCCGAGTCACCGGGGGAGAGCATCACACGGTGGGGTGCGCACGTGCTCGGCGCACCGGACCCGGTACTGCAGCAGGAGTTCCGGCACGACGGCCTGCTGCACGACCGGGTGGACCTGTGGTTCGCGGAAGCCGGGGTGATCGTCGAGTTCGACGGCCGGGTGAAGTACGACGACCCGCGGCGAGGACGCACAGCGGCAGACGCCCTGGTCGACGAGAAGCGCCGTGAGGACCGTCTCCGCCGCCGCCGTGGGGTCAACGGCTTCGCACGGGTGATGTGGTCGGACGCGATGCCCGCGGGGCAGCTCCCACGGATCCTGCACGACGCCGGGGTGCCGCTCGGTCCGAACTGGGGTACTGCCTGGCGTCATGCTGCGAGCCGCGCCCTCTGACGGTCATCGCGCCCCGAAGAGTCGGGGTGCGATGACCACAGCGGGGCGCAACCCGAGCGGGGCGAACCCCGCCGCGCGCGCCCTACGCCAGCTCGAGCAGCACGTGACCGGAGGACACCGTCTGGCCGACCGGGGCGTTCAGGCCGGTGACGACGCCGTCCTTGTGGGCCTGCACGGGCTGCTCCATCTTCATGGCCTCGAGCACGACGAGCAGATCGCCCTTCACCACGGTGTCGCCCTCGGCGACCGCGAGCTTCACGACGGTCGCCTGCATCGGCGATGCGACGGACCCGCCGGACTTCGCGATGCCGCCCTTGACCGCCGACGAGCGGCGCTTCGGGGGAGCGGAGGGACCGGCCGGACGACGACCGGCGACACCGGCGGCGGCACCGCCACCGACGATCGACGGCATGGTGACCTCGATGCGCTTGCCCTGCACCTCGACGACCACCGAGTCGCGCGAAGCCGGCGCCGGCAGTTCTTCAGGAGAACCGCTCCACGCCGGGATCTCGTTGACGAAGTCGGTCTCGATCCACTGCGTGTACACGGAGAACGGCGAGGAGTCGTCCGTCGCGAACGCCGGGTCCGACACGACCGCACGGTGGAAGGGGAGCACGGTCGGCAGGCCGGTGACCTCGAACTCGGCCAGTGCACGACGCGAGCGCTCCAACGCCTCGGCACGGGTGGCGCCGGTGACGATGAGCTTCGCGAGCATGGAGTCGAACGAACCGGACACGACGTCGCCGCTCACGACGCCGGAGTCGACGCGGACGCCGGGGCCGGACGGTGCGTTGAACGCGTGTACGGGGCCTGGCGCGGGGAAGAAGTTGCGGCCCGGGTCCTCGCCGTTGATGCGGAACTCGAACGAGTGCCCGCGGGGCGTCGGGTCGGAGTAGTCGAGCACGCCGCCCTCGGCGATGCGGAACTGCTCGCGCACCAGGTCGATGCCGGTGACCTCTTCGGACACGCAGTGCTCGACCTGCAGGCGGGTGTTGACCTCGAGGAACGACACCGTGCCGTCGGCGCCGATCAGGAACTCGCACGTGCCGGCACCGACGTAGCCGACCTCCCGCAGGATCGCCTTCGACGACTCGTACAGTCGCTCCTGCTGCGCGTCCGTCAGGTAGGGCGCGGGTGCTTCCTCGACGAGCTTCTGGTGCCGGCGCTGCAGCGAGCAGTCACGCGTCGACACGACGACGACGTTGCCGTGCTCGTCCGCCAGGCACTGGGTCTCGACGTGGCGCGGCTTGTCGAGGTACTTCTCGACGAAGCACTCGCCCCGACCGAACGCAGCGATGGCTTCGCGCGTCGCCGACTCGAACTGCGAGGCGACCTCGTCGCGCGTCCGTGCGACCTTCAGGCCACGGCCACCGCCGCCGAAGGCCGCCTTGATGGCGACCGGCAGGCCGACCTCGTCGGCGAACGCGATGACCTCGGAGGCGTCCTTGACGGGCTCGATGGTGCCGGGCGCGAGCGGCGCGCCGACCTTCTCGGCCACGTGGCGCGCGGAGACCTTGTCACCGAGGCGCTCGATCGAGTCGGGCGACGGGCCGATCCAGGTCAGTCCGGCGTCGATGACGGCACGGGCGAAGTCGGCGTTCTCGGCAAGGAACCCGTAGCCCGGGTGCACGGCGTCTGCGCCGGACCGTCGGGCGACCGAGATGATCTTGTCGATGACGAGGTAGGTGTCGGCGCTCGTGGTGCCGTTCAGCGCGTAGGCCTCGTCGGCGAGGCGGGCGTGCAGGGCGTCACGGTCCTGGTCGGCGTAGACGGCGACCGATGCCTTGCCTGCGTCGCGGGCCGCGCGGATGATGCGGACGGCGATCTCGCCGCGGTTCGCGATGAGGACCTTGCTGATACGGGGCATGAGACATCAGCGTATTCGTGCAACGGGAGCACGAATTGACTGGCACCCACAAAGAACCGTGCCGAACAAGTGCGGATGTCTACAGTGACCAGAACTCGTGCCAGCGGACGCCGAAGCCGTGGAGCAGCATCGACCGCAGCACCGGCAGGGACAGCCCGACCACCGCCGACGGTGCCCCGTCGATGCGCGAGATGTACGCCGCCGCCCGCCCGTCGATGGTGAACGCCCCCGCGACCTCGAGCGGCTCGCCCGTCGCCACGTACGCGTCGATCTCCTCGGCGGACAGGTCGTCGGCGAACGTCAGCACGGCGCTGTCCACGGCGACCACGCGGTCGCCACCGGCGGCCAGGGCCGAGCCGCCGGGCGCGACGTCCCCCAGCTCCGGCACGCCGGCAGGAGACGTCACCAGGCTGCGGACGGGAGGCGCGGGGCGGGCCGCATCCGGGCCTCCCGTCCGTCCCGTGGCCGGGTCCAGGTCGCGGCGCCGGTCGTCGCGTCGTCGATCGATCACGCAGTGTCCGCTCCACAGCGTCCCGCCGCCGGCGGCGAGCATCTGCCGCCAGCGCTCCCGGGCCACCGACGGGTCGTGCGGCTTGCCGTACAGGCGCCCGTCGACCTCGAAGGCGGAGTCGCCGCCGAACACGAAGCCGTCGACCGGCGACCCGGCGACGTCGGCGTCCGCGACGGCCGACGCCTTGGCGACGGCCAGCAGCGACACGAGCTCCGGGCCGGTCAGGTCACGGCCGAGCGCGGCGGCGGCCGCGGACGCCGCGGCGTCCTCGTCGACCCCGGGCGACACGAGCACGGGCTCGATCCCGGACTGGGCGAGGAGTGCTCGGCGGGCGGGGGATGTACTCGCGAGGTACAGACGCATGGGACCATCGAACCATGGGTGAATCCGTCGGAACGCTGCTCGAACTCGACGTCACCGGGATCGCCCACGGCGGCATCTCGGTGGCACGGCACGAAGGCCGGGTGGTCTTCGTCACGGACGCGATCCCCGGGGAGCGCGTCGTCGCCCGGGTGACCGAGGACCGGAAGAAGTCGTTCTGGCGCGCCGACACCGTCAGTGTCGTCACCCCGAGCGAGCACCGCGTCGACCACGTCTGGGCCGAGGCCGCGCTCGACCGCGACCCCGAGACGCGCCCGGGCGGTGCCGAGTTCGGCCACATCGCCCTCGCACACCAGCGCACGCTGAAGCACGACGTGCTCGTCGACTCGTTCTCACGGTTCGCGCACACGGACCTGGCATCGGTGCTCGGCTCGGACGTCGTCGTCGAGGCCGCACCCGGTGACGACGCCGCGAACGGCCTCGGCTGGCGCACCCGGGTCCGGCTGCACGTCGACGAGCACGGCACCGCCGGCCCGTTCGCCGCGCGCTCGCACTCCGTCATCCCCGTCACCAGCCTGCCGCTCGCGAACGACGCCGTGCAGGAGAGCGCGCCGCTCGGCCGTGGCGTGATGCCCGGCTCGTCGGTCATCGACGTGCTGGCACCGAGCGGCTCCGAGGGGGCGCGCCTCGTCATCGACGAGCAGAAGCCCACCGTGGTGACCGAGGTCGTGGGGGAGCGCACCTTCGCTGTGGACGACAACGGCTTCTGGCAGGTGCACCGTGCCGCGGCGTCGGTGCTCACCGAGGCCGTGCAGGACCTGGTCGACCGCGACCGACTCGACCCCGAGGGCACCCACCTGGACCTGTACGGCGGCGTCGGCCTGCTCGCCGCCGCACTCGGCGACCTCGTCGGCCCGAAGGCGCGCCTCACGAGCGTCGAGAGCGCCGCACGCGCGACCGAGCACGCGCAGGAGAACCTCGCCGAGTGGCTCGGGGCGCGCGCCGAGACCGGCCGGGTCGACCGCTGGCTCGCGAACACGGTGGCGAACGCCTCGCGCGCCGAGAAGGACCGGTTCCGCGCCGGCACGATCGTCCTCGACCCGCCGCGCGCCGGTGCCGGTCGTCAGGTCGTCGAGCAGATCGCGGCCCTGCACCCGTCGCAGGTCGTCTACGTCGCCTGTGACCCGGTCGCGCTCGCCCGCGACGTCGCGACGTTCGCCGACCTGGGGTACAAGCTCGAGGCGCTGCGGGCGTTCGACCTGTTCCCGCACACCCACCACATGGAGGCCGTGGCGCGCCTGACGCCCGCGCGCTGACGGGCAACCGGGCGGTTTCGTCCGCGTGGCGCGTCCGGTTTCCCCGGACCTGAGTCCAGCCTGGGTATCCTGGGCGCTGATGGCGATCCGGTTTCAGGGGCCGGGGACGCACATCGGAACGAGAGGCCACAGTGGGAGCAGGAACGACAACCGCAGCCGAGACGTCGGGCACGGCCACCAGGCCGGTCCGGGTCGCGATCGTGGACGACCACGAGTCCGTGCGACTCGGGATCCAGGCGGCGTGCCAGAACGAGGGCTTCGAGGTGGTGCTCACCGCCGCGAGCGTGCCCGAGTACGTCCAGAACCTCGACGGGCGCGAGGTCGACGTCGTCGTCCTCGACCTGTCCCTCGGTGACGGCTCGACCGTCACCGAGAACGTCAAGGGCGTGCAGGGGACCGGCTCCGCCGTGCTCGTGCACTCCATCGCGGACCGCGTCGCCAACGTCCGTGAGGCACTCGCAGCAGGGGCTGCCGGTGTCATCCCGAAGTCGTCCGCCACGAAGACGGTGATGGCAGCGGTCGCCACCGTCGCCCGCGGCGACGTGCTGAACAACCTCGAGTGGGCGAGCGCCATCGACGCCGACCGCGACTTCGCGAAGGCCCAGCTCGGCCGGCGCGAGCGCGAGATCCTGCACCTGTACGCCTCGGGCCTGCCGCTCAAGCTGGCGGCGCAGCAACTCGGCATCGGGTACTCCACGGCTCGTGAGTACCTCGACCGCATCCGCGTGAAGTACGTCGAGGTCGGTCGCCCGGCCCCGACGAAGGTCGACCTCCTGCGGCGGGCGGTCGAGGACGGCATCCTCCCCGGGCTCGACTCGGGCATCGACCCCGACGGTGACGGTCGCTGAACACGATGGCGAGCGCGGCTGAGCCGGCGTCGCGCCGGGGGAGCGGCCCGGGGACCGGTCGGGGGACCGGTCGGTGGTTCGGCCGTGGGTCGGGCGGCACTGGTGCGGCGTCTGGCCATGCCGGCCGCGTCTCAGCAGGCTCGGGCCGTGCTCCCGGTGGCGACCCGGTCGGCTTCGGTGACGGCGCGCCGTTCGGCGCCGACCCGTCGCGCAGCGTCCGCGCGTCGATCACGCAGGCGTCGGTGGAGCGTGCCTTCGCGATCCTGCTGGCGATGACCGCGGTCGGCCTCGGCATCGTCGACACCCCGGCGGTCCTCGCCCAGCTGCCGTACCTCGATCCGTTCTGGGGCCCGGTCGTCGCGATCGCGCTCGGGGCGTCGTTCGTCCTGGTCGGGGTCTCGGCGTTCGTGCCGCGGGTGGCGCAGTTCGCGCAGATCCTGTGCGCCCTGCTCTTCCTGGTCGCATTGACCACGTGGCCGCTCACGGTGCAGGACTCGATCCCGTCCACGCAGCAGCCGTGGCCGTGGTGGTTCTGCACCGTCGGCTCGACCGCGGCGGCCATGGGCTTCGCCACCTGGCGGGCCACGATCTACACCGCACTCGTGCCGGCGATCTACGTCGTCCTCCGCCTCACCCCGGTCGGTGGCGACGCCGGGCTCGTCCGTGCGCTGCTCGACGGCGTCTACACGGCGCTGCTCAGCGGTGCGGTGCTCGTCATCGCCGTGGTCCTGCGCCGTGCCGCTTCGTCGGTCGACACGGCGCAGTCGACCGCGGTCCGCCGGTACTCGCTCGCCATCCGCGAGCACGCGGTCGAGGTGGAGCGCGTGCAGGTCGACGCGATCGTGCACGACAGCGTGCTGACGACGCTGCTCTCTGCCGCACGGGCCGACACGCTCGAGGCGAAGACCCTCGCCGCCCGCATGGCACGGAACGCCATCGACCACCTCGAGGCCGCAGCGGCCGACGGCCCGGACGACGACACCCCGGTCACGCTCGCCGACCTCCGCACCCGCATCGGCGAGGCGATCGGTGCCCTCGCGGCGCCCGTCCGGCTCGTCCCTGCCCCGTCCGGGTCGGTCCGGCTGCCGGCGTCGGTCGCCGACGCCCTCGCGTCAGCAGCACTGCAGGCGGCCGTCAACAGCGTCCAGCACGCCGGTGGGCCCGACGTCGCCCGGTGGGTCCGCGTCGAGCAGCACGACGACGGCGTGCACATCGAGGTCGGTGACGACGGTCGCGGGTTCGAGGTCGCGACGATCCCGTCCGAACGACTCGGGGTGCGGCGGTCGATCATCGAGCGCGTCGCCTCCGTCGACGGCCGTGCCGAGGTGCACACCGCCCCGGGCGAGGGCACGCGAATAGAGCTGAGCTGGTCGCCGACCACGCCGTCCACGCCCACGACGACGGGAGCCGCAGCGTGAAGGTCTCCCTGCCCGCGAGCATCGCGCTCGGCCTGGCGTCGCTGTTCTCCGTCTACCACCTGGTCCTCGCCGTCGCGTCGCTGCAGCGCGTGCACGACGTCGGCCCCGTGATCGCCTGCATGGTCCTCTACGCCGCGGCCACCGGCACCGCGCTGTTCGTGCCCGGCAAGGTCCTGCCGGTCTGGACGGCGTGCTTCTCACTCGCAACCGCGATCATGATGCCGCTCGTCGCGGCGCCGGTCGTCGACCTGGCGAAGGGCCCGGGGTCCGCCACGTGGTGGATCGCCGCCGTCGGCACCCTGATGGTCGTGCTCGTCGTGCGGGGACGCGGCCCGTTCGCCTGGGCCGGGGTCCTGTTCCTCGCCGTGTACACGGTCGCCTGGGCCGGTCTCGATGCGCTCGGCACACTCGGGGTGCTCGGCAGCGTGGCCTGGGTCGCGATCGCCACGGTGTTCGCCATCGCCATGAACCGCGCCATCCGGAACACCCGCGAGCTCATGCGCGCTGAACAGGAGACCGCCGACTGGCAGGCGGCGCAGGACGCCCACGTCTTCGAGCGGCAGTTCCGCCTGAGCCAGACCACGCGGATGGCCCTGCCGATGCTGCAGCGGATCATCGACTCGTGCGGCGACCTCGACGACGCGGACCGGGCCGAGTGCCTGCACCTGGAGCAGGCCATCCGCGACGAGATCCGCGGTCGCTCCCTGCTGTCCGAGGACGTCCGCGACGAGGTCATGCGCCTGCGCCGCCGGGGTGCGACGGTGCAGCTGCACGACGACGGCGGTCTCGACGAGCTCGAGGTCGACGACGTCCGCCGCATCCACGCCCGCATCGCCGAGGCGCTCCGCCAGGCCCGCGAGGCCGACAACGTCATCGTCCGCACAGTCAGCGAGGGGTCCGACGCCGCGGTGACGGTCGTCGGGCTCAAGCTCGACACGGCCGCGAGCGAGTCCGCCGCCCTCGGAGCGGGCATGGAGGACGACGACGGCGACGAGGACGACTCCGTGGCCCTCTGGCTCGAGATCCCGCGGCACGAGCCCGCCTGAGGCGCGCTGCGCCCGGTGCGTACGCATGTTCCGACGGACCACGAGGTGATCGACGCGTGGAGTGTCGCGAAAGTGGCGCGCGCGGCGGTGGACGCGGGGCGTGCCGGCCGGGAGGCACGGGGCGGCGCCGCCACGGGCCTCCCGGCCGCACCGTGGTCGCGCCGGGCTGGCGCCGACGGCTGACGCGACCATTCCGACAACACACGAGTCGTTCGACGCGTGGAGCGTCGCGAACGGGGTGCGCGCGCACGCCCCGGAAACGGGGAACGGGCCGGTCGTATCCGACCGGCCCGTTCACGACCCGAGGCTGAGCGACAACCCGAATGTCGCCCTGCCTCGCAGCGGGCGGTGGCGTCGTACCCTAGTCGGCCACCGACCTGCGATGTTCTTCGTTGAAGGACACCGAACACCAGTAACTATGCCAACCCACAACCCCTGTGTCAGTCGTCATTATGGGGGACAAATTCGGCATTTCCGGTCCTCTTCGGCGTTTCGTGTCCCCCGTGCGAGGGGATACCGACCGGGAAGTGCAGCCTGCAACGTCCGCCGGGTCGGGGACACCAGGGGTACAGGGAGGCCAAGGTCCGTCAGCGGAGCGAACGGCCCCAGGCGCCGGGGCCGTGGTCGAGCGGGCGACGCAGGCCGCGGGCCGAGGCCTGCCACCCGGTGCGCGGCTCGTCGACGACCTCGGCGCGACCGGCTGCTGCGGCCTCGTCGGCCTGGCGCTGCAGCACGGCGACGACCGCTGCGAGCTCCTCGGGGGTGGGCTCACCGGAGACCACCCGGACGTCGGCCACCGAGGCGGGCTCGTCCGAGGGGACCGGTGCTGCGTGACGACCCATCAGTGCGCACCCATCAGAGGGGGATGTTCCCGTGCTTCTTGGGCGGCAGCGTCGCACGCTTGCCGCGCAGGGCACGCAGGGCCTTGATGACCGAGACGCGGGTGGCGTGCGGCTGGATGATGCCGTCGAGCTCACCGCGCTCGGCCGCCAGGTACGGCGACGCGACGTTGTAGGTGTACTCGTTCGCGAGCTTCGTGCGGACCGCAGCGACGTCCTCGCCGGACTCCTCGGCGCGCTTGATCTCGGCGCGGTACAGGATGTTGACGGCGCCCTGACCGCCCATGACCGCGATCTCGGCGGTCGGCCATGCCAGGTTGATGTCGGCGCCGAGCTGCTTCGACCCCATCACGATGTACGCGCCGCCGTAGGCCTTGCGCGTGATGACGGTGACGAGCGGGACGGTGGCCTCGGCGTAGGCGTACAGCAGCTTCGCGCCGCGGCGGATGACCCCGGTCCACTCCTGGTCGGTGCCGGGCAGGTAGCCGGGCACGTCGACCAGGGTCAGGATCGGGATGCCGAACGCGTCGCAGAACCGCACGAAGCGGGCTGCCTTCTCACCGGCGTCGATGTTCAGCGTGCCGGCCATGGCCTGCGGCTGGTTCGCGATGATGCCGACGGTGCGGCCCTCGACCCGGCCGAAGCCGATCAGGATGTTCGGCGCGAAGAGCGGCTGGACCTCGAGGAACTCGCCGTCGTCGACGACGTGCTCGATGATCGTCGTGACGTCGTACGGCTGGTTCGTCGAGTCCGGGATCACGAGGTCGAGCTCGTGGTCGGCGTCGGTGGTCTCGAGCTCCGGGGCGACGTCGTAGGCGGGGGCGTCGGACAGGTTGTTGTCCGGCAGGAACCCGATGAGCGAGCGGGCGTAGTCGAGCGCGTCGGTCTCGTCCTCGGCCAGGTAGTGGGCCACGCCGGAGACCGCGTTGTGGGTCTGTGCGCCGCCGAGCTCCTCGAAGCCGACGTCCTCGCCGGTGACGGTCTTGATGACGTCGGGGCCGGTGACGAACATGTGGCTGGTCTTGTCGACCATGATCACGAAGTCGGTGAGCGCGGGGGAGTACACCGCGCCGCCGGCCGCCGGGCCCATGATGATAGACAGCTGCGGGATGACGCCGGACGCCTGGGTGTTGAGGCGGAAGATCTCGCCGTACTTGCCGAGCGCGACCACGCCTTCTTGGATCCGGGCCCCGCCGGAGTCGAGGATGCCGATGATCGGCACGCCCGTCTTCAGCGCGTGCTGCATCACCTTGATGATCTTCTCGCCGGCGACCTCGCCGAGCGAACCGCCGAAGACGGTGAAGTCCTGCGCGTACACGGCAACGTTGCGGCCGTGGATCGTGCCGACGCCGGTGACGACCGCGTCGCCGTAGGGGCGCTTGGCGTCCATCCCGAACGAGGTGGTGCGGTGGCGGACGAACTCGTCGAACTCCACGAAGGAGTTCTCGTCGAGCAGCTGCTCGATGCGTTCGCGCGCGGTGCCCTTGCCCTTGGCGTGCTGCTTGGCGATCGCGGACTCGCCCGCAGCGGTCACGGCCTCGTGGTACCGCTCGCGGAGGTCGGCCAGCCGGCCTGCCGTCGTCGAGAGATCGGGGGTGTCTCCTGAAGTCACCCGCTCACCCTACCGGCGGCGGGGTCGGGGCCGGTTGGAGGACCCCCACGGTTCCTGCCCGTACATTTGCGTGCATGTCCACATCCCCGTCGTCGTCGTTCCCCGCCACCAGCGAGGCGGTCCGGTCGGCGGGCGCGACCCTCACCGTCCCCGACGAGACCGGCTCCACCAACGCCGACCTGCTCGCCGTGGCACCCGAGCAGCAGCACGGCAGCGTGGTCGCGACGCTCCACCAGACCGCGGGTCGGGGGCGACTCGACCGCACGTGGAGTGCACCGGCGGGCGAGGCGCTGGCCGCGAGCCTGCTCGTGCGCGCCGACCTCGCCGACCACGACCGTGGATGGCTGCCCCTGGTCGCCGGCGCCGCCATGCGTGACGCGATCGCACGGGTGCTGCCCGCCGGCGCCGACGTCGCCGTCAAGTGGCCGAACGACGTCCAGGTCGCGGGCGACAAGGTGTGCGGCATCCTCTGCCAGGTCGCCTCCGACGGCAGCATCGTCGTCGGCGCCGGCGTGAACCTCACGATCCCCGCCGACCGCCTGCCGACCCCGACGTCGACGTCGCTGCTCGTGGCCGGCGCGGTCGACGACGCCCCCGCGTTGGCCGACGCGGTCCTGTCCGCCTTCCTGGCAGCCGTCCTGGAGGCCGTGGCCGGCCTGGTCGCCGGTGGTCCCGCCGCCGAGTCGGTCCGGTCCCACGTCCGCGCCGCGTGCGGCACGATCGGTCGCCGCATCCGCCTCGAGCTGCCCGACGGCACCGTGGAGGAGGCCGACGCCACCGGCATCGACGACGAGGGCCGCATCACGATCCGGGATCGAGCGGGTGACTCCAGGGGCGTCGCCGTGGGGGACGTCACCCACCTGCGGTATGCATGACGGCATGACCGCCGAGCCGCCGCCCGAACGCGTCGTCGCTCGCCTGCGACCGCACGCTCGTCGGCTCGTGCGCCCGGCGGTGTTCGTCGTGCTGGTCGTGGTCGCCGGCGGGTTCGGGTTCGGGGTGTTCCAGGCGCAGCTGGCGTGGCTGAACGCCGTCGTCGCAGGACTCGTCGTGGTGCTCGTGGTGTTCGGCGGCGCCGTGCCGCTCTTCCGCTGGATGTCCGAGCGGTACGTCGTCACGACCCGGCGGCTCGTCGTCGTGCACGGGCTCGGCACCCGTACCCGGCAGGAACTCCTGCACTCCCGCGGGTACGACGTGACGGTGCGCCGGCGCGGGCTCCAGGGCGTGTTCCGCTCCGGTGACGTCCTGGTGTTCCCGGGCGACGACCCCGCCGTGGTGCTCGCGGATGTCCCGCACGCCGACCTCGTGGTGGCCGTCCTGCACGACCTGGTCGAGGCGTACGAGGCCCGGCGGCGGCACCGCGAGCCGGACTGGGACGAGATCGTCGGCGGCCCGGACCGACCGCCGTGGGGCGACGTCCGCGCCTGACGCCGCCGCGACACCCTGGGTACCGCGGTGCTGGAACTCCCACGAGAAACCGGTACCTTCTTCGTCGTGCGTATCTCTGTCATCGGCTGCGGGTACCTCGGTGCCGTGCACGCCGCCTCCATGGCCAAGCTCGGACACGAGGTCGTCGCCGTCGACGTCGACCCGGCGAAGATCGAGCGGCTCGCTGCCGGCGAAGCCCCCTTCTTCGAACCCGGGCTCCCGGAGATCCTGACCGAGGCGCTCGCGTCCGGCCGGATCCGCTTCACCACCGACATGGCCGAGGTCGCCGGTGCCCGCGTGCACTTCCTCGCCGTCGGAACCCCGCAGAGCCCGACCGGTGCCGCGGACATGACCTACGTGAACGCCGCGGTCGCCGCGCTCACCCCGTACCTGTCGGCCGATGAGTTCGTCGTCGGCAAGTCGACCGTCCCGGTCGGCACCGCCGCACGCCTCGCCGCCGAGGTGTCCGAGGCCGTGCCCGGGGCGACGCTCGTCTGGAACCCTGAGTTCCTGCGAGAGGGCTTCGCCGTGCAGGACACCATCAGCCCGGACCGCTTCGTCTACGGTGTGCCGGACGGTGACGCCGGGCAGGCCGCCGTCGACGCCCTCGACGAGGTCTACGCCGAGGCGCTCGCGTCCGGCACCCCCCGGCTCGTCGTCAACCTGCCCACCGCCGAGCTCGTCAAGATCAGCGCGAACGCGTTCCTCGCCACGAAGATCTCGTTCATCAACTCGATGGCCGAGATCGCCGAGGTCGCCGGCGCCGACGTCACCGCGCTCGCCGACGCCATCGGCCACGACGCCCGCATCGGCCGCAAGTTCCTCAACGCCGGCCTCGGGTTCGGCGGCGGGTGCCTGCCCAAGGACATCCGGGCGTTCCAGGCCCGGGCGAACGAGCTCGGCGTCGGGGAGTCCCTGGCGTTCCTGGCGGACGTCGACGCCACGAACCTGCGTCGTCGTGCGCACGTCGTCGAGCTGGCGCAGGAGCTGCTCGGCGGGGTCGTCGGCGGCAAGCGCGTCGCGGTCCTCGGTCTGGCCTTCAAGCCGAACTCGGACGACGTCCGTGACTCGCCCGCCCTCGACATCGCTGCGCGCCTGCACGAGCTCGGTGCCACGGTGTCCGCCTACGACCCCGAGGCCGTCGTCACCGCACGTCGCGTGCACCCGGAGCTCGACTTCGTCGAGACGGCGGCGGACGCGCTGTCCGGCGCCGACCTGGTCCTGGTGCTGACCGAGTGGACCGAGTTCCGCGAGATCGACGCGACCACGGTGGCGTCCCTGGTGTCGAGCCCGGTCGTCATCGACGGCCGCAACTGCCTCGACCGGGACGCCTGGACCGCCGCCGGCTTCACGTACCGCGGCATGGGGCGCTGACGCCGATCGTCGCGGACCGGCTCCGGCGGCTGTCCTCCGGCGTGCTGCGTCCCGCCGGGAGACTCCGCGGGCGCGACTGGGCGACCCCGGTCGTGCTCGCCGCCACCCTGCTCGTCCTGACGGCGTCGGTGGCGCGGACGTTCTCGTCGATGCCGCTCGCGAGCGTCGACGAGTCGGCCCACGTCGACTACGTCCTGCGCGTCTGGCACGGCCAGCTGCCGGTCCTGTCCGACGGCATCCGGTTCCGTCCGGGCTTCGGTGGGACACCGCCCGTCCAGTGGGTCGCACAGCACCCGCCGCTCTACTACCTGCTGCTCGCCCCGGTGATGGGCCCGCTCGTCGACGCCGGGCACCCGGTGCAGGCCGTGGTGCTCGGCCGTCTGGCGAACGCCGTGTTCGTCGCCGCGATCGTGCCGGTCGCCGCGTGGGCTGCGGCCAGGTGCTTCCCCGGGGTCGTGCGGCTCCCGGGCACCGTGGCCGTCGTGACCGCGTCGACGAGCGTCCTCGTGGTGCAGGGCGGTGTCGTGTACAACGACTCGCTCGCAGCGTTGACCTGTGCGCTGGCGTGCGGCGTCGCCGGAGCAGCGCTGCGGTCCGGCGTGGGACCGGGGCTCGCCGTCGGGGGAGCGCTCGTGGCGGCGGCCGGCACGACCACCCGCCTGTCGTTCGCCCTGTGGCTCGTGGCGATCGTCGTCGCGTTCGCACTGGCTCGCACGGTCCGGTTCGGCCGGCTCCGCGGTGTCTGGGCCCGCGTCGTCGTCGCGGCGGTCCCGGTGCTCGCCGCCGCAGCCGCCTCCGGGTGGTTCTGGCTGCGGAACCAGGCCCTGACCGGCTCGTTCAGCGGTCGGCCGACCGCCTGGCCCGGGTACACCCCGAGGCCGCACTACTCCGAGGCCGAGGTCGTCTCGATGCTCGGCTTCTGGCGGCAGCTCTTCGCCCTGTTCCGCGGCTCGTTGCCGATCGCGAGCCCGCTGCCGTGGGTGCTCCTGCTCGTCCCGGTGCTGCTGTTCGTCGCGGCCCTCGTGCTGCGGCGCCTGCGCCCCTGGGCACCCGCCGACGACGACCGGTGGCCGCGCCGCCTCGTCGTCGCGATGCTCGTCGTGGTCACGCTGCTGTTCGTCGTCGTCGAGATCCGTTACACCGCGGGGGGCGGCGCACCGCTCAACCGGTACACGCTCACGGTGCTGCTGCCGATCGCGTTCGCGATGGCGGCGGGCTTCCTCGCCTGGCGTCGTGCGGCGACGTGGCTCGTGCTGGTGTGGGGTGCCGCGGCCGTCGTGCCGACGTGGTCGCTCGTCCGGTTCGAGGGCTCCGAGCTCGTCGGGCACTCCGGCGCCGTCGTGGTGGTCGCGTTCGCAGCGGCGGTCGTGTGCGCCGCCGGGATGCTGGTGGCCTACGCGATGGCCGCGCGCAGCACCGCCCGGTAGCGCTCGCCGATCCGTTCGGTGGAGAACTCCGCCGCCGACACCACGGCCTGCTCCTGGTAGCGCGCCCGTGCGGCGTCGTCGGTGAGCACGCGCTGCAGTGCTGTCCGCAGCGCGGGGACGTCACCGGGGGGCACGAGGACCCCGGACACGTCGTCCTGCACGACGTCGCGGATGCCGGGCAGGTCGCTCGCGACGATCGCGGCACCGACGGCAGCGGCCTCGAGCAGGGTGACGGGCAGCCCCTCTTGGTCGCCGTTCGCCGCGGGGATCGACGGCACCGCCACGACGGTGGCCGCAGCCAGGGTCTCGAGCACCTCGGTGCGCCCGCGCTGGCCCAGGAACGTCACGGGCAGTCCGGCGGCCTGCTGCTCGAGCTGTGCCCGGTACGGACCGTCACCGACGACGGTGAGTCGCCACGGCACGTCCTCGCCGAGTCCCCGCAGCGCCTCGATCAGGTTGCCGAAGCCCTTCTTCTCGACGAGGCGGCCGACCGCCACGACGTGGTGCTCCTGTGCGGGGACGCGGGCGCGGGTGTCACGGGCCGGGCCGAGGTCGACGCCCATCGGGATCACGGTCGACCGGGCCTCGGGCACGCCCCACTCGGTCAGCCTCTCGCGCATCTCGGAGTTCACGGTCGTGACGTGCGCCGAGCGGCCGAACACCCAGCGCTTCAGGCGGACCAGGGGAGCGGCACGGAGCGCGTAGATGTCCCCGCCGTGCGTCGTGACGACGATGGGGACACCTGGGGCCGCCAGCGTCGCGACGAGTGCCTGCGGGATCGCCCAGTGCGCGTGGATGACGTCGGGCTTCGCGGAGCGGACAACGCGGCGGATCGCGAACCACTGCGCGAGCACCAGGGCCGGCACCTGCACGATGCGCGACCGGCGTTCCTTGAGGTTGTCGAGGATCGCGCCGTCGGCCAGGTCCTCGAACGCCTTCGGGAAGTACGGGAACCGCCGGACGCCGACGTCGCCGATGCGTTCGGTGGTGGCACCGCCCGGGACCCGCGGCGTGAGCACCATCGTGTCGAACTCGAGTGCCTCTTGGTGCGCGAGGTCGAGCACGAACGCCGGCACGCCGTCGTCCGGACGGGCCGGGAACGTCGAGCCGAGGACGAGCAGGCGGGGACGGGCGGAGGGGGTGGGGCGGGACATCGTGCCTTTCCGGGGGTCGCGGGGGACGGTCCGGTAGGCTCTCCACCCGTGCGCGTTCTGATCCACAATAGCGATTCGCCCCACAACCGCGGGGACCGGGCGATCCTCGCCGGCAACGTCGAGCTGGTCCGCAGGCGGTGGCCGGACGCCGAGATCGTCTCCCTGTCGCAGTACCCCGAGCGGGACGCTGCGTGGTTCGGGATCCGGTTCCTGCCGGTCTCGCCGTACAGCACCGGCATCGGCGACCTGTTCGCCCTGCTGCGTGCCGCGCGCAGTGCCGACGTCGTCCTGTGGGGCGGCGGCGAGATCCTCAAGGACTACACGAACAAGCTCGGCCTCGTGTACTGGTTCGGCAAGATGCTGCTCGTCCGCGCGGTGAACAAGAACCTGATCGGAGCCTTCCAGGGCATCGGTCCGACCACCGCCGGCGTCAGCAAGCGCCTGATCCGCGCCACCGTCGACCTGTGCCGCTCGTTCGCCGTCCGCGACGACGAGTCCCGCGAGAAGCTCCTGGCGTGGGGCGTCCGCACGCCGATCGTGTCGTCGTTCGACCCGGCCGTCGTCGGGACCGTCACGACGCCCGACGCCGACGTGCTCGAACGGCTCGAGCGCACCACCGGCTTGACCGCCGAGCGCCTCGAGGGCTCGATCGGCTTCGGCGTCCGCCGCTGGTTCCACTACAAGCGCAGCGGCTGGATCCCGTTCCGCTTCCTGCCGAAGCGCTTCCGGCAGACCGGTGTCGACAGCGACAAGCTCGTCACCTACCGCCAGGCCGTCGCCGACCTGGCCGACCGCGTCATCGACCGTTGGGACGCCGACGTCGTGTTCTACCCGATGCACATGGAGGCGTCGGAGGGCGACGCCGCCTTCGCCCGCGAGGTCATCGCCCTCATGCGGCACGCGGACCGCACCCACGTGGTCGAGGCCGACGAGTTCTCACCGTCCGAGTACGCGGGCCTGATGTCCTGCAGCCGCCTGTTCCTGGCGAGCCGGCTGCACTCCGCGATCGTCGCGACCATCGCCGGCGTCCCCGCCGCGGTGCTCTACTACGTCGACAAGGGCCGGTTGTTCTTCGAGCAGATGGGCCAGCAGGAGTTCTCGAAGCCGATCGAAGCAGCACTCGAGCCGACGTTCGTCGACGACGTGACGGCGCAGCTGGAGCGGCTCGACGCCGACCGCGACGCGGTCCGCGCGCAGCTCGCCGAGGGCGTGGCCCGGATGGCGACCGCGCTCGACGCCGACTTCGCCGAAGCGACCCGCGACGTCCGCTGACACCAGCGGCTCGCGATCGTGAGCCGATGACGGACGGGAGGCCCGTGGCGACACCGCCACGGGCCTCCCGTCCGTCCGGGCGAAGCTCGCCGGCCCGTGGCGCGCGGGCTGCGCACCGTGCGTGCATGGTCGTCTGGTGCGGGCTTGCCCGCTTGGTGCGTGTTTGTGTGTCGGCACGGGGCGTGCAACGGCGCACCGGGTGTCGGAGTCCGCACCGTGCGGCGGACGGGAGGC
>NZ_SMBV01000011.1:54831-162583 GCF_004346515.1 Curtobacterium sp. PhB191
GGTGCGGGCTTGCCCGCTTGGTGCGTGTTTGTGTGTCGGCACGGGGCGTGCAACGGCGCACCGGGTGTCGGAGTCCGCACCGTGCGGCGGACGGGAGGCCCGTGGTGCGTGGGCTGCGTACCGTGCGTGCGTCGTCGTCCGGTGCGGGCTTGCCCGCTTGGTGCGTGTTTGTGTGTCGGCACGGGGCGTGCAACGGCGCACCGGGTGTCGGAGTCCGCACCGTGCGGCGGACGGGAGACACGTGGTGCGTGGGCTGCGCACCGTGCGTGCGTCGTCGTCTGGTGCGGGCTTGCCCGCTTGGTGCGCGGTTGTGTGTCGGCACGGGGCGTGCAACGGCGCACCGGGTGTCGGAGTCCGCACCGTGCGGCGGACGGGAGGCCCGTGGCGACACCGCCACGGGCCTCCCGTCCGTCATCCGCACCCGCTCAGGGCGTGACGCGCGTCACTCGGTCTTGGCCGCGAAGCGCTTCAGGTACGTGATGTCGTTCCGGTAGACGTCCTGGTCACCCGGGAGCACCCCGCTGGACGCCCACTGCCAGAAGGTCCACTTCGACCAGCTGCGCCCGAGCGTGCCCGGCGTGGTGAAGTTCTTGACCGGGTAGATCGCGACGAACAGCGGGTTCTTCGAGAACTGGTTGCTGTTGTTCGTGCAGCGCTTCCACCAGTCGGTGGTCGTGTAGATCGCGGGGTAGCGGTGGATCTTCTTGTAGACGGTGTTCGAGAAGTCCTTGATCCAGCTGCGCATCTGACCCCAGCTCTTGCCGTAGCAGGTGCCCTGGGCCGCGCTGCCGTACTCGATGTCGAGCAGGGGCGGCAGGGTCTTGCCGTCCTTGCTCCACTGCCCGCCGTGCGCGAAGAAGTAGTTCGCCGTCGCGGCGCCGCTCGCCTGGCTCGGCTGCGCGTACACGTAGCCACCGCGGTACAGGTTCCGCTGCTTGGCGGTGGCGTACTGCTCCTTGTAGGTCGAGCTGACGTACGAGGTGCCCTCGGTCGCCTTGACGTAGGCGAAGCGGGCGCCGTTGCGGTACGCCTGCAGGAAGTTGACGCTCGGCTGCCAGGCGCTGATGTCGAAGCCCTGGACGCGTCCCGGTGGTGGGCCGGAGGCGGTGGCGGCGGAGGAGGTGCTCAGCGACTGGGCGCTCACGCCACCGGCGGCGCTGTCCGGCGCGGTGACCGTGACGTGTGACTCTCCGGCGTGGGCGGCGATGCCGGCCCCCATGGTGTGGTTCCCGGTGCGGTCCATCTCGGCGATGGAGAGCTGCTCGGCAGCGGGTGCGGGTGCAGCAGGTGCAGCAGGTGCAGCAGACGCAGTGGGGGCCGGGGTCGCCGCCGCTGTCGTCGTGGCAGTCGGTGCCGGCGTGGCCGGGGCGGTCTCGGCGACCGCCGTCCCGCTGCCGAAGGTGATGGCCCCGGCGACGGCGGCAGCGGTGCCGAGTCCGAGGATCTTGGTGATCGGTGCGCGCATGTGGTCTCGTCTTCCCTGTCGAGATGCCGTGGGCCCCTGATCACCCACGCCGCGGTCCGAGCGATGCTACCTGGCGAGCGACCGTGCTGTCCGCCACGCGCAGGACGTCGGCGCAGGACGTGCTGCGGTACGCCGCGGGTGCGTCAGCGCGCGGTGCGGCTGCTCGCGTCGGGGGTGGCGGCGTCGCTCTCGACCTCGGGCAGGCGGCCGCGGTGCGAGACCTCGGCCGTGGCGTGCTTCTGCCGGCGGTTCATGAAGTTGCGCTCGACGAGCCACCAGAAGCCGATGCAGATGCCGATCACGACCGGGATCACGACGAACACCATCATCAGGAACTGGTACTTCGGGTACAGGCCGAGGGGCAGGAGCAGCAGGTTGCCGAGGCCCAGCAGCGGGCTGTGGAACAGGTAGATCGAGTACGACACCAGACCGGCGAGCACGAACGGCTTCCAGGCGAAGAAGCGGGCGAGCCAGGTGTGGTTGCCGGTGACCGCCTGGCGTCCCATCCAGGTGAGCAGGATGCCGGCGAGGATGCCGGTGACGACCTCGGACGGCCAGGTCTGGTGCTGCCAGTAGTCGCGGTTGCGGAAGAACACGAGCAGGGTCCCGAGGGCCATGGCGCCGACGAACGCGCCGCTCGCCCACCGCGGGCCACCGAGCTTCGAGCGCTCGCGGACCACGCCGGACAGGTGCTCGTCGCGGGCCTTCACGGTCAGTTCGGCGGCGAGCATCCCCACCGCGAACAGGCCGACGAACCACGGGTGCATGAACGAGTAACGGCTCTCGGCGCCCATCCACATGCCGATGAGGACCAGGCTCGACGCCGTCGCCCAACCGCCGAAGACCCGCCACAGCGGCAGGATCAGCAGCGGCATCAGGAAGTAGATCTGCCACTCGACCGCGACCGTCCACATCGGGCCGTTGATCTTGCCGATGTACTGCGGGAAGAAGTCGTGCACCAGGAAGAAGTGCGTCAGGAACGTGCCCCAGCCCATCGGCAGCTTCGTGTCCCACTGCGTCCCGCCGGGCTGGCCGAGCACGGGGACGAACAGGATCAGGAGGGCGAACAGCACGAGCGACGCCCAGTACGGCGGGATGATGCGGCGGGCGCGACGCCAGACGAACTTCCAGAACCCGCCGGGCAGACGGTAGCGGTCGAACCGGGTCAGCACCGGCAGCATGAGCACGTAGCCGGACAGCACGATGAAGAGCGGGACGCCGAGGTAGCCCCAGCCGATGATCGGGCGCAGCCAGGGCAGCTCGGTCGGGCCGGTGCCGGTCGTCCCGGTGAAGAGGTACGCGTGGTAGAAGACCACCGCGAGTGCGGCCAGCCCCCGGAGTCCGTCCAGGTAGGGGAACTCGAGTCGGCCGCCGGCGCGGGGCGCGGGGGCAGCGGAGTCGGCTGCGGGTACTGCGGCGCGGGTTTCGGTGGCCAACGATCGTCCTCGTGGTGGTCGGAGCGGGGTCGCAGGCAGTCTCCCACACGCCGACCCGGCGCCGCGATCAGGCACCCTGTGCCTGGTGTTTCGGTTCGGATGTCATGATGAAGCACGTGACCTCGACGAGCGCAGCCGCAACGCAGATCACCCACGAGCCCGTCCACCGGCGTTCGGGGGCGGTTCCGAGGCGGTACAAGCACGTCGTCGCGCCGGTCATCCTGGCGGTGCTCGTCGTCGTCGGCGTCGCGCTCAGCGCCGCCGTGGCGTACCACAACCGCCTCGGCGTGACGAACGTCGACGGTATCTCCTACATGGGCATCGCGCGCGAGTACGCGAACGGCTGGCTGCCCGACGCGATCAACGCCTACTGGTCGCCGATGGTGTCCTGGATGATGGCGCCGTTCATCGCTGCCGGCCTCGGCATGCAGACGGCCTTCGCGGTCGTGAACTGCTTCGCGGTCGCCGTCGTGCTCGGCGTCGGTGGCTGGCTGGTGTGGTCGCAGAACCACCGCATCGTGCCGGCCGTCCTCTTCATGGTCACCGCGATCCCGGCGCTGATGAGCGCGGTGTCGGTGCAGACCCCTGACCTGCTCGTCGTCGCGTGGGTCGTCGGCTACCTGTGGGCACTCCGGTGGGCCGACCAGGCGTTGCACGGGTCGACGCGGGCCCGGTTGGTCTCCGGCGGGGTGCTCGGCGCGGTCGCGGCCATCGGGTACTTCGTGAAGCTCTTCCTGCTGCCGGTGGCGGTCGGCGCGGTGGTCCTGTGGCTGCTGCTCCGGGTCTGGTCCGCACGACGCCGTCGTGAGCCGGTGCTGCACTGGTGGACGTCGCCCGTGGCCACGATCGTGGTCTTCGCCGTCGTCATCGCGCCGTGGGTGGGTGCCCTGACCATGAAGTACGGGTCGCCGACCCTGGGCTCGTCGCTCTCGGTGAACATCGGCTCGAAGTTCGACGACGGCGGGCGTGCGACCGACTGGCCGTTCCTGCCCGTGCCGCCGAACTCGCACGCGTTCTCCCCGAACGAGGACTTCACCCCGTCGGTCTACAAGCAGGGCCCGATGGAGAACCCGGACCCGTCCGTGGTGCCGCCGACGACCGAATCGACCACCGAGGACACCGCGCCGAAGGTCACGAAGGACTCCGGCATCGCTGCCCGCGCCGGCTACTACCTGCACGAGCGCATGCTCGCGCTGCCCTACTACCTGCAGAAGATCAGCACGTTCGCCCCCTTCGCGGCACCGATCGCCCTGCTCTTCGCCGCCGCCCTGGTGATCGGCGTGGTCCGGTTCCGCCGGTACGCGTTCACCTGCATCGTCGCGGCGACGACCCTGGTCTACTTCGTCGGCTACGGCATGATCACGTCGTCGTCGAGCGGTGGCGGGAACGCGCGCTACTACTGGCCGCTGTTTTACCTGACGGCGATGATCGGCGCGCTCATGCTGCCGGCCGTCTGGCGGTTGGTCCGACGACGCGGTGTGGTCCGGACGATCGTGGCGTGCGTCGCGATCGCCGTCGTCCCCGTGGCGTCGTTCACGCAGAACTGGATCGGGTCGCCGGCACCCTTCTACCCGTCGGTGAACCGCACCGAGGCGCTTCGTGTCACCGGCCCGACCGACGTCCCCGAGATCGTGCGACTCGCCGACCAGATCCGGGCGAGCGGAGCCCTGCCCGAGGACGCCACCGTCATCGGCTCGAACTACCGATCGCTGTCCTCGTTGGCCTTCCTGACCGACACGCGTGTGTACGGTCGTTCAGGTCAGGGCTACACGTACCACTCGGACGCGATGCGCAAGCTGTTCATCGACGAGGGCGTGCAGTACTTCGTGCAGTTCGACCCCGCCAACGCGCCGGCACGCGACTACTCGATGGCCGGGAAGCTCGTCGGCACGTACAACGCGACGATCTCGTGCAGCGCCGACCGGTCGACGGATCCCGAGATCCCCTGCCGCGTCCAGATCGTCAAGTTCGCCAAGTAGCCGCCGCTCCAGGGAGCGCGCCACACCAGCGTCTACGATGACCTGGTCCCGAAGCCCGGCAGGAGACCACGTTTGTCAGGAACCACCAGCGACACCCCCGCGCCCGAGGGGAAGCGTCCGCCGACCTGGCGACGGTTCCTCGGCAAGGCGATCCCCATCGTCTTCTACGTGCTGCTCGCGGTCTTCCTCGTGCTGTACGTGCGGAGCGTCGACTGGGGGCAGCTCGCCGGGCTGGACTGGCAGTGGGGCTGGGTGATCCTGGCGACCGTGATCAGCCTGGGCTTCCGGTACTGGGGCGTCGGCATCTGGTTCTACCTGCTGCGGCGGCTCGGGGCGACCGGCCTCAAGGGCAGCGGCGTCACACTGACCTACGTGTACGCGAAGTCCTGGATGGGCCGCTACATCCCCGGGGCCGCGACCTGGATCATCGGCAAGGTCTACTTCGCCTCGAAGCACGGCGTCTCGAAGGCCCGGCTCGGCGTCAGCGGCCTACTCGAGGGCGCGCTGCAGATCGCCGCCACCCTCGCCCTGGCGCTCGTCCTGCTGCTCATCGACCCCCGCACGCACGCGCTCAGCCCGTGGCTCATCGCCCTGATGATCGCGGCGTTCGTCGCCTGCGTCGTGTGCCTGATCCCGCGGGTCTTCGTGTTCCTGATCGGCATCGCGCTGAAGATCCTGCGTCGCAAGCCGCTCGAGGCCGACGTCCGCCCGAACCTCGGCACCGTCCTCGGTGGCGCCGGTCTGTACGTCGCCGGTGCGATCCTGTCGGGCACGGCGTACTACTTCATCACCCTCGGGGTGTACCCGTCGCTCAAGCTCAGCGACGCGGCGTTCGTCATCGGTGCCGCGAGCATGGCCTCGGCGATCAGCATGCTGGCCGTGTTCGCCCCCGGCGGCCTCGGCGTCCGCGAGGGCGTGCAGGCCCTGCTCCTCACCCTCGTCATGCCGCCGGGGATCGCCCTGGTCGTGGTCGTCGTCACCCGCGTGTGGAGCCTGGCGGTCGACGGCCTGTTCCTGCTCTGCGCCGCAGCGCCGACCTGGTTCCGCCGTGGTCGTCCGACCGACGACCCGTCGGCCGTCGAGGGCAGCGCCCCCGCCGCCTGACGCGCACTTCGTGAGCAGGAATGGTCGGGTCCGCGGTGCGCGACCCGACCATTTCTGCTCACAATCCGGGGGCACACGACGCGCGTGACGACGGAGCCTGGAGGGACGTGCCAGCTGGCACCGGGCCTCCCGTCCGTCTGGTGGGGCGTCCACCCCGTCAGCCGCACGCCCGACGTGTGGTCACGACGCGGGGGCGTCCAACCGACGGTCGGCACGGGCGACCTGGACGACCGACGCGACCAGGCCGACGGCCACCAGCGCGACCACGGCCACGAGCACTGCGGGCGGCACCGGCCCGATCTCCGTGTAGCGGAGCAGCCCGCGCCCCGTCACCGGGAACAGGGCGGCGTTCCAGAACCACGCCGACGCCACCGCGAACCCGTACACGCCCACGGCGGGCAGCAGGACGGCCAGCGCCACCGCGACCCACGAGCGTGCGCGTCCGGCGGGCACCAGCCGACGCCAGGCCAGGGCGCTCAGCACGATCAGGCAGACGATCGCGGGGAAGTAGTAGCGCCCCTGGGTCGCGGCGACCTCGGTGGTGGTGAGGTACGAGTGCGCGCTCGTCCGGTTCTGGATGCCGATGAGCAGAGCGGGGAACACCGCCAGGCACAGGGCCACCCGCAGGTCGGGGCCGCGCCGGAACGCCCAGCCGACGAGCACGACGAGCGCGATGACCGTCAGGACGGCCGTGAGCAGGTCGCCCATGCTGACCTGTGCCCGACCGCCGAAGCTGCCCCAGAACGTGCGCGCGAGCGTGCCCCAGCTGACGTCGAGGAAGTGCCCGAGCGTCGGGTGCTCGCCGGGCGGGAAGTCCTTCGGCGGACGCATCGCCGTGTAGCCGTTCGGCTGGATCCGGCCGTAGGCGAACCAGTTGTGCACCCACCACCACGCCCCGATACCGCCGGACACGGCCATCGTCACCACGGTGCGGACCACCCGTTGCCGCAGCGACAGCACCCCGGCGCCGGCGAAGAGCACGACCACCGCCACGAACGGCACGGCGGGCAGTCCGGTGCCCTTGATCCAGACCAGGGCGCCGAGCACCACCGCGAGCGCGATGGTGGTGCGCCACCGGGTGTCACCGGTGAGCAGCCGAGTGGCGAGCCACACGACGATCCCGGCGACGAGCAGGACGGGGGCGTCGTTCGAGAACGAGGAACCGATGGACGCGAGCTCGGGCGTCGCGAACACGGCGAGCCCACCGACGAGCGCGGCCCGCGGCGACCGGGTGACCCGGCGGACGGACGCCCACGCCAGCAGCGGCAGTGCGGTGACGGCGAGGACGTCGGCGAGCCGCAGCGCGGTGAACGCCCGGTCCCACCGCAGGTCACCGAAGTCCACGGCACGGAGCACGGCGGCACCGGCGAGGTAGGCGGTCGGCGGGTGCTGTGTCATCTGGTTGACGGTCGACGACGGCCCGGGGGTGTTCTGCAGCAGCTCGCTGACGGTCGACCACTCGCTGGACGGCTTTGTCGCCTGCTCGACCTTCGCGGCCTGCACCGCGTTGGTGACGTACAGGTCGCCCGGGGCGGCCCAGGCGTCACCGAGCGCGACGTGCACGGCGGCGTCGATGTGCGCCGTCTCGTCCGGGGCCTCGAAGACCGGGACGATCAGCGCCCAGGCGACGAGCCACAGGCCGAAGGTCGCCGTGACGACGGCGATCGCCACACGCTCCCAGCGGGCGGTGCGGGGTGGTGCGGTGGTGCTGGTGGTGGTCTCGTGGGCCGTCACCCGGTCGAGTCTAGGGCGCGCCCCTCGGGTGCGACGTCCGCGGCCGCGGGCTCGGAGCCGGTCCGCTCGGGGTGGTACACCCACACCTTGTAGAGCCAGAAGCGGAACACCGTGCCGAGCACCAGGCCGACGATGTTCGCGACGTTGTCGGCGAAGACCGAGGTCAGTCCCATCACGTAGTGGGACACCCCGAGGCACGCGAGCGCGATCACCATGCCGCCGAGCGAGACGACGACGAACTCGATGCCCTCGCGGGTGGCGACGGCTCGGCGCTGCTCGCGGAACGTCCAGTACCGGTTGCCCATCCAGTTGACGAAGATGGCGATGACGGTGGAGATCACCTTCGCCCAGAACGGCCCGGAGTGCACCTCGTCGGGGTTCAGGACGGTGATGCGCAGCACGTTGAACACCGTGGTGTCCACGACGAAGCCGACGGCACCGACCACGCCGAAGCGTGCCAGTTGGGCAATGAGGCGCCGCACGTGCCCTCCAGGATCCGTAGAGTTGTCGCGGGCCGTGCACAACGCGACCCGAACAGCGATTGTAGACAACGCGTTCACCCCGGATGGTGCGAACGCCGGAAGGATCACACAGCATGGCGTTGCGCGTCGGGGTCATCGGTGGGGGACAGCTGGCACGGATGATGGTGCCGGCGGCCGTCGAGCTGGGGATCGACATCCGGGTCCTCGCCGAGGGGCCGGGCATGTCGGCCGCCATCGCCGCCACGGCCGAGGGCGACTACCACGACGTCTCGACGGTGCTGGCGTTCGCCCGCGACGTCGACGTGGTGACGTTCGACCACGAGCACGTGCCCCAGGACGTCCTGCGCGCCCTGGTCGACGCCGGTGTGGCCGTCCGCCCCGGACCCGGTCCGCTGGCCGTCGCCCAGGACAAGATCACGATGCGCACGAAGCTCTCCGAGCTCGGCCTGCCGGTGCCGGACTGGGCCGCGGTGCACGACCCCGACGAGCTCCGGGCCTTCCTCGACGAGCACGGCGGCCGCGCGGTCGTGAAGACGCCCCGCGGTGGCTACGACGGCAAGGGCGTGCGGGTCGTGTCCGACCCGTCGGACGTCGACGACTGGTTCATCGCCGTCGCCGAGGCCGGCGGCGGGCAGGCGCTGCTCGCCGAGGAGCTCGTCCCGTTCACCCGCGAACTCGCGCAGTCCGTCGCCCGCCGCCCCTCCGGCCAGGTGGTGGCGTGGCCGCTGGTCGAGACCGTGCAGCGCGACGGTGTCTGCGCCGAGGTCATCGCCCCCGCGCCCGACAGCGCTGGACGCATCGCCGACGTGACGGAGTCGATCGCGGTCCGGATCGCCGAGGAGCTCGGGGTCACCGGGGTCCTGGCCGTCGAGCTGTTCCAGACCGCCGACGAGCGCATCCTCATCAACGAACTCGCGATGCGACCGCACAACACCGGTCACTGGACCATCGACGGTGCGACGACGAGCCAGTTCGAGCAGCACCTGCGTGCCGTCCTCGACCTGCCGCTCGGTGCCACCGGGTCGTTCGCCCCGGCCGCCGTGATGATCAACGTGCTCGGCGGACCGGCCGACGGCGACCTCGCCGCCCGGTACCCGGCCGCGCTCGAGGCGTTCCCCGAGGCGAAGTACCACTTCTACGGCAAGGCCCCTCGACCCGGTCGGAAGATCGGCCACGTGACGGTGATCGGCGACGACGTCGACGACGTCGTCTACCGGGCACGCGCGGCCGCGGCGCACTTCGACGACTGACGAGGGGGTGTCGGCACTGTTGCCGACACCCGCTCGGGTGCCACCCGCACTGGCGGCTGGCCGCCACTGCGGGCGCATGGTGCCATGGACGGGTCAGGGGTCCGATCGTCCAGGGGGAGTGTCCATGCGCCGCCGTCCGCGCCGTGTCGCCGTCTGCGGCGCCGCCGTCGCACTCACCGCCCTCGTCGGCGGGCTGCTGCCCGTCGCGTTCGGGTCGAGCGCCACCGCCGCGACGTCCGCGACGACCATCCGCTCCGCATCGGCTGCGTCGCTGTACGGTGCCGGTCCGTACCGGTCGCCCACGAGCGAAGCAGCGAAGGCGGCCACCGCGCTCGCCGCCTCGGACCCCGCTGGTGCCGCCGCGGCGTCGACCATCGCCCGGTACCCCGTCGCGACGTGGCTCGGCGAGTGGACGCAGGGGACCCAGCTGACCAAGACGATCAGCACGGCGGTCTCGGGGGCCGAGCAGTCCGGCACCACCCCGGTGTTCGTGCTGTACGCGATCCCGGACCGGGACTGCGGCGGGTACTCCGCCGGCGGGTTCTCCGAGGCCTCCTACGACGCCTGGGTCGACCAGGTCACCGCGGCACTCGCCGGACACCGCGCCGCCGTGATCGTCGAGCCGGACTCCCTCGCGATGCTCAGCAACGCGAAGTGCAGCACCACGCTCGACGAGCAGCGCTACCGGATCCTGTCCCGCACCGTCGCCGGGCTCACCGCCGCCGGGGTGCCCGCCTACCTCGACGCCGGCAACTCGAACTGGGTGCCGCCCGCGACGATGGCCGCACGGCTGAACAGTGCCGGCGTGCAGCAGGCCCGCGGGTTCTTCACGAACGTCGCGAACTACTACCCGACCGCGCAGGAACAGGCCTACGCGCAGAAGGTCTCCGGTGCGACCGGGGGATCGCACTGCGTGATCGACACCTCGCGGAACGGGCAGGGCTGGCGGGGGACCTGGTGCAACGGTCCTGGCGCCGGACTCGGCACCTCGCCCCGGGTCGCCACCGACGGCACCGCGCTCGACGCCCTGCTGTGGGTGAAGACCCCGGGCGCGAGCGACGGCACCTGCAACGGCGCCCCCGCCGCGGGCAAGTGGTGGTCCTCCTACGCCCAGGCCCTCGTCGCGAACGCCCGGCTCGGGGTCCCCGCTGCCGACCTCGCGCCGCAGGGTTCGCTCGAGGTCGTCGCCGGCACCGGTGGTGGCGTCCGGGTCCGGGGATGGGCCTTCGACGAGGACGACCCCACGCAGCCCGTCCGGGTCCGTGCCACCGTCGACGGCGTCGCCGCTGGAGCCGTGACCGCCGGACTCCGCCGCACCGACGTCGACGCCGCCGCGGGCGTCGGGGCGACCCACGGCTTCGAGGCCGTCGTCCCGACTGCCGCCGGCGCGCGCCGGGTCTGCGTGACCGCGGTGAACATCGGCGCTGGGTCGGACACCACGCTCGGGTGCGCCACCGTCCGCGCCTTCCGGCACGACCCCTACGTCGCGCTCGAGTCGGTGACGGGGAAACGGGGCGGCATCAGCGTCCGTGGCTGGGCCTTCGACGGTGACGCCGTGTCCTCCGCCAGCACGGTCGCGATCACGGTCGACGGCAGACGGGTGACGTCGTTGTCGGCGGGACGCGTGCGCGCCGACGTCGACCGGACGTGGGGGTCCGGGACGAAGCACGGCTTCGCCGGCACCGTCGCCCTCAAGGCCGGCAAGCGGACCGTCTGCGCGGTCGCGCGGAACACCGGCACCGGGAAGGACCGGAAGGCGAGTCCCTGCCGGACGGTGACGGTGGCGCGGCGCTGACCGCTCGGGCCCGTTCCGCTGGCAACCCCGCACCGTGCGAGGTGCGAGGTGCCGGTGCTGCCGTCGCACGGTGCGGCACTGCTCACTCGGTGCGAGGTTGATCGCTGGGTGCGGTCATGCAGGCTCGCACGGATCGGTCAGCGGGCTCCCCGGCGACGAACTCCGCACGGTGCGCGTCCGATCACTGCGTACGAGCCCGGTCGCCCGGTGCGAGAGGATGGGCACATGCCGCGTGATCTCGTCCGCCGGGCCGCTCGTCGACTCCGCCGGGTCGTCGCCGGGACGCCCCCCGTGCCCGCTCCGCTGCCGGTCCTCGGCTACGTCGTCGCGGGCGGTGACGGCGCCCACCCCGCATCCGCCCACGTGCGCGTCGTCCGGCGCACCGAGCACTTGGCGGCCAGCGGCACGGCCGAGGTCCGTCAAGTCGACCCCGTCGCGTTCGTCGACGGGACCGACACGACGTCGTACGCCGCCGTCCTGGTGCAGCGCGACATCCTGCCGCGCGACGCCGTGCAGCCCTTCCTCGCGGCGGCTGCGGCCCGCGGCGTCCGCGTCGTCGGCGAGGTCGACGACGACTTCTTCACCGAGTCCGGCCGCCAGCGCCTCGCCCGCGCCGAGTACGACCCGGACCGCCTCGCCTCGATCGACGCACTGGTCCGCGGTGCCGACACGGTCGTCGTGAGCACACCGGAGCTCGCCGAGGTCGTGCGCCCGGTCGCCCGCGACGTCACGGTCGTGCCGAACGCCCTCGACCCGGGGCTGTGGACCCCCGGCGCAACCGAGGACGACGACGATCGCCCCGGGGTAGAGCACCGGGTGCTCTACATGGGCACGCTCACCCACGCCGCCGACCTCGAACTCCTGCGCGACGTCTTCACCGACCTGACGGCCACCGACGGCACGCCGATCCGGCTCGAGGTGATCGGGGTGACCGACGAGGGCGGCGCCGACTGGTTCCGCCGCGTCGAGGTGCCGGACGGCCACTACCCGGCGTTCTCCCGCTGGCTCGTGGCGCACCGGGAGCGCTGGCGTGCCGGTGTCGCGCCCCTGCGTGACGAGGAGTTCAACCGCGCGAAGAGCGACCTGAAGTTCCTCGAGTACACCGCACTCGGACTGCCAGCAGTGGTCTCGGACCGGCCCTCCTACGCCGTGGCACGGGCCCACGGGGCCGTCGCGGTGCCGGACGACGTCGGGTCCTGGCGTGGTGCGGTGCGCGCCGCCGTCGAGCGCGGGACGGCCGACGAACGGGCGGTCCGGTGGGTCACGGGGGAACGCACGATCGGCCGCGACGACGACGCCTGGCGCCGCGTGCTGCTCGGCTAGGCTCGTCGCGTGACCGACACCGACGCACCCGTCCAGCCGCTCGTCTCGATCATCATGGGTTCGGACTCCGACTGGCCGACGATGCGCGCTGCGGCCGACATCCTGGCCGAGCTCGGCATCCCGTTCGAGGCGGACGTCGTGTCGGCGCACCGCACGCCCGACAAGATGACCCGGTTCGCCCGCGGCGCCGCCGAGCGTGGCATCCGCGTCGTGATCGCCGGTGCCGGTGGCGCCGCGCACCTGCCGGGCATGGTGGCCTCGATGACGACGCTGCCGGTCATCGGTGTCCCGGTGCAGCTCGCACGCCTCGACGGCCTCGACTCGCTGCTGTCGATCGTGCAGATGCCGGCCGGCATCCCGGTGGCGACGATGGCGATCAACGGTGCCGCGAACGCCGGACTCCTCGCTGCGCGGATCATCGGCACCTCGGAGCCCGCGGTCGCGGCTCGCCTGACCGAGTACGCCGACGGCCTCGAGCGACTGGTCGAGGAGAAGGCCGCGCGCCTGCGCGACTCCCTCTAGCGTTCCGCGCGCCTGCGCGACTCCCTCGAGCGTTCCGCGCGGGTGGCCCCGGGACCGTCGAACGGGTTCCCGCCGTTCAGGACGCCGTACGCGATCGCGTTCGTCCGGTCGGCGCAGGCACGGTCGAGCGTCCGCGTCGCTGTCCGGACGACCTCGCCGGTGATCGGTCGGCCGCATTCCTCGCATCGGGTCATGCGCGCTACGGTACCGCCATGCCCGCTCGTCTCCGTCGCCACACCGCCGCCCTCGTCCTGGTCGGTGTCGCGGTCGTCGCAGCCGTGGTGTGCGCCGTCGCCGCACGCGGTGCGGGCCCGATGAACCCGGTGTCCTGGTGGATCCGAGGCACGGACGAGCACGTCGTCGCGACGAAGTCACAGTTCGACTCGTGGCTCCTGGCGTCGCACGTGGCCGAGGTCGCAGCGGTGGTCGCGGTCGTCGCCGTCCTCGCCGCGGTCGTCACCGCCGTCGTGTCGTCACGCCGCCGTCGCACGCGGGTCTGAACACCACCGCCTGCCGGGGTCGACGAGTCGCCGGCAGCCCCAGAACGGGGGACGCAACACGGCGCTGATCAGCACTTCTTCGACGTAGACGGAACGTTCTGCAACCCCCGCGTACTGGGGATGCGCCGGTTCTGTCAACCCCGCGCGCGGGCTGCATTTCGCAACTACGGTGAACGGCGGGTGGTCGAGATCCGGCCGCCCGGCACCCACGGGAACGGGTGCGAACCGTCACGTCAGGGAGTGACAGCTCATGCAGAAACGTGCAACCAAGCGGGCCGCACTCACCGTCGTGCTCCTCAGTGCCGCACTCGTCGCAGGACCGCTCGGCACGGGAACCGCAGCGTCCGCCAGCTCGGCACCGATCGGCAACGTCGGGAACTTCAAGCAGACCTTCCGCGAGAACTTCAGCACGGCGGCGGCCGCCAAGGGGAAGTTCGCCAAGACCTACGCGAAGTCGTGGCAGCCCTACCCGGACGGCACCGGGGGCATGTACTACTCGGGCGCCCAGATCAGCTCGCACAACGGGTACATGGACGTCAAGCTGGACGGCAAGCACGGTGCTGCCGGCACCTTCGGCACCCCGTCGGGTGCATGGGGGCACAAGGGCGGCAAGTTCATCGTCCGCGCCAAGGCGACCGGCGGCGACGGGAACGGCGCCGCGTTCATGCTCTGGCCGTCGTCCGACAAGTGGTCGGACGGCGAGATCGACTACCCCGAGGCGAACTTCGAGCAGCAGCCGATGCTGCACCACCACTCGATGACCCCCGGCCAGGAGGTCAACGCGACGAGCCTGAGCACCGGCGTCTCGTGGCGCTCGTGGCACACGTACTCGATCGAGTGGATCCCGGGGAAGTCGGTGCGCTACCGCCTCGACGGCAAGGTGATCAAGACGATCACGAAGCACGTGCCGAAGACCGCGCACCGGTACATGTTCCAGGTCGGCAACTGGGGTGCCACCGGCCACCTGTACATCGACTGGGTCAGCACGTACACGTACAAGAAGTGACGTACACCTCCGAGGGGTGACGTGACGCCCGCGCCGGCTCAGAGGTCGGCGTGCAGCTGCCAGGTCTCGGCGGCGGAGTCGCTCCAGTCGTACATCCGGGCACGGTCCGGCCCGGCGACGGCGAGCTGTCCGGCGAGCAACGGGTCGTTGACCACCTGGTACACCGCCTGCGCGATCCGCTCCGGGTACGAGTCCCGTGGGTTCCGGGCGACGGTCACCCCGGCGTCGGACGCGACCTCGGCCACCGCAGGGTCGTCGGAGTGGATGACCGGGGTACCGAAGCTCATCGCCTCGATCACGGGCAGGCCGAAGCCCTCGGCGAAGCTCGGGAACACGAACACCGTCGCCCGGTCGTAGACCACGGCGAGGTCGGCGTCGTCGATCCGCCCGAGCACCTTCACCCGGTCGCGGGCGAGCCCGGCGCGCTCGGCGGTGCCGTACACGTCGACGTCACCCCAGCCGTCCGGGCCGGAGATCACGAGCGGGATGTCGGCGGGGGCGTCGGGGTGCGCGAGCGCCTCGATCAGGGACCCGAGTGCCTTGCGTGGTTCGAGCGTGCCGACGGCCAGCACGTAGCGGTCCGGCAGGCCGAGACGCTCGGCGCGCAGGTCGGCGTCGACGGGCAGCCGCAGCCGACCGCTCGGAGCTCCGCCGATGACGCGCAGTCGGTCGTCGAACCGGTGGATCTCGTTCAGTGCGCTCGCGACCGCGTGGGTGGGCACGACGACGGCGTCGGCGTGCTTCCACGCGCGCTTCACCATCGCCTTGTGGAAGTGGACGCCGCGGGGCGTCAGGGTCTCGGGGTTCGTCCACGGCACGGTGTCGTGCACGGTGACGACGGTCTGCCGGCCCGGGTCCTGGAACCGGTCGTGCTTGACCAGGGGTGCGAGGACGCTCGGCGCGTGCACCATGCCCTTCGCGATGCCACCGACGAAGCCGCCCTGCCACGCGAGCGAGAGTTCACGACGGGCCAGCGGCAGACGCTGCAGGTCTGACAGACCGGGCAGCAGTGTGCGCAGATGCGCCATCTCGTCGGAGCTGACCGCGGACACGACCCCGGCGACGTCGCAGCCGCTCGGCGCGTTCGCGACGAGGTGCCGGGCGAGCTCTTCGGCGTACCGCCCGATGCCACCCGGAACGGGTGCGACGACCTGGTCGACGAGGACGTGGAGGGTGGTCATGGTGCTGCTCTCCTCGTCGTGGTGATGGGGCCGAGGACCGGCCCGGCGCCCGGCTGCCCGACCCTACCAGGGCCGGTGGGCCGCCCCCTGGAAGCCGCGGCAGGAGACCGGGACGGGAGGCCCGGATCACGTTCGCGACGCGGCGGACGTGATCCGGGCCTCCCGGTCGACTGCCGTGCTTACTTCGTCAACGCTCCTGCGGCCACCGCAGCGCGCAGCGCCTCGCGCCAGTCGCGCATCGGCGCGAGGCCGGCGCGCGACCAGCCGTCATGGCCGAGCACGCTGTACGCCGGGCGCGGCGCCGGCCGGACGAACGCGGCGCTGTCGGTCGGCAGGACGCGCTCGGGGTCGAGCCCGAGCTCGGCGTAGATGGCGCGGGTGAAGTCGAACCACGACCCCTGCCCGGCGTTGGTGCCGTGGTAGACGCCCGCGGGGGCGTCGCCGTCGACGAGCTCGACGATCCGCGCGGCGAGGTCGCCGGTCCACGTCGGCTGACCGACCTGGTCGGTGACGACGCTCACGGTGTCGTGCGAGCCGGCCAGCCGGAGCATCGTCGCGGCGAAGTTCGGTCCGTGCGCGCCGTAGATCCAGGCGGTGCGGACGACGTACGACGTGTCCGGGGCGATCTCGCGCACGAACGCCTCGCCCGCGGCCTTGGTGCGGCCGTAGGCGTTGATCGGGTCGGTCGGGGCGTCCTCGGCGTACGGGGCGGTGCCGTTGCCGTCGAAGACGTAGTCCGTCGACACGGTGACGAGCTTCGCGCCGTGGCGGACCGCGGCCTCGGCCAGGAGCTTCGGGCCGGTCGCGTTGACGGCGAAGGCGTCGTCCTCGTGGCCTTCTGCGTCGTCGACCTTCGTGTACGCGGCGGAGTTGATCACGACGTCGTGTCCGGCGACGGCGGCGTCCACCGCGGCCGGGTCGGTGATGTCGAGCTCGGCGCGCGAGAGTGCCGTGACGTCGCGGCCGGCGAGCGCGGCCTGGAGGTCACGGCCGAGCATGCCGGCGGCGCCGGTGATGAGGTACCTGGTCATGCGATCGCTGCGCGCTCCTTGAGCGGCTCCCACCACGAACGGTTGTCGCGGTACCACTGCACGACGTCGGCCAGGCCCTGCTCGAAGGGGACCTGCGGCTCGTAGCCGAGCTCGGCCTGGATCTTCGAGATGTCGACCGAGTAGCGCAGGTCGTGCCCGAGGCGGTCGGCGACGCGGTCGACGTACGACCAGTCCTTGCCGGTGGCGTCGAGGAGCAGCTGCGTGAGCTCCTTGTTGGTGAGCTCGGTGCCGCCGCCGATGTTGTAGATCTCGCCGGCGCGGCCGCGGGTCAGGACCATCGCGATGCCGCGGGTGTGGTCGTCGACGTGCAGCCAGTCGCGGATGTTGTTGCCCTCGCCGTACAGCGGGACGTGCACGTCGTCGATGAGGTTCGTGACGAAGAGCGGGATGACCTTCTCGGGGAAGTGGTACGGCCCGTAGTTGTTCGAGCAGCGCGTGATCGAGAGGTTCAGCCCGTGGGTGCGGTGGTAGCTGCGGGCGAGCAGGTCGCTGCCGGCCTTCGACGCCGAGTACGGGGAGTTCGGCTCGAGCGGTCGTTCCTCGTCCCACGAGCCCTCGCTGATGGAGCCGTAGACCTCGTCGGTGGAGACGTGCACGAAGCGCTCGGTGCCGTGGCGGAGCGCTGCGTCGAGCAGGCGCTGGGTGCCGACGACGTTCGTCTCGACGAAGATGCCGGAGTCGCGGACCGAGCGGTCGACGTGGGACTCGGCGGCGAAGTGCACGATCGCGTCGACCGTCGGGACGACCTCGTCGAGCTTCGCGGCGTCGCGGATGTCGCCGTGCACGAAGGTGTAGCGGGGGGAGTCGGCGACCGGTGCGAGGTTCGCTTCGTTGCCGGAGTAGGTCAGCGCGTCGTAGACGACGACCTCGGCGCCCTCGAGGCCGGGGTACGCGTCCTCCAGGGTGCGGCGGACGAAGTTCGAGCCGATGAAGCCGGCTCCTCCGGTGACGAGGATCTTCACGAGTTCTCTTTCCTGACGGTCGGTTCGTGGGTCGGCGGCGATTCTAGCGGGAGCCCGGTGACGGGGGTGGTCGTGGTGCTCGGCACGGCGGCCGTGGTGCTCGGCACGGCGGTCGTGGTGCTCGGCACGGCGGCCGTGGTGCTCGGCACGGCGGCCGCGCGCCAGACGAACGCGGCGGCTGCGACGGCGGCGGCGAGGAACAGCGCGCCGGCCAGTGCGATCGGGAGCGGCCCGGCGAGCGAGCCACCGGCCATCGCCGACAGGCCGCCGGGGGTGACCCGGAACTGGACGTTCTCCCACGCGCCGCGGTACGCGATGCCGATGCCGTACAGGGCGATGGCGAACGAGCCGACGGCGGCGATCCGGGCGAGCCGGCGGCGCAGTTCCGGACGGACGACCAGGGCACGCCACGCCACGGCCTGCGACAGCACGAGGGCGACGACGGCCACGAACAGGAACCGGCCCTGCAGCCCGTTGCCCTGGTGCGTGCCGAGGTAGTTCCGCCAGTTGTAGGCGAGGGTCGCGACGACGACGAGCGCCGGCCAGACCAGGGCGATGGTCATCACCCGGCGTCCGGCGCCGCGACGCGCGTACGACCAGCCGATGGCGACGAGACCGACGATCGCCAGGGCGTCGACGACCATGGGCGGCAGCGGCCACTGGTTCGCGCCGAAGTCCCCGAAGAACGAGGCGGTCAGGCCGTCCCACTGCCGACCGGCGAACGCGCCGGGGTTCGCGCCGCCCGACGGGTACGGCTGCACCGCGGTCACGCCGCGCAGGGCGTCCGGCAGCAGGGTCCCGCTGACGAGCAGCGTGCGGACCCACCACCAGCCGGACACCGCGGCGGCAGCGACGACGACCACGCCGGCGTGCAGGGCCGACCGGCGCCACGGACGTGCGGTGCGCTGGTCGCGGTCCCGGTCGCGGTCCCGGTCGCGCTCGCCGCGCTCGCCGCGCTCGTCGCGGGCCAGCGCGAACACGAGGACGACGAACGGCACCGCCAGCAGACCGAGCGCGCTGATCGCCGCGAGCCCGGTCACCGCCACGGCCAACCCCGCCGTGGTCCACCACGACCGGTCACCGGTGAGCACCCGCACGCTCAGCCACACGAGCACGGCGCCGAGCAGGATCATCGGTGCCCACGACGTCACGCCGGCGCCGACCTGCGCGAGCTGCGGCACCGCGAAGAGCAGCAGCGGTGCGACCAGGGCGGTCCGCGGCGACCGCGTCACCCGGCGGACGGTCGCCCACACGAGCACCGGCAGCGCGGTCACGAGCACGACGTCGAACAGGCGCAGGACGAGCACTGAGGTGGCCCAGTCGTGCGCCCCGAAGCGGATCAGGCGCAGGATGCCCGCGGCGACGAGCCAGTACGTCGGCGGGTTCTGCGACATCGGGTCGATCGCGGGGGAGTCGCCGGGGACCGCCGCCAGGAGCGCGTCGACCGTGGGGCGGTCGACGGCGGGCACCGGGTGCTCCACGATCTGCCGGATGGCGGCGAGGTAGTGCATCTCGCCGCCGTGCGGCCACCCGAGGCCGAGCGCCAGCCGGAACGCGGCGTCGACGTGCGCGGGCTCGTCGGGGGCGCCGAACGCCGGGGTGAGCAGGGCGAAGCCGAGCAGCAGGCCCAGCCACGCGACGGTGATCGTGCCGAGCACGACCCACTCGCGGCGGGCGGTCACGCCGTCACCGCCGTCCGGCGCACGAAACGCACCAGCAGGACCGCCGTGGCGATCAGCGCGACCGCTGCCACGGTGGCCAGCGTGAAGTTCCCGCCGGCAGCGAGCATGCCGTACTGGTCGAACTTGACGATCGAGAACTCGTCGATCCAGAACGCGGCGTCACGGCCGAACGCCCGGAGCGCGTAGACGACGCCGTAGAGGGCGATGGCCGTCGCCGCGACGGACATGCCGACGGCCAGTCGTGTGGCGCCGGCCGCGGTGACGGTCACGCGCCGCCAGGCCAGGGCGCTCAGGGCGATGAGGGCGATGAGGGTGGGGTAGTAGTAGCGGCCCTGGGTGCCGGCGACGATCGTGTTCCGCACGTAGCCGCCCCACCCGCTCTGCATGTGCAGGGCGATCAGGATGACGGGGTACGACGCCAGGACGATCGCGGGTCGCAGCGACGGGCCGCGGCGGAACGCCCAGATGACGATGCCGGCGATCGACACGATGGTCAGGCCGTCGATCAGGAACTGGGCGAACTGGAACTGCGTCAGACCGCCGACGCTGCCCCAGAACGTGCGGGTCACGCCGTTCCAGTAGTCGCGCAGGAAGACCTCCGGACTGGCGGCGGTGTCGTCCGGGAACGGCATCGACGGGCGGGCGTAGGCCATGCCGTCGGGCTGGATCGCGTGGTACACGAGGATGTTCCGCAGCCACCACCAGCCACCGACGACACCGGCGATCCCCAGCGTCCAGGTGGTGCGCAGCACGTTCCGCCAGACGGTCGCGCGGGTGCAGCCCGCCGCCATCACCGCGATCCCGACGAAGGGGACGGCGGGCAGGGCAGTTCCCTTGGTCAGCAGCATCGCGCCGAGCAGCAGGCCGATCCACACCGTGGTCCGCACCCGCTGGTCGCCCGTCAGCAGCCGGACGACGAAGTACACCAGCGCACCCGCGAGGGGCAGCATCAGGGCGTCGTTCGTCACCGAGGTACCGATCGACGCGACCTCGGGGACGGCCAGGATCGCCGCCCCGCCGACCACGGCAGCCCGGGGCGAGCGGGTCAGCCGACGCACCGTGGCCCACGCCAGGAACGGCAGGGGCAGCACGAGCAGGGCGTCGAACAGCCGCAGGGCCATCACGGCGTGGTCCCACCGCAGGTCCTCGAAGTGCACCAGGTGGAGGACCCCGGCGGCCAGCGCGTAGTACGTGGGCGGGTGCTGCGACATCTGGTCGATGCTCGTCGGGTGCACCCCGGGGAACTCCCGCAGCAGCTCGCCCCACGTCGCGTTGTCGGACGCCGGCTGTCGCAGGTTGCTGATCTGCGTGTCGTGCGTGGCGTTGAGGTAGTGCATCGCGCCCGGCTCCGGCCAGGCGTCACCGATCGCCAGGTGCAGGACGGCGTCGACGTGCGTCGGCTCGTCCGGCGCCTTGTACGTGGTCGTCACGATCGCCCAGACCGCCAGGACGGCGGCGAACGCGACCGTCAGGGCGATGACGACGACGCGCTCGGCACGGCCGACCCGTGGGCGGGCGACGGTGCCGGACACGGCCGGGGCCGTGTCAGTCGCCATACCGCTGCAGTTTCTGCAGGTCGAGCTGCTCCTCGGCCAGCGTGCGGTTGAGGCGGGTGAGGTCGGCGACGACGCCGATCACGATGGAGAGCAGCGCCGTGATGAGCAGCACCACACCGAGGATGATCGACTGCAGGTGGTTGCCGGGGGTCTGCATCGCGAGCAGCACCAGGTAGCGGACGAGTGGCCAGAGCCCGAGCCCGCCCAGGATCACGCTGACCCAGGCGAAGAGCGCCATCGGCCGGTACATCAGGTAGACCCGGGCGATCGCCGAGCCGGACTCGAACATGTGCTGGAAGATGTTGCTGAACAGCCGGGACTCGCGGGTCTTCGGGTTCGTCGTGATCGGCACGGACGCGATCGCCAGGCGCTTGTAGCCGGCCTGCACGATGGTCTCCATGCAGTAGCTGAAGCGCGTGACGATGTTCAGGCGGATCAGCGAGTACTTCGAGTACGCGCGGAACCCGCTCGCTGCGTCGGGCAGGTCGAGCCCGGCGGCGCGGCTGGCGACCCACGACCCGAAGCGCTGCATGAGCTTCTTGAAGCCGGAGAAGTGCTCGATCGTGCGGGTCTGCCGGTCGCCGATGACGATCTCGGCTTCCTTGCGCAGGATCGGCTGGACGAGCTCGGCGATCTGCGCCTGCGGGTACTGGTTGTCGCCGTCGGTGTTGACGACGATGTCGGCACCGTGCAGCAGGGCGTAGTCGACGCCGTCGCGGAACGACCGGGCGAGCCCCATGTTGGTCGTGTGGTGCACGAAGTGCTTGACGCCGTGTTCCTTGGCGACCTCCACGGTGCGGTCGGTGCTGCCGTCGTTGATGACCAGGATCTCGATCTCGTCGATGCCGTCGATCTCACGCGGGATCGAGTCGATGACGCTGGCGAGGGTGTTCTCCTCGTTGAGGCAGGGGATCTGGACGAATAGCTTCACGGGCTCGCTTGGTCTCGTTTCGGGAGTCGCAGCGCGCGGGGCGCGGGGCACAGAACCAGGACAGCCTATGCGATGCGCCACCTTGCTAGGCTTCCCCGGTGCAGATCCGCGAACTGAAGATCCCCGGCGCGTGGGAGTTCACGCCCGTCCAGCACGGCGACGCACGAGGAGCATTCCTCGAGGCGTACCGGGCCGACGTCCTCGAAGAGACGGTCGGTCACCCGCTGGACCTCCGCCAGGTGAACATGTCGATCTCGTCGGCCGGCGTCGCGCGGGGCATCCACTACGCCCTCGTCGCCCCGAGCCAGGCGAAGTACGTCACCGCCGTCCGAGGCGCCTTCATCGACTACATCGTCGACATCCGCGTCGGTTCGCCGACGTTCGGGCAGTGGGACTCGGTCCGCATCGACGACGTCGACCGCAAGGCCGTGTACCTGTCCGAGGGCCTCGGCCACGCGATCGTCGCGCTCGAGGACCACTCCACCGTGAACTACCTGGTCAGCGCGCACTACGACCCCCAACGCGAGAAGGGGATCACGATCCTCGACCCGACCGTCGGGCTCGAACTGCCGGACGGCATCGGTGAGCCGGTGCTCTCCGAGAAGGACACGAGCGCCCCGACGCTCGAAGCGGCCGCCGCCGCCGGTCTGCTGCCGACGTACGAGGAGTGCGTGGCCTACACCGAGTCCCTCCGCACGACGAAGTAACGAAGTAAGGAAGCGATCCCGATGAAGGGCATCATCCTCGCCGGTGGATCCGGCACGCGCCTCTGGCCGATCACCAAGGGCATCAGCAAGCAGCTCATGCCGATCTACGACAAGCCGATGGTCTACTACCCCCTGTCGACCCTGATGATGGCCGGCATCCGCGAAGTGCTCGTCATCACGACGCCGGAGTACAACGAGCAGTTCAAGGCCCTGCTCGGCGACGGCTCCGCCTTCGGCATGGAGATCCAGTACGCCGTGCAGCCGTCCCCGGACGGGCTCGCGCAGGCCTTCGTCATCGGCGAGGACTTCATCGGCGACGACAGCGTCGCACTCGTCCTCGGCGACAACATCTTCCACGGCACCGGCCTCGGCACGAACCTGCGGAAGAACACCGAGGTCGACGGCGCGACGATCTTCGCGTACCACGTGGCCGACCCGAAGGCCTACGGCGTCGTGGAGTTCGACGACGACTTCACTGCCGTCTCCATCGAGGAGAAGCCGGCCGAGCCGAAGTCGAACTACGCCGTCCCCGGCCTGTACTTCTACGACAACAAGGTCATCGAGATCGCGAAGACGATCGAGCCGAGCGCCCGTGGCGAGCTCGAGATCTCGACGGTCAACGAGCGCTACCTCGAGGCCGGTGAACTCGGCGTCCAGGTCCTCGACCGTGGCACCGCGTGGCTCGACACCGGCACGTTCGAGTCGATGATGCAGGCGTCCGAGTACGTCAAGGTCATCGAGGACCGCCAGGGCTTCAAGATCGGGTGCATCGAGGAGATCGCCTGGCGCAACGGCTGGATCGACGACGCGCAGCTCGCCGAGCTCGCCGCGCCGCTCGTCAAGGGCGGCTACGGCGTCTACCTCCAGCGGCTCCTCGGCGCCTAGCACCGCCCGTGGCGTCCGGTTCTGGGTGGTTCGGTCGCCGTCGTCGCGACACGACGGCTGCCGACCACCCCGACCGGGAGGCCCGTCCCGCGCCCGCATCGACGACTGACGTCGTCCGCGTGGCCGGCTTCGACGACCCCCTGCCGCACCCGGACCAGGACGTCACGGTCCTCGTCACGACCCGGTCGGACCGGCACGCCGAGGTCGCGCGCCTCGTCGCCGTCGCCCGCGAGGCCTTCGGCCGTGACACTGACGTCCGCACCGTGAGCTACGTCGCCGACGCCTCGCCGCGCGATCCGTTCGGTCGTCGCCTGCCGTGGGTGCGGACCGTGCCGGTCGACGGCCTGGGGTCCGCGATCAACGCCGGCCTCGCCGCCGGGGTCGGACGGGTCCTCGTGCTCGTCGACACCTCGGTGACGATCGATGCTGCCGGCCTCCGGGCACTCGCCGTGACCGGAGTCCACCGCCTGGTGCAGGCCTCGGTGCGCGCGGCGGACGGTTCGGCGCGGAACGGTGCACTGCTCATCCGTCCCGGCGCACTCCCGTGGTCCGACGACCGTCCGTTCGGCACGGGGGACTCGGTGTTCGGTGCCGATCAACCCGTGCTCGCTGTGCCCCGGGCCGCGATCGTCCCTGCGCCCGTGCTCACGGACGAGCCGACGACGCTCGTCGGGTGGACGCACGCGTGCGCTGTGCGCCAGCGACCGCAGTCGGGTCCCACGATCCTGGTGAAGGACGTCGGTGAGACCGTCCGACTCGCTGAACCCGGGCGGACGATCGACGCTGCCACCGTGGACGTGTTCTCGTCGTGGCGGGACGCGAGACGGGACTCGGTCGACGGCCGGGGCGCTGCAGTCTCCGCCGGGCCGCCGCTGCCGCCGTGGGGAGCGCGACCGGTGACACCGGCCCGCCGGACGACCAGCAGCGCCACCGACCCGCTCACCTGGTCGCTGAAGATCGCCGCTCCCGCCGGGCCCGAGGGTGACGGTTGGGGCGACGTGCACTTCGCCGCCGAGCTGGCCGGGGCACTCGAGCGGCTCGGGCAGCGTGTCCGGATCGACCGCCGTGACGCCCACGTGCGGGACGACGACGCCTCGGACGACGTGACGCTCGTGATCCGCGGGCTCGACCGGGTGCCGCCGAACCCCGCGTCGGTGAACCTCCTCTGGGTGATCAGCCATCCCGACGACGTCTCCGACACCGAGCTCCGGTCGTTCGACGCGGCGTTCGCTGCCGGTCCGGTCTGGGGTGCGACGGCCGCAGCGCGATCGGGGGTCCCGGTCCGCACGCTGCTGCAGGCGACCGACCCCGCGGTGTTCCACCCGGGCGCGCGGGCGACGACGAGCCCCGATGCCGACCGGGTGGTCTTCGTCGGCTCGACCCGCGGCGCCGCGCGCCCGGTGGTCGCCGATGCCGTGGCGCTCGGAGCCGACCTTCGCGTGCACGGCCCGGCGTGGCAGGGCGTGGTCCCCGACGCAGCGCTCGGCGAACCGTCGCTGAGCCGGGCCGAGGTCGCCACGGCCTACGCCTCCGCGCGCGTGGTGCTCAACGACCACTGGGCGGACATGGCGGCCGGTGGCTTCGTGTCGAACCGGGTGTTCGACGTGCTGGCGTCCGGGGGAGTCGTCGTCACCGACGAGGTCGCCGGGCTGACCGAGGTGCTCGACGTCCCGACGCTCGCGGTGGCGCGTTCCCGTGACGAGCTCGCTGCGCTCCTGGACCCGGCACGAGTGTGGCCGACTGCTGCCGAGCGGGCGGCGGTGGCGTCGCGCATCGCCGCAGAGCACTCCTTCGACGCCCGAGCCGACGTGCTGCTGGACGCAGCCCGAACCGAACGCGCCCGCCTCCGCGCCTGACCCGCTGCCCGCGTCCCCGCCGCGCGACGCTCCGCACAACCAAAGTGCGGTCGAGCCGTGCAATCCCGCGGTTCACGTGCACTTCGGTTGTGCGGAACGCGATCGAACCGGGGCCTCCGAAGCTGCGACCGATGTGCGCGCCCCGCTGCGGTCGTGGGGGGCCCGGGGGGGGGGGGGGGGCCCCCCCGCCGGGGGGGGGGGGGGGGGCCCCCCCCCCCCGGCGCCCCCCCCCCCCCCCCCCGGGGGCGCCCCCCCGCGCGGGGGGGGGGGGGGGGGGGGGGGGGGGGGGGGGGGGGGGGGGGGGGGCGGGGGGGCGCGGGGGGGGGGGGGGGGGGGGGGGGGGGGGGGCGCCGGGGGGGGGGGGGCCCCCACGACCGTGCGGGGGCGCGATGGCAGAACCCCGCGCGCAAAGACCCCGACCGGGCTACTTGCGTGTGACCCAGCGGGCGCGGGCGGAGAGGCCCGCGTGCAGGGCGACGCGCAGCGGCCAGAGCCACCACGCCCGGTACTTCCGCGACAGGAACCGGTACGCGCTGCGGTGGTGCTCGATCTCCATCCGGCGCCGGTTGGACGACGTCGAGTGCGCCCCGGTGTGGGTGACCACGGCCGTCGGCACGTACACGTTCGCGCGGCCGGAGCGACCGACGCGCTGGCCCAGGTCGACGTCCTCGAAGTACATGAAGTACGACTCGTCGAACCCGCCGAGCTCGCGGAACACCGACGTCCGGATGAGGAAGCACGCGCCGGACAGCCAGCCGGCCTCGCGCTCGACGACCTGCGTGGTGGACCAGTACCGCTGGCTCCACGGATTGGCGGGCCAGAGCCGCGAGAACGCCGCGTGGCCGAGCCCGGTCCGGAGCGACGGCAGCTGGCGTGCGGACGGGTACGTCTCACCCTGCTCGTCGAGGATCCGCGGCCCGAACGACCCGCCGGACGGCAGCCGGTCGGCGGCGCGGACGAGTTCGTCGATCGAGCCGGGTGCGAGCACGACGTCGGGGTTCGTGACGAGCAGGAACTCGGGGCGGACGTCGGGCAGGACGTCGTCGAGGGCGCTCAGTGCGGCGTCGATGCCCCCGCCGTAGCCGCGGTTGCCCCCGGAGGACACCACGACGGCACCGTAGGACTCACCGATCGCCCGCAGTGCGTCGATGTCGGCGGAGCCGTTGTCGGCGATCACGACGGCGACCGGCTCCGAGGACGCCGCCGCGACGCTCGCCAGGAACGGCCGGATGGTCTCGCCGGTGTTGTAGGTGACCGTCAGCACGGCGACGCGGATCACCGGGTACCCCCGGCCCGCGCGTCCCGGGCCACGGCCGAGTAGGCCTCGACGTGCACGGCTGCCGTGGCCTCCCACGTGAACGAGGCGGCCCGGGCCAGTGCGGCCGCCCGGTGCGACGCGACGAGCGACGGGTCGTCGAGCAGCCGCGTCATCGCGGACGCCAGTGCGGAGGCGGACGGCTCGGTGTACATCGCTGCGTCACCGCCGACCTCGGGCAGTGACAGCCGCCGGGTGGTCAGGACGCAGGCGCCGGACGCCATCGCCTCGACCACCGGCAGCCCGAAGCCCTCGCCGAGCGACGGGTAGACGACGAACTCCGCGCCGCCGAGGTAGCCCGCCAGGTCCTCGAGGGGCAGGTAGCCGGCCTCGATCACGTGGTCGTCCGGCTGCAGCGCGTCGAGCCGGGCGATCGCGGACTCGTCCCAGCCCCGCGCTCCGGACAGCACGAGCCACGGGGCGTCCGCCCGCGCGGCGCGCACCGCGGCGTAGGCGTCGAGCAGCGCGGTGACGTTCTTCCGCGGTTCGATCGTGCCGAGGAACGCGATCCAGGGCGCACCCTCGGGCAGCGTCGCGGCGATCCGGGCGTCCTCGACCTCGGCGGTGGACGGCTCGTGGAACACGGCACGGTCGACGCCGAGTGGTGCGACCCGGACGTCGGCGCGGATGCCGCTGACGACCCGCGCGGCCTCGGTCGCCGTCGCCGCGCTCGGCACGATGACGACGGGCCGGGTCCGCAGCGAGCGACGGCTCCACCAGGTGAAGAACGTGCGCTTGAGCCGGGAGTGCCACTCCGGGTTGGAGAAGAACGTGGCGTCGTGGAGGGTGACGACGGACCCGCCGCGCCAGCCGAGCGGGAACGTGTAGTGGGGGGAGTGCAGCACCTGCGCGCCGAGTCGTCGGCCGAGCGCCGGCAGCCCGGTTTGCTCCCACAGGAACCGCAGCGGCACCGAGTCGGTCCAGCCCGGCGCGGTGTGCACGGTCGCGTGCGGCGCGACGGCGGCGAAGTGCGGAGCGTGCACGGGTCGGACCACCAGGTGGACGTCGAGCCCCGGGTCGGTCAGGTGCGACACGACCCCCTCGACGTAGCGGCCCACACCGCCGAGTGCACGCGGTACCGCGGTCCCGTCGACGAGGACGGTGAGCTGCGGCACGCGGGGGTCCTTCCGAACGGGGGCGCCACGGTCGGGTCCGTCGGCGGGGGAGTGACCAGGATAGCCCTCCGCGCTCATGCGCCCGGGTCCACGCTGCGGCGCGGGACGGACGCGCGCCGCGACTCGCGGAGCCGCCGCGCGAGGTGCGACGGGAGCGCCCCGACGACGTCCGCGAACGCTGCCAGGACGAGCCGGGCCTCCCGTCGGGTGGGAGCGGCCAGCAGCCCGCGCAGGCCGCGGAAGAGGGTCCGGGCGCTCGCCCGCAGGACGGTGCCCCACGGCGCGTGCCAGAGCGCGACGACCATCCGGTTCCGCGCGTTGCGGAAGAGGAACAGGTCGCTCTGCACCCCGGACGACGCCGAGTGGTCGTGCTCGACGACCGCGTCGGCCGCGTGTTCCACGCGCCAGCCGCGTCGGCGGAGTCGCCACGCGAGCTCGGTGTCCTCGTAGTACATGAAGAGCGACTCGTCGAGCAGGCCGACGTCGTCGAGCGCGCTCCGCCGCAGGGCGGAGGCCCCACCGGAGAACCCGAAGACGTCGACGTCCGCGACGCGGTCGACGGGCGCGAACCAGTCGCGGTCCATGCCGTTGCCGTCGCGGTCGATGCGCACGCCGGTCGAGTTGAGGCGCACCTCGCCGTCGGGCGACGGCGTCCACAGACGGCCGTCGTGGCCCTGCAGCACGCGCTGGCCGGGTGCTGGTGTCGCGCCGACCGGGAGGCTCGTCCAGCGTCCGGCGAGCACGATGCGGCCCGTCACGGCCGCGACCTCGGGCCGCGCCTGCGCCAGGTGGTCGCGGAGCGCCGCGACGAAGCCCGGCGCGGGGACCGCGTCGTTGTTGAGCAGGACGATGACGTCGGCGTCCGCGTGCCGGATGCCGGTGTTGGCGCCGGCCGCGAACCCACCGTTGTGCTCCCGCGCGACCACGTCGACGTCGGGCAGCTCGCGGCGGAGGACGGCGACGGAGTCGTCCGACGAGCCGTTGTCGACGACCACCACCTGGTCGGCCGCGCCCTCGGCGAGCACGGCGCGGACGGCCGCGGTCGTCAGGTCGGCGCGTTCCCAGTTGACGACGACGACCGCGGTGCGCGGGACGCCCGGGGTCCGGACGTCGGTGCCGTCGTCGGTCGGGCTCAGTCCAGCTCCTCGATCGAGGGCTGCGCGTAGACCGTGCCCACGGCGTTCTCGAATCCGGGCACCTCGAACGAATCGCACTCCGGCATGTCGTGCAGGTGGCGGCCGGCGGAGTCCATCATCGACACGTTGATGAAGTACTTGCCGGTGCCGAACGCGGTGTCGGCGATCCGCAGGCGGAGCTTCCGGCGTCCGTGCAGCGGCTGCAGTTCGAGGCCCATGATGCCGGTGGTGGTGCCGTACACGACCTGGCCGCCGGCGTTGTTGATCTGCACCGCGGCCTCCCAGTCGGCGATGCCGTCCAGGTGCTCGAACTCCATGTCCACGACGAGGTCGTCGCCGGGCATGACCTCGGCGCGGGGCTCCTTGCCGTCGACGTGCACGCTCGCGCCGAGGACCTTGCCGCGGCCGACGGCGACGTCGGTGCTGAGCTCGCCCTGGCGGCGTTCCTCGAGGACCTCGCGGAACATGCTCACGGCCTGGACGGGATCGCCGTCGTGCAGCACCTTGCCCTTGTTGAGCAGCACCACCCGGTCGCACATCTCCTGCACCTGGCTGAGCGAGTGCGTGACGATGATGATCGTCTTGCCCGCCTCTTGGAAGGTGCGGATGCGGTCGAGGCACTTGCGCTGGAACGCCTCGTCGCCGACGGCCAGCACCTCGTCGACGAGCAGGACGTCGGGGTCGGTGTGCACGGCGACGGCGAAGGCGAGTCGCACGTACATGCCGGATGAGTAGAACTTCACCTGGGTGTCGATGAAGTCGCCGATCCCCGAGAACGCCAGGATGTCGTCGAACTTCTCGTCGGTCTGCTTGCGGCTCAGCCCGAGCAGCGACGCGTTGAGGTAGACGTTCTCGCGCCCGGACAGGTCGGGGTGGAAGCCGGCGCCGAGCTCGAGCAGGGCAGCGAGGCGACCGCGGCGGGCCACCGTGCCGGAGGTCGGCTGGATGATGCCGCCGATGGCCTTGAGCAGGGTCGACTTGCCGGAGCCGTTCTGGCCGATGAGGCCGACCGTGGAGCCGGCCTGGATCGACACGGTGACGTCGTCGAGGGCCCAGAAGTCCTGGCGGTGCTTGCGGCCGGCGCGACCGAGCGTGACGATGCGCTCGCGCAGGGTGTTGTCCTTGCGGACCGTGAAGCGCTTGCGGACGTGGTCGATGACGATGACGTCCGGCCGCTCGGCGGTGCCCTCGGTGGGCGTCGGGGCGACGGGGGTGCTGATGGCCATGGTCTACAGCTCCTGCGCGAAGTTGCCCTGCAGACGGGAGAACACCCGCTGCGCGCCGAGGAGGCAGAGGACACCGATGACGAACGCGATGCCGAGGCGCAGCATCAGGTGGTCCGGGTACGTGACGTCGGCCGGGTCGTGCAGCCAGATCGCGTTCTGCATGCCGAGCACGGCCAGCGTCAGGGGGTTGTTCGTGTAGGCGGTGATGAGCCAGTCGGTGTTCACGGTGGCGACCACCCGCGCGTACGAGTACACGATCGGCGAGGCCCAGAGCAGGACCATGAGGCCGACGTCGATGACGAACTGCACGTCGCGCAGGTACACGTTGAGCGCGGACAGCACCAGGCCGATGGCCGCGCCGTAGACGAGGATCACCGCGAGCGACGGGATCAGGTAGACGAGCCCCTCGTGGAACGGGAAGACGCCGATGACCACGGTCGCGGCGAGCAGGATCGCGAACTGGATGGTGAAGTTGACCAGGGCCGCGCCGACGCTGGCGAGCGGGAAGACCTCGCGCGGGACGTAGACCTTCTTGATCAGCCCGGAGTTGCCGACGATCGAGCCGGTCGACCCGGCGACGATCTCGCTGAAGAGCGTGTAGGCGGTCAGGCCGGTGAAGACGTAGATCGCGAAGTTGTCGATGCCGTTGGCGGCGCCGAGGACCTTGCCGATGACGAAGTAGTAGATGAGCAGCTGGGTCAGCGGGCGCACCAGCGTCCACACGAACCCGAGCGCCGAGTCCTTGTACCGCGCCTTCAGGTCGCGTCGGATGAGCATCCCGAGCATCTCGCGCTGCCGGAAGACGTCGCGCAGCTCTCGCCAGGTTCCGCGGAAGGCGCTCGTCGGAGCGCCGATCACGACGAGGGGTTCCTTCGCGAGCGCCGCCATGCGGGCTTGATCGACCATACGTCTCTTCGTTCGTGGGGGCAGGACCGGAACAGCATACTCACCGGGCCCGCGCGGCAGGGATGGGCGACGGCCGTCGTGCACCCCGAGCGGGGGTGATTCCGGACCGATCCAACCCTCAACCTTCACTTTGGGGTTACCGTTGTCGCAACCCGGACCCTTGTCAACATCCACAGGACGGCCCGTCAGCATGCTCCTCGCATCCAGGCCGATCGCTGCGTTCGCGGTGGTCGGTGCCCTCAGTGTTCTCTTGGCCGGTTGTTCCGGTGGTGGCGACGACGCCACCCCGTCGCCGTCCGCGTCCGCGACCCGCACCGCGAGTCCGACCCCGACCGCCGACGACTCGGCGACCACGGAGCCCACCGGCACCGCGTCGTCGCCCGCGTCCGAGGCCACCGACGACCCCACCGCCTCGGACGACGACACCCCCGGTGCCTTCCCGGGGAGCGGCTCGACCAACGAGCCGGACACCGACCCGTCGGACTTCCCGGCGACCGCCGTCGTCACCTACAGCGGCTGGGACACGGCCTCGAAGTCGCTGCAGGCCGGCGGACTCGTCTCGGGCACCACCGACACCAGCGGGACCTGCACGTTCACCGCGAAGAAGGGGAGCGTCACGCGCACCGCCACGAGCGCGGCGCAGGCGAGCGCTTCCTCGGTCAACTGCGCGCAGGTCGCGTTCCCCGCGGCCCAGGTCCCCAGCGGCACCTGGTCCGTCACCCTGACCTACGCCGTCGGCTCCGCGTCGACGACGTCCGACCCGATGCCGGCGGAGGTGCCGTGATGCGTTCCATCCAGACCGAGTCGGACGGGCGCCGTCGCCGACCCTTCCGGACCTCCCTCGCGATCGTCGCGGCACTCGCCGTCGCCGTCAGCGGGTTGACCTTCGGCACGATCCTGTCCGAGCAGACCACGACCGAGTCCGCCTCGGCCGCCGTCGCCGGCGACTTCGACCCGGGCAACATCATCAGCGACGCGAACTTCTACAACGGCTCGGCGATGAACGCCGCGTCCGTGCAGTCGTTCCTGACGAGCGTCGCCCCGAACTGCCGGAAGTCGTCGAGCGGACCCGCCTGCCTGAAGGACTTCTCGCAGAAGATGAGCGCGATCGGCGCCGTCTCCGGCCGGTGCAGCGCCATCGCCGGCGGCACCAAGTCCGCCGCGACGATGATCGCCCAGGTCGGCGCCGCGTGCGGCATCAGCCAGAAGGTGCTCCTCGTGCTCCTGCAGAAGGAGCAGGGCATCGTCACGACGTCCTCGCCGACGTCGTACATGTACCTGCACGCCACCGGCTTCGCGTGCCCCGACACCGCCCCGTGCGACCCGGCGTACTTCGGCTTCGGTCAGCAGGTCTACGCCGCCGCGCTCCAGTTCAAGCGCTACCAGTCGTCGCCGACCTCGTGGGCGTACCAGGCGGGTCGGACCAACTCGATCCTCCTCAACCCGAACGCGGCCTGCGGTCGCAAGTCCGTCTACATCCAGAACCAGGCGACCGCGGGGCTGTACATCTACACCCCGTACACCCCGAACACCGCCGCGATGTCGAACCTCTACGGCACCGGCGACGGCTGCTCGGCGTACGGCAACCGCAACTTCTGGCGCATGTACACCGACTGGTTCGGCTCGGCGACCGGCGGCGGCAACCCGTACGGCAACGTCGACGCGGTCACGCCGAGCTCGACCTCGTCGATCACGGTCAGCGGCTGGGCCGTCGACCCGGACACCACGAGCGCGCTCCGCGTCGCGTTCTACGTCGACGGTGCCGGGGCGAAGACCGTCACCGCGAACGTGAACCGGCCCGACCTGTCCGCCACCCTCGGCGCGAACAACCTCAAGCACGGGTTCTCGACCGAGCTGACCGGGCTGAGCGTCGGCAAGCACTCGGTGTGCACCTACGCCATCAACCAGGGCAAGGGCAGCAACACGCTGCTCGGCTGCTACACCCGCACGGTCGTGAGCGCAGCCCCGAAGGGTGCACTCGACACCGTCACCGGCAGCGCCGGCACGATCACCGCGACCGGCTGGGCGCTCGACCCCGACTCGGCGAAGCCCGCCCCGTGGAAGATCCTGGTCGACGGCGTCAGCAAGGCGACCGGCACCACCGACCGCACCCGCACCGACGTCGCCAAGGTCTACAAGGGCGTCGGCAGCACCCTCGGGTTCTCGAAGACGATCGGCGGCATCACGCCGGGCACCCGCACCGTGGCGTTGTACACGCAGGACAAGCCCGGCACCGACTACGTCAAGGTCGCGTCGAAGTCCGTCACCGTCAGCGCCCCCACCACCGGCAAGACCGGCAAGACCGGAGCACTCCGCGGGACGTACGACTCCGTCACCGGCGGCGCCGGCACGGCCACGGTGCGCGCGTGGGCGATCGACCCGGACGTCTGGGACCCCGTCAAGTACAAGGTCCACGTCGACGGCGTCAGCACGAACAGCGGCACCGCGAACGCCACCCGCACCGACGTCGAGGCGAAGCACCCGTCCTGGGGTTCCGACGTCGGCCTGGCACTCCGCCTGACCGGGCTGAGCGCCGGCAACCACACCGTGCGGGTCTACTTCCAGGACCTGCCGAGCGGCACCTACAAGAGCTTCGGCACGAAGACCGTGAAGGTGACGTCGGCCACCGCCCCGTCGTCCGGCACCACCGGCAAGACCGGCAAGACCGGCGCGGTGACGGGCTCGTACGAGTCGGTGACCGGCGGCGTCTACAGCGCGACGGTCAAGGGGTGGGCGATCGACCCCGACGTGTGGGACCCGGTCAAGTACAAGATGCACCTGGACGGCGTCGCGATCGACCCGGGCGTGGTGAACGCCAAGCGCACCGACGTCGAGGCGGTCCACCCGGGCTGGGGTTCCGACGTCGGCCTGTCCGTGCAGCTCACCGGTCTGAGCGCGGGCACGCACACCGTCCGTGTGTACTTCCAGGACCTGCCGAGCGGCACGTACAAGAGCTTCGGCACGAAGTCCTTCACGGTCATCGACCCGCCCGCGACGGGCAAGACCGGCAACACCGGCGCGGTGAAGGGGTCGTTCGACTCCGTCACCGGCGGCAAGGGGACCATCACCGTCAAGGGGTGGGCGATCGACCCCGACGTGTGGGACCCGGTCAAGTACAAGATGCACCTGGACGGCGTCGCGATCACCCCCGGCACGGTGAACGCGACCCGCGCCGACGTGCAGAAGAACTACCCGAACTGGGGTTCGGACGTCGGGCTGTCGCGGGTGCTCACCGGGCTGCAGCCCGGCACGCACACCGTGCGGGTCTACTACCAGGACCTGCCGAGCGGGACGTACAAGAGCTTCGGGACGAAGACGGTGACCGTGCAGTAGACGGTCGCCGAGACGGACGGGAGGCCCGTGGCGGATCCGCCACGGGCCTCCCGTCCGTCCTGTGGTCGCGCCCACGGCGGCGGATCGTGAGCAGCAATGGTCGGGTCCGGTGGACGGACCCGACCATTCCTGCTCACGAAGTGAGCGCGCTGAACGTCGGTGCTGGTCCCACGTCAGCGGCGCACGCGCCGGGCCATCAGGCCCACGCCGTGCAGCAACCGGTACTCGGGGGAGCGGGTGAGGCCCGCGAACCGCGCCGCGATCTGGTCGCGCTCCGCCTCGGCCTGGCGACGGGCGGTGTCGTACGCGCCGACCTGCTGCTCCGACGCGACGAGCCGCCGGTTGATGTCCTGCACCCCGGACAGGTGGACGTCACGGTCGTGCTCGGCCTGCCGCAGGACCTCGCGCTGCGCGGTCGCCCAGCGCAGGAACGCGTTCCGCTCGCCGGACCGACCCGAGGCGATCGCCACGGCCGCGTCCAGGACCGGACCGACCTGCTCGGCGCGCGCACGGAACGAGTGCCGCTCGACCACCACGGCACGGAGTCGGGCCGTCAGGGCCGTGCGCTCGGCGCGGGGCATCGCGAGCACCCGCTCGAGCGACGCGGCGTCGTCGAAGACCGGCACGTCGGACAGGCCGAGCTCGTCCAGGCCGAGCGCGCAGTCCGTCACCGGCAGCGCCCCGGACGCGAGTGCCTCGTACAGGCGCGAGTTCAGGGTGCCGTACTCGGCGGCCGGGGCGATCACGTCGTCGACGACGAAGCCGGCGGCGCGGTACACCTCGGGCAGCGCGAAGTAGGACACCGCGGGCCGGAGCTCGACGCCGGCCGTGGCCTCGACGTGGTCGACGTTCGCGGCGAACCACACGATCGGCTCAGCCGGGGCGACCTCGGCGAGCACGTCCTGCACGCGGCGGCGCACGCCCCAGAAGTTGACGGTCGTGACGGCACGGTCCGTGCGCTCGGACGCCGTGGCGGCCGCGGTCGTGCCGGCCCCGTGCGGGCGCTCGTCGGTGAACAGGTCCAGGTCGACACCGATCGGGACGACCTCGACCGGACCGTCGTACTGCGCGGCGACGGCGTCGCGGGCGATGCCGGACGACGTCCACACCGCGTCGAACTCACCGAGGTAGGGCAGGGCCGCCCACTTCGCGGTCCAGTTCCGCACCCACGCGACCAGGGCGGTGCCGGCGGGGACGTACCCGGGGACGAACGACTCGATCATGCTGACCACGACGGCGGTGTCGGCGGGGACCGCTTCGCCCCAGCGCTCGAGCGGCCACATCGCGACGCCCCAGCCCTCGGCACGGAGCGCCCGTGCGAGCCCGAGTGCGACGAACAGGTCGCCCTTGCCCTCGGTCGGGTCGGCGGTCGACACGGCGAACCGGACGGTGCCGCGCGGCCCCTCGGCGTGCGCACCGGCCGCGATGGCCGCGTACTCCGGTGCGAGGGGCGAGGACAGGGGAGTGTTCGGGATCACTGCGGCAGTCACGCGGCCCATTCTGCACGAATCGGCGACGGCCACAGGGGAGTGGCGGGGCGCGCCTTGTAGGGTGTCATCGGCTCGCGGCACCCCGTGGGCCGAGCCACCGATCCGCGCCGTGCGCGGCAGCTGCTGGAGGAACTCGCGTGACAGAGCGCAAGCCGGGAGTCGTGTCCGTCATCCTCGTGAACTACAAGGGCACGGACGACACCCTGACGAGCATCGCGGAACTCCGCAAGCAGGACTGGCCGCAGGACAAGCTCGAGGTGATCGTCGTCGAGAACGGCTCCGGTCCGGAGCACCTCGGTCGGCTGCAGGCCTCCGACCTCGACTTCACCCTGATCGACGCGGCCGCCAACCTCGGCTTCACCGGCGGGTGCAACCTCGGCGTCGAGAAGTCCTCCGGCGAGGTCGTCGCGTTCCTCAACAACGACGCCCGTCCCGACACCGGCTGGGTGCGCGAGGCGATGGCCACGTTCGCGTCCGGCGCCGACATCGGTGCCGTGGCGTCGAAGGTCCTCGACTGGGAGGGCGTCAACATCGACTTCACCGAGGCCGCGATGACCTGGTACGGCATGGGCTACAAGCCCTTCGCCGGGTCACCGGACACCGGCCGCTGGGAGAGCGAGACCGACGTCCTGTTCGGCACCGGCGCCGCGATGTTCATCCGCGCCGAGCTCTTCGAGCAGCTCGACGGCTTCGACGACCGCTACTTCATGTTCTACGAGGACGTCGACCTCGGCTGGCGGCTCAACCTGCTCGGCTGGCGCTTCCGCTACCAGCCGAAGTCGGTCGCGTTCCACAAGCACCACGCGTCGATGAACAAGTTCGGCGACTTCCGCGAGACCTACCTGCTCGAGCGGAACGCCCTCTTCACGCTGTACAAGAACCTCGGCGACGAGCAGCTCGCCGCAGCCCTGCCCGGCTCGCTGGCGCTCGCCGTCCGCCGTGCCGTGGGCCGCGGGGAGCTCGACTCCACGGAGCTCGACCTGCGGAACCCCGGCGACGACAGCGTCCCCACCATCCCGGTGCCGAAGACGAGCATGGCCGGCATCTACGGCGTCGACCAGTTCGTCGAGCAGCTGCCGTCGATGACCGAGTCGCGCCGCGCGATCCAGGCCACGCGTGTCCGCAGCGACCGCGAGCTCCTGCGCCTGTTCGGCAACCGCGACGAGCCCGCGTACCCGATCGAGAACTACCTGGCCGGCTACGACAAGATCGTGCACTCCCTCGGTGTGCTCGAGGTCGGCACCCGTCGTCGCATCCTCATCATCACGGGCGACTCGATCGGCGCGAAGATGGCCGGTCCCGCGATCCGCGCCACCCAGATGGCGAAGCAGCTCGCGTCCGAGCACGACGTGCGCGTGGTCAGCCTGACCCGCTCGTCGCAGATCGACCCGTCGTACGACGTCGTCACCGTGCCGCACCGCCACCCCCGTCAGATGGTCGAGCACGAGGGCTGGGCCGACGTCATCATCGTGCAGGGCCACGCGCTCCGGCTGTTCCCGGTGCTCGAGTCGACGAGCAAGATCCTGGTCGTCGACGTGTACGACCCGCTGCACCTCGAGCAGCTCGAGCAGGGCCGCAGCGACGACGTCGACCAGTGGAACCGTCAGATCCTCGACGCCTCGGACACGCTCAACCACCAGCTCGAGCTCGGCGACTACTTCATCTGCGCCTCGGAGCGCCAGCGCATGTTCTGGCTCGGCCAGCTCGCCGGTTCCGGCCGGGTGAACGCCCGCACGTACTCGCGCGACGCTGACCTCCGCTCGCTCATCGGCGTCGTGCCGTTCGGGCTGTCCTCGACCCCGCCGGTGCACGACCAGCCGCGGGTCAAGGGAGTCGTGCCGGGCATCGGCAAGAACGACAAGCTCGTCGTCTGGGGCGGTGGCATCTACGACTGGTTCGACCCGATCACCCTGGTCCGCTCGATCGCCCAGCTCGCCGCCCGCCGGCCGTCGGTGAAGCTCTTCTTCATGGGCGTGCAGCACCCGAACCCCGACGTGCCCGAGATGGACATCGTCGCGAAGGTCCGCGCCGAGGCCGACGCCCTCGGTCTGACCGGCAAGCACGTGTTCTTCAACGACTCGTGGATCCCGTACGAGGAGCGCGGCGCCTACCTGCTCGAGGCCGACGCCGGCGTCTCGACGCACTACGAGCACCTCGAGACCACGTTCTCGTTCCGCACCCGCATCCTCGACTACCTGTGGGCGCGCCTGCCGATCGTCACGACGGCCGGCGACTCCTTCGGTGACCTGGTCGCCGAGCAGCAGCTCGGCGTCGCGGTGCACGAACAGGACGTCGACGGCCTGGCCACGGCGCTCGAGACCGCGCTCTTCGACAAGAAGGCCCGGGCACAGTTCATCGCCAACGTCGACCGCGTGCGCGAGCAGTTCACGTGGGAGAACGTCCTGGCACCGCTCGTCGAGTTCTGCCGGAACCCGATCCGCGCGGCGGACAAGTCGGTGCGCGACACCACCACGAAGCTCGCGCCCCACACGATGCGCGTGCGCGTGCCGGACCGCAAGAAGCTCTCGGGCGTCCGCTACGACGTCGGGCGCGCGGTGCACTACTTCCGCACCGAGGGCCCGCGCAGCGTCGCGGGGAAGATCAAGCGACGCCTCGGCAACCGGTGAACCCAGCCGAGACCACGGCCCTCGTCATCGTCCCGACGTACGACGAGGCCGAGAACATCCGAGCCATCGCCGACGCGATCCTGACGGCGTCGCCCGGTGCCCACCTGCTCGTGGTCGACGACGGCAGCCCGGACGGCACCGGCGACATCGTGCGGTCCATCGCGGCCGACGACGACCGGGTGCACCTGCTGCAGCGGTCGGGCAAGCTCGGGCTCGGCACGGCCTACGTCGCCGGGTTCCGGTGGGGCCTGGAGCGCGGCTACCCGCTGCTGGTCGAGATGGACGCCGACGGCTCGCACCCGGCCGACCGGCTGCCGGCGCTCATCGACGCGGTCACCTCGTCGGACGACGTGCTGCTCGCGATCGGGTCGCGCTGGGTGCCCGGTGGGTCGGTCGTCGACTGGCCGCTCCGTCGTCAGGCCCTGAGCCGCGGCGCGAACACCTACGCGCGGTTGGTGCTCGGGATCCACGTGCGGGACATCACCGCCGGGTACCGCGTCTACCGTTCCGACGCGATCGCGCGGATGGACCTCGGCTCGATCGACTCGAAGGGGTACTGCTTCCAGGTCGACATGACGCTGCGCGTGGACGCGCTGGGCGGCCGCATCGTCGAGGTGCCGATCCGGTTCCGCGACCGCGTGCACGGGGTCTCGAAGATGAGCCGGTCCATCGTCGTCGAGGCGATGCTCCGCGTCACGCAGTGGGGCCTGCAGCGCCGCCTGGGTCGTCCGACGCGCCCCTAGCGCTCGCGCCCGCGCCCGCTCGCGCTGCCCCGAGGTTCCGAGATCTCGGAACCTCGGCGCTCACACCGCCGCTCCGTGGAACCTCGGCGACACACGGGCGGCGTGTCGTGGAACCTCGGCGGTCTGCGCACGAGCAGGCATGACGACCGCGGTGGCCGGCGCTTCGTGAGCAGAAATGGTCGGGTCGCCGCGGCGGACTCGACCATTCCTGCTCACGAAGTGCGTCACTCGCCGTGCCTGCGCGCCCCCGCGGCACCTACGCCCGCGGCAGGTGCCGGCGCCACGAGCGCCGCCGCGCCGCGATCACGAGCACCGTCACGAAGAACATCAGGCCCGCACCGTGCAGCAGGTAGCTCTCCGCCGTGCTCGTCACCGCGAGCAGCACCAGCACCGCGGCCGGCCACACGTAGGCCACCCCGGGGAACGTCGTCGCCGTCACCCATGCCCGAGCGAAGGCCAGCAGCGCGGCGATCCCCAGGATGATCGTGCCGGCCACCCCGAGCTGCAGCCACGCATCGACGAACGCGTTGAGGCCGGACGTGAACCGCGCGCCGGACGGGTCGATGAGTGTGACGTACGGCACGACGGGCTCGGTCGGCCACGTCCCGACCCACCCCCAGCCCTGGATCGGGTAGCGCTCGGTCAGGACGCGGATCTGCGACCACAGGTCGATGCGCGTCGCCGTGCCCCCAGCCGCGCCGATCTCCGCGAGCAGCCGGTGCCGCGCGAACACGGCCACGACGAGGGTGAGCAGGACCGCGCCGCCGAGGACGCCGTTGACCACCGGTCTGGTGGCGGGCCGTGCGTGCCGGAGCGACCAGAGGGCCAGCGCGGTGACGGCGAGGGCGATCATCGCGAGGCCGGTGATGGGGGACTGCACGAGCATCAGCGCGATGACGGCGAGGGCGGTGGAGCCGATGGCCCGCCACATGGTGACCGAGCGGGTGAGGAACTCGACGACGAAGGTGACCAGGGCCATCGCGGCGATGAACCCCATGAAGTTGCGGGTGCCGCCGATGCCCTGGATCGGGCCGCCGTAGGCGATGTCGCCGCGGATCCCGAAGGCCGGCAGCGGGACGTCGAGCACCAGTCCGGACAGGACCTCGAGGCCGAGGGCGACGACGAGCAGGATCCGGAACGCGTCACCCGACGCCCGGATCACCTGCACCAGGTCCCGCCCGAGCGCCAGGTAGAGGCCGAGTCCGATGAAGCAGACCGTCTGCACGAGACCGCGCAGGGCGACCCACGAGTACTCGCTCCAGAGCACGCTCAACGCGCAGTACCCGACGAACGCCAGCAGCGACAGGGGCAGCACGCCGTGCCACTCGATCCGGTACCGCTGCCCGAGCAGGCTCAGCCCGGCGAGGACGAACAGCGTCACGAGCACGGCCCACGTGCCCGACCTGCCGACGAGGGCCTGGACGGTCGGCTGCCCGAACCCGAACAGCACGATGACCGTCGCGAGCGCCTGGCTGAACCGTCCACCGGCCGAGAAGCCGATCCAGGCGGAGAGGTACCGGCGCCCGAGCACGTGTCTGCTCACCCGGCCGTCCGTCACGCGTCCATCTTGGCGTACGACCTTGTGACGAGTCGCCCGCATCGCGGAACGGCTGTATCGACGATCCGCGGTGTGGCGTCATCGACGATGCGCGATGCTGACCTAGCTTCACTGCAATGGACCCCCTGCGGAGGGCCGCCGGCCTGCCGCTGGTCGCGGTCGTCATCGGCTTCGCCGCCGGCGCGCTCGCCTGGTACCGGCTCGGCCCCGTGCCCCGGAACACCGTCTGGGCCGAGGACGGCGGGGTCTTCCTGCGGGAGCGCATCGCCCTCGGCCCCGTGGACACCCTGCTGCACCCGTACGCCGGGTACGTGCACCTGCTGCCCCGGATGGTGGTCGACCTCGGGTACGCACTGCCGACCGCGCGGTACGCCCAGGTCGTCTCGCTGTCGTCCTGCCTGGTGGTCGGGGCCGTGTGCGCGCTGGTCTTCGTCCTGTCCCGCGACGTGGTCCGACCGTGGCCGTTCCGCCTCGTGCTCGCCGCGGTGCCCGTCGTGCTGCCGCTCGCGCCGTACGAGATCAGCGGGAACGCCGCCAACCTGCACTGGTACCTGCTCGTGCTGGTGCCGTGGGTCTTCGCGCACCGCAGCCGGACCTGGTGGGGAGCCGTCGGGCTCGCCGTCGTCGCCGGACTCGCGGTCCTCACGGAACCGCAGACGATCCTGTTCACGCCGCTGCTCCTGCTCGCGTGGCCGCTGCGTCGTCCTGGGGGCGACGGGTCTCGCCGTGCGCGCCTGCTCCCGCTGCCCGTCACGGTCGCGGCGCTCGCCGGGGCCGTCGTGCAGGTCGTCACGACGCTCACCCACCCGCGCGACCTGACCCCCGGCGCTCCCGCGTTCCACGACGTGCTCGCCGGGTTCCTGCTCCGGCCCGTCGCCGGCGCGTGGGACCCGCACCTCGGCGTCGTGGTCTCCACGGTCGTCGAGCACGGCTGGGCGCCGGTCCTGGTGCCCGTCAGCGCACTGGTGCTGGTCCTCGTCGCCGGTGTCGTCGTCGGGCCGGCCCGCTCCCGGTGGATGGTCGTCGCGCTGACGGTCGCGTCCGGTGCCGTGTGGTGGGCGGCGCTGCTGGCGAACGACGGTGCCGGGCAGCCGTGGGCGAACCCCACGGCCGCCATGGCGGCGATCCCGCCGCAGCGGTACGCAGCCGCGTCCGGCCTGCTGCTCGTCAGCGCCGCGGTGGTCGCCGCCGCCGCGCTGGTGGACACCGACCGGTGGTCGCGTGTCGCGCAGCGGACGGGAGGCACGGGTCGCCTCGTCGGGGCGCTGGCCGCCTGGTGCGTGGTCGCCGCCGTCGTCGCGTCGGCCGTCCTGCACGTCGCGCCGGCGGACACCCGGCGCAGCGACGGGCCGGTGTGGGCGGAGCAGCTGCCCGCGGCCGCCGAGGCGTGTCGCGCCGACCCGACGCTCGAGGTCGTGCGGGTGCGCTCGAACCCGTGGTCGTCACCGGTCGCGTGCGCGTGGCTGTTCCGCTGACGCGGGACGCTGACGCGGGACCGCCCACTGCGGGCCGCTGACGATCAGCGCGTGGTGGCCCAGCGGAACTCGCGCTTCGCGGGCGGGGTGCGCGGGCCGTCGCCGGTCGACGTCGGTTCCTCGCCGGTCAGGACGATCCGGGTCTTGATGGCGATGAGCGCGAAGAGCACCCAGTTCCCCTGGTAGAGCAGCCGGGACTCCGCGACGGACTGCACGAGCAGCGCGACGACGACGAGCAGCGGCAGGAGCGACACCGGGTCGAACGTGCGCGGACGGAGTGCGGCGTCGTAGCCGATCCGGGTCGCGCACGCCCACGAGCGCGACAGCGTCGTGACGACGTACAGCAGGAACAGGACGAGGCCGATGATGCCGGTCTGCATCCACACGTCGAGGTAGGCGTCGTGTGCCTGCAGGTACGTGACGCCCTTGCGGTGCGCCAGGTCGGCCAGGGTGGGGATGCCGGGCCACCAGTAGCCGATCCAGCCCCAGCCGACGACGGCGTGCTGGTCGATCAGACCGAGCACCTTCGCCCAGATCTCGCCGCGGCCGGTCGCGTCCGATCCCTTGCCGAGCAGCTCCGAGACCGGGCCGCGCAGCACGAACGCCGCGCCGGCGACGACGACCGCGCCGACCGCGAGCAGCAGGTAGCGCGGGGTGCGTCGCTCGGTCGGGACCCGGCGCATCCACACGGCGACCAGGGCGACGACGGCGACGACCAGCGCGGCCGCGATGACCGTGGAGGACCGGGTGAGGACGAACCCGAGGGCGGCGACCACGAGCCAGCCGGTGGCCCGCTGCCGGCGCATCCGGCCCTCGGCGAGCTGCAGCACGACGACGATCGCGACGAGCAGCGCGACCATCGCGAGCAGGTTCGCGTTGCCCGGCAGGCCCTGGATGCGGCCACCGGTGAAGAGCTCGGCGCGCGAGAAGTAGAAGGCGTCCGGGATGTCTGCGTCGCCGTAGTCGGTCCAGATCGGCGCGATGGGGTGCCGCACGAACACGGCGACGACGGCCTCGAACAGGATCGAGAGCAGCAGCACCCAGCGGAGCGCGAGGCTGAGCGCGTCGAGGATCCGGCGCCAGGTCAGGGTGGACGCGATCGTGAATGCCACGGCGGCGCAGATCACCTGCACGGTCAGGCTCGAGATCGTGGCGAACCGCCAGTGCGACCAGACGACGGACAGCAGGCACCACCCCAGGAAGGCCCAGAGCGGCCAGGGGGAGCGCACGAGCGGCGGCCTCGCCCGGACCAGGATCGTGATGCCCCAGGCGGCGACGAGCGCCCACAGGACGCCTGCTCCGACCCAGGTGAGGGTGTTCGGGACGGCGTCCCCGGCGAACAGCACGAAGATCGTGGTCGCACCGAAGGCGAACGCCTCGCGCTCGGGTACGGTCCCGCGTGCCCGCGGCCAGGTGTTCGTCACGACGTCAGGCTACCGGCGGCGGCGGACCACCGGAGTCCCCGGATCCCGCCGGTAGGCTCTCGCCCATGTTCCTCGGCATCACGAACACCCCCCGCGACTACGCCTGGGGCTCGGTCACCGCGATCCCGGAGCTCCTCGGTCGCACCGTCACCGGCGCCCCGCAGGCAGAGCTCTGGCTCGGCGCCCACCCGGGCAGCCCGAGCGTGGTCGTCAACCCGGCGATGGTCGGCGGTGCCGACACACTGCTCGACTGGATCGCCGCCGAGCCGCAGGACGCCCTGGGCGGCGACCGCACCGGCCTGCCGTTCCTGCTGAAGGTGCTCGCAGCGGCGGCGCCCCTGTCGCTGCAGGCGCACCCGACGCCGGAGCAGGCCGAGGCCGGCTTCGCGCGCGAGGAGCGCGAGGGCATCGCGATCGACGACCCGGCGCGCAACTACAAGGACCCGTTCCCGAAGCCCGAGCTCGTCGTCGCGCTGAGCGAGCGGTTCGAGGCCCTGAGCGGCTTCCGGCCGGTCGAGGAGACCCTGGCCGAGGTCCGCGTGCTCGACGCCGGCAGCGGTCGGCTCGGCCCGCTCGAGGTGCACCTGCAGCACGGCCTCGAGGACACCGTGCGGTGGCTCGAGACGGCCGACGACTCCGCGCTCGCCGTCGTGCAGGCCGCGAGCGACCTCGCCGTCGCCCTCGACGACGACCTGCTCACCCCGAACACGGCGACGGTCCGCGACCTGGCGACGAGCTGGCCGGGCGACCCCGGCATCGTCGTCTCCCTGCTCATGCACCGGGTGACGCTCACCGCGGGACAGGCGATGTACCTACCCGCCGGCAACATCCACGCCTACCTGGACGGCCTCGGCATCGAGCTGATGGCACCGTCCGACAACGTGCTGCGCGGGGGACTGACGCCGAAGCACGTCGACGTCCCCGAACTCCTGCACGTGCTCGACTTCACGGCCTACCCGGCACCGGTCCTCGAGCCCGAGCGCCTGGCTCCCGGCGTGGACCGCTTCGCACCAGAGGACGTCGGGTTCGCGCTGCTGCGGGTCGACGGCGACGGACGACCGGTCGGCCTGAGCACCGGCGGGGTGGCTCCGCTGGCCGGCCCGTCGATCGCGATCTGCACCGAGGGCGTCGTGACGCTCGTCGGCGCGACGTCCGCCACGTTGCTCCGCAAGGGCGAGTCCTGCTTCATCACACCGGACGAGGGCGACGTCACGGTCGAGGCCGACTCGTCGAACGGCGTGACGTCCACGGTCTTCATCGCGACCGGCCGGTAGCGCGGAGCCGCACCGGCTGGCGCGGTCCCGCACACCGCGACCGGGGTGCACCGTCCGTCCGCTAGCGTGGCGACCATGAGTTGGCTGGTCACCGGCGGTGCCGGGTACATCGGGTCCCACGTCGTCCGAGCACTGCGCTCGGCCGGCATCGACACGGTCGCGTTCGACGACCTCTCGAGCGGCTTCCGAGCCTTCGTGCCGGACGACGTGCCGTTCGTCGAGGGCACGATCCTGGACGGCGAGCTGGTCGCCCGCACCCTGCGCGAGCACGACGTCACCGGCGTGGTGCACGTCGCGGGCTTCAAGTACGCCGGCGTCTCCGTCGAGCGTCCGCTGCACACCTACGAGCAGAACGTCACCGGCATGGCGACGCTGCTCCGTGCGATGGCCGAGAACGGCGTCACGAAGGCCGTCTTCTCGTCGAGCGCCGCGGTCTACGGCACCCCGGACGTCGACGTCGTCGTGGAGTCGACCCCGAAGGCACCAGAGTCCCCGTACGGCGAGTCGAAGCTCATCGGCGAGTGGCTGCTGCGCGACATGGAGGTCGCCGCGGGCTTCACGACGACCTCGCTCCGCTACTTCAACGTCGTCGGCTCCGGCGAACCCGACCTGTACGACGCCAGCCCGCACAACCTGTTCCCGCTCGTGTTCGACGCCCTGCTGGCCGGCCGCACGCCGCGCATCAACGGCGACGACTACGCCACCGAGGACGGCACCTGCGTCCGTGACTACATCCACGTCGCCGACCTCGCGCACTCGCACGCCGTCGCGGCGCAGAAGCTCGAGGCGGGGGAGTCGCTCGAGCAGGCGTACAACCTCGGCAGCGGCGACGGTGTGAGCGTCCGGCAGATCATGGACGCCATGGCGAAGGGCACCGGGATCGCCTTCGACCCGGAGATCGCGCCCCGCCGCCCCGGCGACCCGGCGCGCATCGTGGCCACCGGCGAGGCCGCCACGCGCGACCTCGACTGGGCGATGCGCCACACGCTGGACGAGATGGTCACGAGTGCGTGGGAGGCCCGCCGCAGCGCCTCCTAGCGGCTGAGGACGTGTCAGTTGTCCCCCGAAACCCCGACAGACCGGGCGCGACACGCCCAGACGGGGGACATGACACGCCGAAGCGGTCAGTGCCTTCTATGATCCGCGACTTGACTCAGGCGAATGACACCGCTGTAATTACAGGCAACGACTTCAATCGTTGTGGTCCCGTTATCGAGACGTCAGGGGTGATCAGGGTGAACGGTTCCGACTTCCACGCCGGAGTTCCGGAGGACTGGCACGTCGACCCCGTGGCGCTCGGCGTCCCGGGTGTTCGACGGCCGGAGACGGACGACGAGGAGAACCCGCTCGCGTGGCAGGTCGACTCGCTGTGCGCACAGACCGACCCGGAGGCGTTCTTCCCCGAGAAGGGCGGCTCCACGCGCGAAGCGAAGAAGATCTGCACGTCGTGCGAGGTCCGGGCGCAGTGCCTCGAGTACGCGCTGGAGAACGACGAACGCTTCGGCATCTGGGGCGGCCTGTCCGAGCGCGAGCGTCGCAAGTTGCGCAAACGCGCCTGACGGTCCTGCACCGCGCGGTGAGCGCGCCCACAGGTTCACGGCGCGCCGCCGTCCGCAGCGGACGCCGTGCCTCCAGACCGTAGAGTGACGCCCGTCATGCAGCCCAGAGTCACCGCGATCCTCGTCGCCGCCAACGGAGCGGCCCACCTCGACCGGACCCTGGACGCACTCGCGGCCCAGACCCGCCACCCCGAGAACCTGGTGGTCGTCGACGTCGGATCGACCGACGGTTCCACCGCGGGCCTGTCCTTCGGCGGCTCCGCTGAACTCCTGCGCCTGCCGGCCGGACGCCCCTTCGGCGAGGCCGTCGCCCGCGGAGAGCGCGAGGCCCCGCCCGCCGTCGTCGACGAGCCCGTCGACGAGTGGCTGTGGCTGCTCGGGCACGACAACGCGCCGTCGCCGACCGCGCTCGCCGACCTGCTCTCCGCCGTCGAGATCGCGCCGTCCGTGGTCGTGGCCGGCCCGAAGCTCGTCGCCGACGAGGACCCCTCGCTCATCCGCGCGTTCGGCGAGAGCATGACGCGCTTCGGCCGATCGATCGGTCTCGTGCAGGACGAGCTCGACCAGGGCCAGCACGACCGGCACACCGACGTGCTCGGCGTCGCCGCCGGCGGCATGCTCGTGCGCCGCTCGGTGTGGACCGAGCTCGCCGGCTTCGACCCGGCGCTGCCCGACGTCGACGCCGCCCTCGACTTCTGCGTCCGGGTCCGCCTGGCCGGGCACCGCGTCGCCGTGGTCCCCGAGGCGAAGGTCACCACCGCCGGTCCGGTCGAGGAGTTCGGCCGCAAGCGCGTCTCCGAGGCCCGCCGTGTCCGCATGCACCGGCAGGCGCAGCTGCACCGCCGGATGACCTACGCGCCGGGCGGACTGCTCTGGCTGCACTGGCTCACCCTCGTCCCCTTCGCACTCGGCCGGGCGATCGGCCACCTCGTCGCCAAGCACCCCGCGGCCGTCGTCCCCGAGCTCGCCGCGGCGTTCGCGGTGGCCTTCGGCGGAGGCACCGGTCGGGCGCGCAGGAACCTCGCCCGCACGAAGAAGCTCGGTTGGGCCGCCGTCGAACCGCTCCGGGTCAGCTGGCGTCGGGTGCACGAGCACCGCACCACCTCGCGCGACGTCGAACTCGCCCGGGTCGAGGACGCCCCGATCGCGCGGGCGTCGTTCCTCGGCGACGGCGGGATCTGGGTCGTGCTGGCCGCGGCCGTCCTGAGCGTCGTCACGCTCTACCCCCTGCTCGGCTCACCGGCGCTGACCGGCGGTGGCCTGCTGCCCCTCAGCACGAGCGTCGGGCAGCTCTGGCAGAACGTCGGGTACGGCTGGCACTCGCTCGGCACCGGGTTCACCGGTCCGTCCGACCCGTTCGCCGCCGTGCTGGCGGTCCTCGGGTCGATCGTGTTCTGGTCGCCCTCGACGTCCGTCGTGCTCGTGATGCTCGTCGCGTTCCCGGTCTCCGCCCTCGGCGCCTGGTTCGCGGTCCGCAAGGTCACCACGCGCAAGTGGGTGCCGGTGATCGGTGCCGCGCTGTACGCCATCGCGCCCTCGCTCGTCGGCGCGGTCACGACGGGCCACCTCGGCGCCGTCATCGCGCACCTGGTGCTGCCGTGGCTGTTCGTCGCCGTGCTCGAGGCGCACCGCTCGTGGGCCTGGGCCTCGGGCGCCTCGCTGCTGTTCGCGGTCGTGGCGGCCTCGGCGCCGTCGTTGCTGCCGGTCCTGCTGATCGGATGGCTCGTCGCGCTCGTCGTCGGGTGGCGCCGTGCACACCGTCGGGCCTTCATCCCGGTGCCGACCGCCGTGCTCTTCCTGCCGCTCGTCCTCGCCCAGGTCGCGCGCGGCAACGTCCTCGCCGTCTTCGCGGACCCCGGCGTCCCGTCCGCCACGCGCGCACCGTCCGCGCTGCAGCTGTCCATCGGTCAGCCGCTGCCGGACTGGAGCGGGTGGCTGCCCGCCACGTCCGGACTCGCAGCCGTCGGCACGTGGCTGCCGATCGTGATGGCCGTCCTGGCCGTCCCGATCGCCGCCGCGGCGATCGGCGCGATGCTCGGACACCGCTGGGCCGTCGCCGGCTCGGCGCTCGTCGTCGCACTGCTCGGGTTCGGCACCGCGTTCGCCGCCACCCACGTGACCGTCACCGGCGTCGGGTCGACCACCACCATCGTGTGGCCGGGCAGCGGGCTGTCGGTGTACTGGCTCGCGATCGTGGTCGCTGCCTGCATCGGGATCGACGTGCTGCCCAAGGCCGCCCCGGTCACGGGACTCGTCGCGACGGTGCTCGCCGGTGTGGCGGTGGCCCCCGCCTTCGCCGCGTTCTACCTCGGCAACGCCGCCATCCAGCCGACCACCGGCCGGGTGCTCAGCGCGTACGTGAACGCCGAGGCACAGGCGAACCCCGACGTCGGCACGCTCGTCGTGGTGCCGCAGGACGACGGGTCGCTCGCGGTCGCGCTCGAACGCGGCCAGGGAGCCACCCTCGACGACCAGTCGACCCTGGACGCCACCGCCCTGCGGTTGAGCGAGTCCGGCGCCCGGCTCACGACGCTCGCCGGCAACCTGGCGAGCCGCAGCGGCTACGACCCCCGGCCGGCACTGCAGGAACTCGGCATCAGCTTCGTCCTGCTCGACGACGCCGGTGACGACCCCGAGGCGCAGACCGTGCACGACCGTGCCGCTGGCGCGATCGGGCAGAACGCGCTCTTCACGAGCATCGGCGAGACCACGAACGGCCAGCTGTTCCACTACGAGGGCGACGTCGACCGGACCACCACCGGGTCCGCCGCCGCCCGTGCCACGCACGTCCTGTACCTGGTCGTGCTCGGCGTGGTGTTCGGGGCGGCCGCCCTGCTCGCCGTGCCGACGGCCCCGCGCCGTCGCCGCGCCACCTCGAACGTCATCGAGGCCGAGGAACCCGCGACCACCTTCGACGAGGAGCGCGACGAATGAGCACCACCACCCGCTCCGTCCGACGCTGGGTCGTCCGCGGCACCGCGACCGCGATCGCCGTCGTCGTCGCTGCCGGCGCCGTCACGGCCGCGCACGCCTACGGCACCGCGGCCGAACCGGGTCGCCCGGCCGGCCGCACCGTCACCCCGGTGCCCGCCGACGCCGAGCGCGTCTGCGCCGGCAGCGCCCTGCGCCTGTCCGACGACTCCGGCAACGACGCCACCCAGGCGAGCACCGTCGGGTCGGCGACCGTGGCCACGGCGACGACCGGCTCGACCGTCGAGCGGACCTCGCTCGACCCGTCGTCCACCGGCGGCAGCGACCCGCGCCTGCTCACCGCCCCCGCGGGCGACACGACACCGCAGGTCGCGGGCAGCAGCTACCAGAGCGTCTCCAGCGGCGACCTGGTCGGTGCCGGCGCGGCGTCGTGCGACGATCCCTCGCAGTCGACCTGGCTCGTCGGCGGCTCGACCGAGACCGGGCGCACCAGCCTCGTCACCCTGTCGAACCCGACCGACGTGAACGCGACCGTCGACCTGGCGATCTACGACGGCACCGGCACGGTCAGCGCCCCCGGCACGACCGGCATCGTCGTCGCCCCGAACACCCAGAAGGTCGTCCCGCTGTCCGGCTTCGTGTCCGACCAGGGATCCACCGTCGTGCACGTGTCGTCCTCGGGCGGGCAGATCGTCGCCCACATGCAGGAGACCGTCGTCCGCACGCTGACCCCTGGTGGCTACGACATCGTCTCCGGCGGCGCCGCTCCCTCGCGGTCGCAGGTCATCCCCGGCGTCGTGCTCGCCGGCGCGCAGGAGGCACAGCGCGGTGACGACACGGCGGACGCAGCGCCCGTCGTCCGGCTGTTCGTCCCCGGTACCGAGTCGGCACGCGTCACGCTCGGCATCAGCACGGCGGACGGCGGCGGCACGACCGTGAACGCCACCGCCGAGCCCGGGGTCGTGACCGACGTCGCGCTCGACGACTTCCCGGACGGCCGCTACTCGTTCACCGTCACGTCGACGCAGCCCGTCGTCGCCGGTGCCCGCACGACCTCACCGACGGCCGACGGCAACAGCGACCTCGGCTGGTTCGCCTCGGCCGAGCCGCTGGGTGACCAGGTCATCACCGCGGTGGCACCGGGGGAGGGCGTCCGCATGAACTTCGTGAACCCGACGCGTGAGGACCGTGCGATCACGATCCGCTCCGGCGACGAGAAGCGCACCATCACGGTGCTGTCGGGTGCCACGGCCACCATGCCCGTGCAGACCGCGAAGCAGCTCTCGATCTCCGGCGCCGAAGGGGTCGTGGTGGGCGTGACCTACCGCGGGGACGACGGCATCGCCGGGTTCCCGGTCCGACCGTCCACCCAGGTGTCCACGCCGGTGCGCGTCTACCCCTGACGGTGACGTCGGTGCGGTGCCCCCGGGTGCCGCGTCGTCACCAGTGGCGGTAGCGGTCCGGCGCCAGGTCCCACGGGTCCTTGCCGATCAGCTCGCCGACGGCGCGGAACACGGCCGTCTCGATGATGATCCGCCGGTCCGCGTCGTCCTTCTCGGGGCTGCGGTTCACCCGCTCGACGGGGATCCGGAACACGGTGACCCTGCGGGTGTCGCGGTCGATGCGCCAGCGGGGCATCGCGTCGGGCAGGGTGGCGTCGGTCGGCATGTCGGCCACCTGGAACACCACGCCCGACAGCTCGTCGGGCCAGAGCCCGATCAGGTAGTGGGCACTGTCGCCGACGATGCGGTCGAAGGCCTCGGCGCGGGTGGTGATCGGTGCGAGCTCGGGACCGGTCACGCTCGACCGCCCGCCGCGTCCGTGCCGGGAGCGGCCTCGACCGCGGTCGACCGGAGTGACGAGGCGGGGCTTGCGACGCATCCCCACATCGTACGCGTGCCGTCGTCACTCCCGGTCGCTCCGGTCGCTCGTGCGCGCTCCGCTAGGCTCCCTGACGACATGGACGTGAGGATCTGCAGCAAGGTCGCGTGCGCCGCGAGCGCTTCGGCGACCCTGACCTACGACTACGGGGACTCCATGGTCGTCGTCGGGCCGCTCTCCACGCGGGTCGAACCGCACGGCTACGACCTCTGCGCCCGGCACGCGGCCGGCCTGCGCGTCCCGCGCGGCTGGCACGTGGTGCGGCGCGAGCCGCTGCAGCGCGAGACCGACTGACGGCTCGCGTCCGCGACGCACCAGCGGTGGTGGACGGGAGGCCCGTGGAACGTGACCGACGTCGGCTGGGGACCCGCGCCTCCCGGCATGGAAGACTGATGGGCATGCCCACCGAAGCCCAGACCGCAGCACCGTACCGCGTCGCCGACCTCTCGCTCGCCGAGGCGGGCCGCCACCAGATCCGCCTCGCCGAGAACGAGATGCCGGGCCTGATGGCCCTGCGCGAGGAGTTCGGTGCGTCGCAGCCGCTGGCCGGCGCGCGCATCGCCGGTTCGCTGCACATGACGGTGCAGACGGCCGTCCTGATCGAGACGCTCGTCGCCCTCGGTGCGCAGGTGCGGTGGGCGAGCTGCAACATCTTCTCCACGCAGGACGAAGCCGCCGCGGCGATCGCGGTCGGGCCCACCGGCACGCCGGACGCGCCCGCCGGCGTCCCCGTGTTCGCGTGGAAGGGCGAGACGCTCGAGGAGTACTGGTGGTGCACCAGCCGCATCTTCGACTGGACCGCCGAGGCCGCCGCCGTCGGAGCCGACTGGGCCGGTCCGAACCTGATCCTGGACGACGGCGGTGACGCCACCATGCTCGTGCACACCGGAGCCGACGCCGAAGCCGCTGGTGCTGCGCCGGTCGCCGGGGCCGACGCGAGTGCCGAGTGGAAGATCGTGCTCGACACCGTCGCGGCGTCGCTCGAGACGTCGTCCGACCGCTGGACCCGCATCGCCGCGGACATCGAGGGCGTCACCGAGGAGACCACCACGGGCGTGCACCGCCTGTACGAGCTGTCGCGCAACGGACAGCTGCGGTTCCCCGCGATCAACGTGAACGACTCCGTGACGAAGTCGAAGTTCGACAACAAGTACGGCATCCGCCACTCCCTGCCCGACGGTCTGAACCGCGCGACCGACGTCCTGATGGGCGGCAAGGTCGCGTTCGTGGTCGGCTACGGCGACGTCGGCAAGGGTGCGGCAGAGGCACTGCGTGGCCAGGGCGCCCGGGTCATCGTCAGCGAGGTCGACCCGATCTGCGCGCTGCAGGCCGCGATGGACGGCTACCAGGTGGCCCGTCTGGCCGATGTCATCGAGACCGTCGACATGGTCATCACGTGCACGGGCAACCTCGGCGTCGTGGGTGTCGACGAGATGCTCGGGCTGAAGCACCTGGCGATCGTCGCCAACGTCGGCCACTTCGACAACGAGATCGACATGGCCGGGCTCGAGTCCCTGCCGGGTGTGGAGAAGGTCGAGATCAAGCCGCAGGTGCACGAGTGGCGCCTGCCGACCGGCCGCTCGATCCTGGTGCTGTCCGAGGGGCGACTGATGAACCTCGGCAACGCCACCGGGCACCCGTCGTTCGTGATGAGCAACTCGTTCACGAACCAGGTCCTGGCGCAGATCGAGCTGCACACCCGTCATGACGAGTACCCGACCGGGGTCTACGTGCTGCCGAAGCACCTGGACGAGAAGGTTGCGCGCCTGCACCTCGGTGCCCTCGGGGTGGCGTTGACGACGCTGCGCCCGGAGCAGGCGGCCTACATCGGCGTGCCGGTCGAGGGCCCCTTCAAGCCCGAGCACTACCGGTACTGAGCCGGGGCGCACCGCGCTAGCGCGGGAAGCCCGGGGGCCGCGCCGACGCCGACGCTCCCGCCTCGGTGAGCAACCCGACGCGGGAGCGCAGCGCCTGCACGTCCCGCCCACGGCGCAGCACGACGACCCCGGCGAGGAACACCTCGGCAGGCACCGGCGGCACCGGGTGGGCGAAGGGTGCGATGTCCGCGGCCAGCGCGCGGGCGGCGGACTCCCGGAGTTCGGGGCGTATCACGGCGGCCCCGCGGAAGAACGCGCCGAGCCGGTTCTCGAGCCGCTGCGGCAGCGCCGAGACGTCCGCGACCGTGGCCCAGGCCGTCAGCTCGGGTGGCAGCACCACCTGGGGGTCGCGCTGCTTCGGCAGCCGCTCGTGCTGCACGACGGTGCCGGCGAGCAGGTCCCCGAGGCGCCGCGGACGACTGCCGAACAACGCCACGAGCAGCGCCACCGACCCGAACGTCATCCACAGCTCGAACAGCCCGACGAGTGCGCGGGTGAAGGCGTGCCGGAACCCGATCGCACCGCCGTCGACCCGGACGACCCGCGTGCCGACGGCGTACCGGCCGACGCTGCGGCCCCGGGTGACCGTCTCGACGGCGGCCGGCACCAGCACGAGCACGGCGACGAACAGGGCGATGCTCAGCGCGGCGCCCCACGCCTCGTCGAGGCCGCTCGGCCACAGCCGGGACACCCCGAACATGAGCAGCAGGTACAGGACGAGCAGGCACACCCCGTCGAGGAGCGCCGACGCCAACCGCAGGACGAGTCCGGCCGGCTGCACGTCGAGCGCGACCGCCTCGCCGACCACGAGCTCGTCGGCGGTCTCGTCCAGGGCGAGCGAGAACCGGGCATCGGCGAGGTCGCGCGGCGTGCGGGGCTTCGACATGGGATCATTCTGTCGGAAGTCGGCCGACACGAGGGGGAACACGTGGACCTGGACGCCTACGCCGAGGTGCACCGCGACCGGTGGCAGGAGCTCGACCGCCTCGCGCGCGCCCGGCACACCACCGGTGCCGACGTCGACCAGCTCGTCTCCGGCTACCAGGCCGCCGCGACGGACCTCGCCCGCATCCGGGGTGCCGCACCCCGCACCGCGACCGGCGACCGGCTGTCCCTCACCCTGTACCGCGCCCGCCTGCGCTTCACCGGCACCCCGGTCGACCCGCTCACCGCGGTCGCCCTGTTCTTCACCCGGCAGCTGCCCGCGGCGCTGTACCGGATCCGCTGGGTGACGATCTGGGTGGCGCTGGCCACCGTCGCGATCGGCGCGATCGTGGCCGTCTGGATCACGACGACACCGGGGGCGACGGCGACCTTCGGCACGCCGGAGGCGCTCCGCCAGTACGCCACGCAGGACTTCGTCGACTACTACTCCGACCACGGTCTCGGTGCGTTCACGGCCCAGGTGTGGACGAACAACGCCTACATCGCGGCCACCATGGTCGCGTTCGGCATCACGGGCGTCTTCGTGCCGTTCTCGATCATGCAGAACGCCGTCGGGCTCGGGGTCTCCGCGGCGATCATGCACTCGCAGGGCCGCCTGGCCGACTTCTTCCTCTACATCGCCCCGCACGGCCAGCTCGAGCTGTACTCGGTCTTCCTCGCCGGCGGGGCGGGCCTGATGATCTTCTGGTCGTGGGTCGCTCCGGGACCGCACCGGACCCGTGCGCAGGCCCTCGCCGAGGACGGCCGAGCCCTCATCACGATCGCGGTCGGCCTGACGCTGACGCTGCTGCTGTCCGGCCTGGTCGAGGGCATCGTCACCCGTCAGGACTGGCCGTGGCCGGTCAAGATCGGCATCGGGACGATCGCCCTCGCTGCGGTCCTGGCGTACCAGTGGGTGCTCGGCGGTCGCGCGTACCGGGCCGGGGAGCGCGGCGACCTCGACGAGTTCGAGCGCGGCACCTCCGCCCTGGTCGCCGGGTAGCGTCCGCCCGGTTTCAGAGCCGGCCGGTCGCCTTCGCGCGCAGGTAGGCGTCGGCCACGAGCGGTGGGACGTCCTCGGGTGCGCCACGGACGACCTCGGCGCCGCTCCGGCGTGCGACGTCGGCGACGCCGTCGGCATCGAGCAGGGTGCGTTCGGCGGCGGCCCGCCGGTACACGTCGTGCTCCGCGCCGGTGGGGAGGCCCGGCACGCGTCCGCCCCGCGCGGTGCGGATCGTCGTGGCCGGGTCCACCCCGCCGCGTGCGGTCCGCTGCACCGCCGGGTCCTCGATGCTCGTCACCACGACGGCGTGCCGCCGGGTGAGCCGCGGCAGCACCGCCAGCAGGTCGCCGGAGGCACCGACCGAGTCGAGGCTCGACGCCAGCACGACGAGCGCCCGCGAGGTCGTGATCGAGTCGACGAGCGCCGGCACGGCAGACCAGTCGGTGGCGGCGAGCCCGGGTTCCGCCATCGCGAGGGCCTCCCCGAAGCGCTGGACCACGTCGGTGCGGGTCGCCCCGTGCACACGGTCGTGGACGGTGTCGTCGAGGACCGCCAGGTCGACCCGGTCGCCGGCGGCCGCGGCCAGGGCACCGAGGAGCAGTGCGGACTCGATGAAGGTGTCGAGGCGCGGTTCGTCCGCGACCCTGCCGGCGCCGGCGCGTCCGGCGTCGACGACGACCACGACCCGACGGTCGCGCTCCGGGCGCCAGGTGCGGACCACGAGGTCCTGCCGTCGGGCGGTCGCTCGCCAGTCGATGGAGCGGACGTCGTCGCCCCGGACGTAGTCGCGCAGCGAGTCGAACTCGGTGCCGTGGCCGCGGAGCTGCAGGGTGGTCTCGCCGTCGAGTTCGCGCAACCGGGCCAGCCGTGACGGCAGGTGCCGTCGCGAGCGGAACGGCGGGGTGACGACGAGTTCGCCCGGCGCCGTGACGACCCGCTGCCGGGCGGCGAGACCGAGCGGACCGAACGCCCGGACCGCGACGCCGGCCGTGCGGCGTCGACCGCGGCGGAACGGGGTGAACCGCATGCGGGCGGTCCGTCGTTCGCCCGCGGGCACCGTCATCCGGACCCGGCGCGGCCGGTGTCCGGCCGAGGGCTCCCACATGTCGCGGACGATGCCCCGGAGCACCCGCCCGCCGTCGTTCGCGAGCACGAGCGTGCCGTCGGCGGTGCTGTCCCGGCGGGCCAGTCGCGGCATCCGCCGTTCGACCCGCACGCGTGCCAGGTCGGCGGCGAGCAGGACGTCGAGGGCCGCGGCGAGCAGCACGACGACGACCCACGCCAGGCCGGCCCACCCGCTGGCGAGCAGCACGGTGGGCACGACGGCGACGGCGAGCAGCGCGACGAACCGGCCGGAGACCGCCACTAGATCGGCACCCGCACCTGCTCGAGCACCTGCTGGAGCACCCCGTCTGCGCCGACGCCCTCGAGCTCGGCGTCGGCGGCCACCCGGAGCCGGTGCCGCCAGACCGGCAGGGCCATCGCCTGCACGTGGTCGGGCGTGATGGCGTCGTAGCCGGTGAGCCACGCCCAGGCCTTCGCGGCGGCGAGCAGGGCCGTCGCACCGCGCGGGCTGACCCCGACGCGGACGGACGGTGCCTGACGGGTGGCACGGGCGAGGTCGACGATGTACGCCAGCACGTCGTCACGAGCACCGACGGCCCGGACGGCGCGCTGCGCGGCGAGGACCTCGTCGACGCCGACCACGGGGGTGATGCCCGCCGACCGGACGTCCCGCGGCACGAAGCCGTCGGCGTGCCGGCGGAGGACCTGCCACTCGACGTCGCGCGGCGGGATGTCGAGCGTCAGCTTCACCAGGAAGCGGTCGAGCTGCGCCTCGGGGAGCGTGTACGTGCCCTCGAACTCGATCGGGTTCATGGTCGCGGCGACGAAGAACGGGTCGGGCAGCAGCCGGGCGTCGCCGTCCACGCTGACCTGGCGTTCCTCCATCGCCTCGAGCAGGGCGGACTGGGTCTTCGGGGGCGTGCGGTTCACCTCGTCGGCGAGCAGCACGTTCGTGAAGACGGGGCCCTCGCGGAACGGGAACGTGCCGGTGGAGGCGTCGTACACGAGCGAACCGGTCACGTCGCCGGGCATCAGGTCCGGCGTGAACTGGATCCGCTTCGTGTCGAGGGACATCGCGGCGGCCAGGCTGCGGACGAGCAGGGTCTTGGCGACGCCGGGCACGCCCTCGAGCAGCACGTGCCCCTGCGCCAGGAGTCCGACGATCATGCCGGACACCGCGCCCTCCTGCCCGACGACGGCCTTGGCGACCTCGGCCCGGACCCGCCCGAAGGCGTCGCGGAGCCCGGGGTCGTGCTGGTTCCGGTCGTGCGGGGCGCGGTCGCCCGGTGCGGGGACGTGTTGGTCGGGGGCAGCTGGCAGGTCGGTCACGGTCGTGCTCCTGGTCGGTCGTGGTCGGTGCTGGGACGGTCGCCCGAGGTGGATCGTCGGACGGCCCGTTCGAGGTCGTCGAGTGCCCTCGTGCCGTCGACGAGGGCGCGGTCGTCGGAGGTCGGACCGCCGACGAGGACGGCGCCGACGCGGTCGTGCGGGATGCCGGTGGCGCGGGCCGCTGCGCGGACGACGTCGTCGACGTGCGCGGACCGGGGGAGTCCGAGCAGCCGGCCGATCCGGCGCACCGCGGCGACGCGGAGGGTGTCCAGGGCGTGGGTGCGGTCGTGGGTGCGGGCGTACATCCGGGCACGGCCCTCGGTGGTCTCGGCGGCGCGGACCACGACGGGCATCCGTTCGACGACGAGCGGCCCGAGACGTCGGCCCCGCCACACCGCGGCGGCGACGGCCACCAGGGCGAGCAGCGCGAGGCCGCTCGGCACCCACGGTGGTGCGAGCTCGCCGAGGGTCGGGGCGGCGTCGGGGGCGCCGACGGTCGGCGTGTACCAGGTGAGGCGGTCGTCCGAGCCGAGCAGGCCGAGGGCGAGTGCGGCGTTCCCGGCGGTCGTGATCGTGTCGTTGCGGAACGCCGACGTGGTGCCGACGAGGGTGACGTCGCCGCCGGGCGTCGCCGTGCGGACGAGTCCCCAGGCTCGGTCGTCGCCGCTGCCGGACGGCGCGCAGCGGTCCGCGTCGGGGTCGTCGACCATGTAGCCGTACCCGGCGGTGGACACCCGCGCAGCCGACGCGGCGGCCGGGATCGCGCAGGACGCGGTGGACACGGTGTCGTCGCCCTCGGGCGCGGTGGCCGTGGTGACGTCGAGGCCGAACGACGTGAACGGCGTGGAGTAGACGCCCACCAGGACCACGTGGTCGGCGGTCCGGGCGATGCGCTCGGCGACGCCTGGGTCGAGGACGCCGTCGGAGTCGTCGACGAACACCGTGCCACCGTCGATCCCGTCGGCCCGGTCGGTCACCCGGACGGAGGTGCCACGCTGCTCCAGGACACGGACCAGCGCCGCCGATCCGCTCGCGGTGGTCGAGGTGGGGTCGAGCGGCCGGCGGTCCGGTCCCTCGGCGCCCTGCACCACGGCGGTGAGCACGGCGAGCACGAGCCCGACGAGCACGATCGCGACCCAGAATCCGAACCGGAGCCGGCGGCCCTCTGGCTGGTCCGGCGACGGCGCACCCGTGCGCGGCGCGGCGGCGGTGGCAGTGCTGGCGGTCATGCCGGTACCACCGGCCCCGAGGACCTGGCCGGACGAGCCTGGCGCACGGCACGCTCGGTGTCGAGGACCCGGCGAGCGGTGGCCTCGTCGGCGTCGAGCCCGAGGTAGCGGACGGCGTCGAAGGCCGTCGCGGCGTCGTCGAGCGCCGGGGCCTCGGCGGGGAAGGGCACGGCTGCGCGGGCGGCGATGGTGCGTGCGGTGGCCCCGGGGACGTCCGGGACCAGGTCGCGCTCGCCGAGGCCGCGGGCCGTCGCACGGAAGCCGTCGAGGACCGCGGCCGACCAGTCGCCCCGGCGGATCGCGGACTGTGCGGCGTCGAGCAGTTCCCGGGCGGACCGGAGGTCGTCGTCGTCGAACACCCCGCCGGCGTCGTCCGCGCCGCTGCGTGCACGACGTCGGGGGAGCCCGCGGGCCACGACGACGAGCACGACGACGGCGACGAGCACCACGATCGCGATCACCAGGGCCGTGCGGGCCGCGACGGGGGAGTCGAGTCCGTCGGCACGGAGCGACCCGAGCCAGTCCAGGAACGTCCGTGACGCCCGGTCCCACCACGTCACGTGCGCGCCGTCGTACGCGGGCCGGTCGAGTTCGCGTTCGAGCAGACGGCGGGCCTCGTCGGGGTCGACCTCGGTCATGCGGTCCCGTCCGGCGGGCGGTGCTGCCCCTGCTGCGGCGGGTGTTGCGGCCACGGTTGCTGCTGACCGGGCCAGGGCTGCTGTGCCTGCTGCTGTCCGGGCCACGCCTGCGGGGGCTGCCCGGGCCACTGCTGCGGCTGCTGCTGGGCCCACGGCTGCTGCTGGGCCCAGGGCTGCTGCTGCCCGGCCCACTGCTGCGGCGGCCACGGCGGTCGGGCGACCGGTGCGGACGGTGCGAACGGGTCGGCCGGCTGCCCGGTGTCGAGGTGCGACGCGATGCGCTGGTCGAGGGCCTCGGTCCGGATCCGCCGGTCGACGGTGAGGAAGGTGACGACCGCCGCGCTCAGCACGTCGGTGACGCACTGCACCGCGATCGCGAGCAGGCTGCCGATGACGATCAGGACGAGGGCGCCCGCACCGATGCCCGAGGACGCGTCGGTCTGCCCGAGCGGGTCGAACACGCCGCCGACGAGCACGGCCCCGATGGTGAGCGGCGCCGTGGCGATCGACGCCGCGACCCCGAACATCACCTGCACGAGCAGCAGGATGCCGAAGGTCCGCCAGAACGCACCGCGGGTCAGCCGCCACGACTGCGCGGCGGCGGCGAAGACCGGTCGGCCCTCGAGCGCGATGGTCGGCACGGTGAAGGCGAAGCGGATGCCGAGCCACGTCAGCACGACGCCGAAGCCGAGGACCATCACGAAGACCGCCAGGACGAACCACCCGGCGCCGGCGTCCCCGGCACCGAGTGCCGCGAAGAACCCGACGAACACCACCGCGACGATGATCCCGACGACGAGCCCCGCGCCGATCTGCACGAACATCCACCCGACGACCGGCCACCGCCGCCCGGCGAGCAACGCCCAGAGACCCCGGAAGGTCGCGCGACGGCCGAGCACCCGCTGGCCGGTGTCCGCGGCGACCGGTGCGACCAGGAAGCCGCGACCGAGGTACGCCAGGAACGGCAGGCCGATCGTCAGCAGGATCCACAGCGTCACCGAGCCCGCGACGATCGTGTCGCCACCACCGCTGCCGTCGAACGCCGTCATCATCCGCGACTGCAGCGCCTGCTGGCCGAACGTGCTGATGAGGGTGGAGAGCAGCCCGAGCACGCCGCTCAGCAGCACGCTCCAGAGCAGCAGGACGCGGGCGTTGCGGCGGAAGACCGTGAAGGCGCCGCCGAGCACGTCACCGAACCCGAGCGGCCGCAGGGGCATCACCGGACGCGAGCCGGACGGCGCACGACCGCCGGGGGGTCGACCCGGCCCCGGGGCGGGCGGCGGCGGCGCGGAGAAGCGGGGCGGGCCTCCCGGCTGTCCCTGCCACGCACCCTGCTGCCCGGCGCCCTGCTGACCACCGCCAGGCGTCTGCCAATCGGACATGACCTCGGCCCCCTTCGTCGTGTCGGTCCGCGCTGCGACGCGCGGTCCACGTCCATCCTGGCGGAAAACGCCGCGTGACGGGGCCTCGGCTATCGTGTGGGGACACGTGCCGACCCGGCACCACCCGCACGCCACACGGAGTCCACATCACATGACACCGCGCATCCTCGTCGTCGACGACGACCAGGCCCTCGCCGAGATGATCGGCATCGTCCTCCGCTCGGAGGGCTACGAACCCGAGTTCAGCGCTGACGGCAACGACGCCGTCGACGCGTTCCACAGCACGAAGCCGGACCTCGTCCTGCTCGACGTGATGCTCCCGGGCATCGACGGCATCGAGGTCTGCAAGCGCATCCGTGCCGAGAGCGGTACGCCGATCATCATGCTCACCGCCAAGAGCGACACCGCCGACGTCGTCCTCGGCCTCGAGAACGGTGCCGACGACTACGTCGTCAAGCCGTTCAACCCGAAGGAGCTCGTCGCCCGCATCCGCACGCGGCTGCGGCCGAGCGCCACTGACGCCACGGTCCTGCACGTCGGTGACGTCACGGTCGACGTCGCCGGGCACGAGGTCCGCCGCGGTGACACCGTCATCGCGCTCACTCCGCTCGAGTTCGACCTGCTCCGCGCGCTCGCCGAGAAGCCGAACCAGGTCTTCACCCGCGAGATGCTGCTCGAGCAGGTCTGGGGCTACCACTACAAGGCCGACACCCGCCTGGTGAACGTGCACGTCCAGCGCCTGCGCGCGAAGATCGAGCACGACCCGGACAACCCGAAGACCGTCACCACGGTCCGCGGCGTCGGGTACCGGGCCGGAGGAGCCTGACCACCGTGCCGCCCGCCCCGCCCGCCGGCACCGCTCCCGGCACGGCAGCCGGTGCCGCCCCCGGCACGGCCACCGTGTCGATCGGCGTGGTCGGCCGCGGCCGACGACGGATGCGCCGCTGGGTCCGCCGTGGCTGGCGGCCCGTCGCCTACGTGTGGCGTCGGTCCCTGATGTTCCGCTCGGTCGCCATCACCGTGATGACGACCGGACTGGCGGTCGGGATCATCGGCACCGCCGTCATGGTGAGCATCTCGACGAACGTCTACTCGCAGCGCCGCGACCAGATCGAGTCCGAGTCGGCCCGCGCGACCATCGTCGCGCAGGGGATCTTCGATGCCGCCACCGCGGCCGAGGACAACAACCAGTCCGAGCTCGAGACGCTGCAGAACGAGGCGCAGCAGGCGATCCTGTCGAACACGACGAGCCCCGGCGGCACGAGCATCGCGATCGAGCGGAGCCCGGACCAGTCCACCCCGCAGACGCTGCAGACCATCGCGAGCCAGGACTTCCCGGACGCCGTCATCACGGACGCCCTGCGCAAGGAGGTCGGCGCGAACACCGGCAAGCTCAGCCTGCAGCCGGTGCAGCTCGACGACGACGGCCGCCGCGTGCCCGGGCTGGCCGTCGGCTCGACGCTGCAGATCCCGAGCGCCGGCCAGTACGAGCTGTACCTGGTCTACGACCTGTCCGATGCCCAGCAGACCCTCGACTTCGTGTCGCAGACGCTCTCGATCGGCGGCGTCGCGCTCATGGTGCTCATCGCCCTGGTGACGTCGCTCGTGGTGCGGTTGGTCGTCGTCCCGATCCGCGAGGCGGCGGAGACGAGCCGCAAGATCGCCGCCGGACGCCTCGACGAACGCATCCCGGTGCGCGGCCAGGACGACCTGGCGACCCTCGCGCGCAGCTTCAACGGCATGGCTGAGGCGGTGAGCCGCCAGATCACCCAGCTCGCCGAGCTCTCCCGCGTGCAGCAGCGGTTCGTGTCCGACGTGTCCCACGAGCTCCGCACCCCGCTCACCACGATCCGCCTCGCCGGCGACATGCTCTTCGACTCGCGGCACGCGTTCGAGCCCTCGGTCGGGCGATCGGCCGAGCTCCTGCACGCCCAGGTGGAGCGGTTCGAGCTGCTGCTCGCCGACCTGCTCGAGATCTCCCGCTACGACGCCCAGGCCGTGCAGCTCGACACCGAGCCGTCGGTGCCGGCGGCGCTCGCCGCGGACATCGTCGAGGAGTTCCGCCCCCTGGCCGAACGCGCCGGCATCGACCTGCAGCTCGCCACGCCCGGCGGCCACACCACGATGCGACTCGACGCCAAGCGCGTCCGCCGCATCCTGCGCAACCTGGTCGGCAACGCGATCGAGCACGGTGACGCCAAGCCCGTCCAGGTCGTCGTCGACAGCGACGCCCGCACGGTCGCCATCGCGGTGCGCGACCAGGGCGTCGGCATGCCGCCGGAGGACGCAGCACGGGTGTTCGACCGGTTCTGGCGCGCCGACCCGAGCCGCAAGCGCACCATCGGCGGCACCGGCCTGGGGCTCGCGATCAGCCTGGGCGACGCGAAGCTGCACGGCGGTCGGATCGACGTGTGGTCGCGCCCCGGTCAGGGATCGACCTTCGTGCTGACGCTGCCCCGCAACGAACAGGTCACCGCCGCGACGTCGGCGATCCCGCTGCCCGAGCTCGACGAGTCGTACGACGGCCCCCGCGCCGTGCGAGAGGAGTCCTGATGCGCCCCCGTCTCCGTCCCCGCTTCCGGCACGTCGTCGCCGCGGCGCTGGCGGCCGTCAGCGTGCTGGCGCTCACCGCCTGCGCCGCCATCCCCGTCGACGGTGCCGTCCGCACCGGGCAGACGATCAAGGACGAGTCGCTGTCCGGCGTCGACTTCCGGCCGGACAAGCCGATCACGGGCTCCGACCAGACGGCGATCCTGCGCGGGTTCATCGCGGCGGCCACCGGTGCACAGGACAACTACGCCATCGCCCGGCAGTTCCTCGCCTCGGACTTCTCGCAGCAGTGGAACCCGCGGCAGGGCGTCACGATCCGCGACGGCAGCGGCACCGTCGAGCGCGCCGACGACCGCGAGCTGACGTACACGCTCACCGCGAGCGCGACGGTGGACTCCGAGGGGGAGTACACCCAGGCGGTCCGCCCGACCTCGTCCACGCTGACGTTCCAGTTCACCCGCGAGGACGGCGAGTGGCGCATCGCCTACGCCCCGGACGGCATCATCCTGTCCCCGGTGAGCTTCGACTCCGTCTTCCAGCAGCACGCCCTGTACTTCTACGACCCGACGTTCCGGTTCCTCGTGCCCGACGAGCGCTGGTTCCTCGCCCGCTCGTCCACCAGCACCCGCATCGCCAGCGCCCTGATGGCCGGTCCCGCCGACTGGTTGAAGGGCGCCGTGGTCTCGTCGTTCCCCGAGGGCACCCAGCTCTCCCTGAACGCGGTCACCATCGACAGCGGCACGGCACTCGTCGACCTGTCCAGCGACGCCCTGCGGGCCAGCACCGTCGACCGCGTCCGGATGCGCGAGCAGCTGAGCAAGTCGCTCGCCTCGGTCGCCACGATCTCGTCGGTGTCGATGACCATCGAGGGCGCGAGCCTGTCCGTCCCGGACTCGAGCGGGGCGAACGCGCAGCAGAACCCGGACGTCGACCCCCGCCCCCTCGTCGACGAGGACGGTGTGGTCGGCTACGCGGCCACGGGCACCGGCAAGGTCTCGAAGCTCGGCGGCGGCGTCGGCGACACCGTGGCCGGCCTCGACCCGACCTCGATCTCGCTGTCCGCCTCCGGCACCACGGCCGCCGTCGGCAACCGCGACGGTGCCGTCGTCGTCCGCGGCGACGACCACCTGCGCGTCGACGCCCGCGAGGACCTCGTCGCCCCCGCGATCGACGACCTCGGGTTCGTCTGGGTCGGCCAGTCGTCGGACACCCGCCGGATCACCGCCTACGGCCTCGGCGGCGACCCGCACCAGGTCGCGACGTCGTTGCCGCGCGGCGACCTCGTGTCGTTCCAGGTGTCCCGTGACTCGACCCGGGCACTCGCCCTGATCCAGACCGCCGACGGCCCCGGCCTGTACGTGATGGCGATCATCCGCGGGTCCGACCGGTCCCCGACGTCGTTCGGCGCGGCCGTCCGGGTGCAGGCGGCCACCGGCGACGCCGTCGGGGCGACGTGGGTGAACGACACCGACGTGGCCTCGGTCGGGCAGACCACGGCCGGGCCGAACGTCGTCCGGACCACCATCGGCGGGCAGTCGAGCACCCTGCCGAAGCCGGACGGTCGTGCGACCTCGATCAGCGGCGGGAGCGGTGGTGCTCTGCTGCTCCGGATGTCGAGCGGGTCGGTGCTGCAGTCGACCGGCGGCGGTTGGGACACCACCGGCGTGACCGCGGACGTGCTCGGCGTCCAGCGCTGACGTCGCGGTCACCCCTGCACACCCACCCCGGCCGGGAGGCCCGTCCACCGTCCGCACGGTCGGCCCACGACCGCCGTCCGGTCGCCACCACACTCGTCGCATGCGCACCGAGGACCCGCTCACGCCGTGGCGCGACGCGGTGCTCGCGGTGCTCGGCCTGTTCCTGCCGGTGGACTGCCTGGGCTGCGGACGGCCGGACCGTGCGCTCTGCCGGGCCTGCCGCACCGCCCTGGCCGCACGCCCGCGTCGGGTCCGACTCGTCGCGGGCGTGCGGCTCGACGCCGCCTTCGAGTACGAGGGACTCGTCCGGACCCTGCTGCTCGAGCTGAAGCTCCGCGGTCGGGTGGACGTCGCACGACCGCTCGGCGCTCGCTTCGGCTCGCTCGTGCGCGCCGCGCTCGCCGAGGCACCCGTGGGCACCGTCGTGCTGCGGGTCCCGCCGTCGCGGGAGGGGGCACGGCGTCGGGGGTTCGACCCCGTGGTGCTGCTGCTCGCCCGCGGCGGCTTCCGTGGCACCGGGCGGCTCCGACGGGTGCGGGTCCGGGGCGGAGCGGCGAGCGCGGGGCCGGGGCAGAAGGAACGGACGGCGATCGAGCGGGTCGCCGCGACCGTCGGCACGCTGCGGGCGTGCGGTGTCGACGGGCGGGACGTGGTGCTCGTGGACGACGTCGTGACGACCGGCGTCACGATGGCCGAGGGGGTGCGGGCGGTCCGCGCCGCGGGCGGCCGGGTCGTCCGGTGCGTGGCCGTCGCGAGCGTCGAGGACTGACGGCTCAGTGAACACCGGGTGACCGCTGTGCGTCCGGTGGGTGTCCGGCGGACTCGCCGACGCACCGTGACGCGGGGCCTGCGGCGGGTCTAGCCTCGCGGCAAGGCGTTCGGGTTCGCCGGATGGAGGCGACGCGCCGAAGCTCGATGGGAGCCGCGACATGGACGTGACGATCACAGGCCGGAACGTCGGGGTCACCGACCGATTCCGCACCTACGTCGAACAGAAGTCCGAGAAGATCGACGTGCTCGCTGACCGTGCGCTCGCCTTCGAGGTGCGCATCAGCCGCCACCACGAGAAGTCGGGCGGCAGCCAGGGCGAGGACCGCATCGAGCTGACGCTCATCGGTCCCGGGCCCCTCGTGCGGGCGGAGTCCGCGGCGTCCGACAAGTACGCCGCCTTCGACCTCGCCTTCGCCCGCATCATGGAACGGCTGCGTCGTGCTCGTGACCGGCGCAAGGTGCACCGCGGTCGTCACCGCCCGACCTCGGTGGCCGAGGCCGCCGGCAGTGGCTTCGACGGCATGGGGGTGGTCCCCGCTGACGGCCGCCTCATCGAGGACGTCGCCACCGGCGCGGTCCCGGTCGTCGACGCCGACGCACCGGAGGACGAGGACGACGAGGTCTACAGCCCCGTGGTGATCCGGCACAAGGTCTTCGAGGCCGCCCCGATGACCGTCGACGACGCCCTGTACTTCATGGAGCTCGTCGGACACGACTTCTACCTGTTCGTGGACGCCGAGACCCACCGCCCGAGCGTCGTCTACCGACGCAAGGGCTGGGACTACGGCGTGATCGGCATCGACGACCAGACCGGTGCCGCGGCATCGGTGGACGCCGAGCCGGCCGCCGCGCTCGCCTGACGCGATCGCTGCGGACACCGTCCGACCCGTGTGTGCGCGGTCCGTTCGCGGGCCGCGCACACCGCTGCCCCCACACCGACGCCCCTCACAGCGCACGGCACCGGGGGGTTGCTAGCATGACTGGTCGATCGGGCGCGCAGGTCGCGCACGACGACCCTGTAAGGAGCTCACGTGGCAAACGTGCTGGAGAAGGTCCTCCGCATCGGCGAAGGACGCACCGTCCGCCGGCTGAAGGCGTATGCCTCGGCGATCAACGACCTCGAGGACGACTTCTCGAGCCTCACCGACGAGGAACTCCAGGACGAGACGAAGGAGCTGCGCGAGCGGTACGCCAACGGCGAGACCCTCGACGACCTGCTCCCCGAGGCGTTCGCCGCCGTGCGGGAAGCAGCGAAGCGCACCCTCGGCATGCGGCACTTCGACGTGCAGCTCATGGGCGGGGCGGCCCTGCACCTCGGCAACATCGCCGAGATGAAGACCGGTGAGGGCAAGACCCTCGTCGCGACGACGGCGGCCTACCTCAACGCGATTCCGTCGCGCGGCGTCCACGTCATCACGGTCAACGACTACCTGGCGTCGTACCAGTCCGAGATCATGGGTCGCGTCTTCCGCGCCCTCGGCATGACGACCGGCTGCATCATCGCCAACCAGACGCCGGCCGAGCGCCGCGAGCAGTACGCCGCGGACATCACCTACGGCACGAACAACGAGTTCGGCTTCGACTACCTGCGCGACAACATGGCGTGGCAGGCCTCCGACATGGTGCAGCGCGGCCACTTCTTCGCCGTCGTCGACGAGGTCGACTCGATCCTCATCGACGAGGCCCGCACGCCGCTCATCATCTCCGGCCCGTCCTCGGGCGAGGCCAACCGGTGGTTCACGGAGTTCGCCTCGATCGCCAAGCGCCTGACCCCGGGCGAGGACTACGAGGTCGACGAGAAGAAGCGCACCGTCGGCGTGCTCGAGCCCGGCATCGAGAAGGTCGAGGACTACCTCGGCATCGACAACCTGTACGAGTCGGCGAACACCCCGCTCATCTCGTTCCTCAACAACTCCATCAAGGCCGTCGCCCTGTTCAAGCGCGACAAGGACTACGTCGTGATGAACGGCGAGGTGCTCATCGTCGACGAGCACACCGGCCGCATCCTGATGGGCCGTCGCTACAACGAGGGCATCCACCAGGCGATCGAGGCGAAGGAGAACGTCGAGGTCAAGGCGGAGAACCAGACCCTCGCCACGGTCACGCTGCAGAACTACTTCCGGCTGTACCAGAAGCTCTCCGGCATGACCGGTACCGCCGAGACCGAAGCGGCCGAGTTCATGTCGACCTACAAGCTCGGCGTGGTCCCGATCCCGACGAACAAGCCGATGCAGCGCATCGACCAGACCGACCTGGTCTACAAGAACGAGAAGTCCAAGTTCGAGCAGGTCGCCGAGGACATCGCCGAGCGCCACGAGCAGGGGCAGCCCGTCCTCGTCGGCACCACGAGCGTCGAGAAGTCCGAGTACCTGTCGAAGCTCCTCGCCAAGAAGGGCGTGAAGCACGAGGTCCTCAACGCGAAGAACCACGCGCGTGAAGCCGCGATCGTCGCCCAGGCCGGTCGCCTCGGCGCCGTCACCGTCGCGACGAACATGGCCGGCCGAGGCACCGACATCATGCTCGGCGGCAACTCCGAGTTCCTGGCGGTGCAGGAGATGCACGCCAAGGGCCTGTCGCCGACCGAGACCCCCGACGAGTACGAAGCCGAGTGGGACGAGGTCTTCGCCCGCGTCAAGGCTGAGGTCGAGGTCGAGGGCGACAAGGTCCGCGAGGCCGGTGGGCTCTACGTCCTCGGCACCGAGCGCCACGAGTCGCGCCGCATCGACAACCAGCTGCGCGGTCGTTCCGGTCGTCAGGGTGACCCGGGCGAGAGCCGCTTCTACCTGTCGCTCACCGACGACCTCATGCGTCTGTTCAACTCCGGTGCCGCCGAGAGCCTCATGGGCCGCTCGAACGTGCCGGACGACCTGGCGATCGAGAACAAGCTCGTCGGCCGCGCGATCCGTTCCGCCCAGGCACAGGTCGAGGGCCGGAACGCCGAGATCCGCAAGAACGTCCTGAAGTACGACGACGTCCTGAACCGGCAGCGCGAGGCGATCTACAGCGACCGCCGCCACATCCTCGAGGGCGACGACCTGCACGACCGCGCGCAGTCGTTCCTCAAGGCCGTCATCGACGACGTGATCGACACCCACACCGGCGAGGGCTCGCCGGACGACTGGGACCTCGACGCCATGTGGACCGAGCTCGGCACGCTCTACCCGATCTCGATCTCGATCGACGAGGTCATCACCGAGGCCGGCTCGAAGGGCAAGGCATCGCGTGACTTCCTCGGCCGCGAGATCCTCTCCGACGCCAAGCTGGCGTACTCCACGCGTGAGGAGCTCCTCGGCGACGAGGCGATGCGCGAGCTCGAGCGTCGTGTCGTCCTGTCGGTGATCGACCGCCGCTGGCGCGACCACCTGTACGAGATGGACTACCTCAAGGACGGCATCGGCCTCCGCGCGATGGCGCAGCGTGACCCGCTCGTCGAGTACCAGCGCGAGGGCTACGCGCTGTTCCAGACGATGATGGGCCAGATCCGCGAAGAGTCGGTCGGCTACCTGTTCAACCTCGAGGTCCAGGTGCAGTCCGACGGCGAGAACGCCGTCATCGAGGCCAAGGGTCTCGGCGAGGACGAGGTCTCCGGCCTCGAGTACTCGGCACCGTCGATCGACGGCGAGGTCGAGGTGCGCGACGAGAAGGGCCGCCTCGAGCAGGCCGCCACGGCGCGTGCGCAGCAGGCCCAGGCCGAGGCCGAGGCAGCTGCCGAGCCCGAGCAGGGCTCCGCGTTCGGCAACGCGGCCACGGCCTCCGGCCAGGCTGCCGCGGCCGGCAACCGTGCCGAGCGTCGTCGGGCGTCGAAGAAGTAGTCCGCGTGCGCGCGAGCGCATCGTGAGCAGCAATGGTCGGGTCCCGCGTCGGGACCCGACCATTGCTGCTCACCAAGCGCACCACGCGCACCGACGACGGACGGGAGGCCCGTGGCGACACCGCCACGGGCCTCCCGTCCGCGTCAGGCACCTACAGGACGCCGATCGCGGTCGCCCGCCACCTCCCGTCCCGCGTCTCCAACCGCATCGCCACGGCGCGTGCATGACTGCGCGTGTGCACGACGACGGTCGCCTCGGCGACGCCGTCCGCCGGTCGGCAGACGAGCACGCTGCCGACCCGCAGCACCGCTCGGCTCCGCGACCGTCGGCGCACCGAGCGGGCGTGCGCGGCCACGGCTGCACGTTGCTGCAGGTGTCGGTGCACGTCGTCGGTGATCCAGCGGGCGATGCTGTCGACCTCGCGGGCCCCGGTCAGGACTTCGGCGACGCACAGTCCCAGGGCGCGTGCGGTGTCCGCCGGGTCCGGTGGGCCGCTCGCCGGCTCCTCGACCGGTTGCGGTTCGACGATCGTCAGTGGCGGCGAGTGTGCCGTCGTCGTCGTGTGGTCGATCCGGCGTGCCTGCTCCGCCACCCCTGCCCCTTCCGTTGCTGGAGCGAGCGTATGGGGCGTGCAACATGAGAAATGCAAAGCTGCTGGGCCTGTGGAAAGGACGACGTTCTCCACAAGTCGGCGCACCTAGACTGGCTGGGTGTCGACCCTCAGTGACCTCGTCCTCGCGCAAGGCCGTTCCTCCGAAGCCGACGTGGAGTGGCTCCACCTGCTCGTGGGGGATTGGCAGCTCCTCGCCGACCTGTCCTTCGCCGACATGGTGCTGTGGGTGCCGACTGCCGAGGACGGCTCGTTCGTCGCCGTGGCACACGCCCGACCGAGTTCCGCCGCCACGCTGTTCTACCGCGACATCGTCGGGCAGGAGATCCGCGAGGAGTGGCGCGGTCAGGTGACCGAGAGCTTCGCCGGCGCCCGCGTCGTCGACTCGGCCGAGCCCGACTGGTACGAGGACACCCCCACCCGGGTCCGTGCGATCCCGGTGCTGCGACGCCTCAGCGCCAAGAGCGCAGAGACCACCGAGCGTCCGATCGCCGTCGTCACGCGGCACTCCAACCAGGACGAGATGCGGACGCCGAGCCGTCAGGAACTGAACTTCACCGCGAGTGCGAACGACCTGTTCGGCATGATCGCGACGGGCGACTTCCCCGACCTCGGTGCCCCGGCCGGTCCGCGCCGCGGCGCCCCGCGCGCCAGTGACGGTCTGCTGCGCCTCGACACCGCCGGCATCGTGACGTTCGCCAGCCCGAACGGCCTGAGCGCCTTCAACCGGATGGGCTTCGAGGGGGAGCTCGAACGGAAGTCCCTCGCCGAGGTCACCACCGAGCTCATCGGCGCGCAGCTCGACGTCGACGAATCCCTGCCCCTCGTCGTCACCGGCCGCGCTCCGTGGCGGGCCGACATCGAGTCGAAGGGCGTGACGGTGTCGCTGCGGTCGATCCCGCTCCGCGACCACGGCGACCGCATCGGCGCGATCGTGCTCTGCCGCGACGTGTCCGAGCTCCGGCACCAGGAGCGCGAGCTCATCACCAAGGACGCGACGATCCGCGAGATCCACCACCGCGTCAAGAACAACCTGCAGACGGTGGCGTCGTTGCTGCGCATCCAGGCTCGTCGGACGCACTCCGACGAGGCACGGACCTCGCTGCAGAACGCCATGCGCCGCGTGGCAGCCATCGCGGTCGTGCACGACACGCTGTCGAGCGGCCTGAGCCAGACGGTCGACTTCGACGACGTCTTCGACTCGGTGCTCAAGCTCGTCACCGAGGTCGCCGCGTCGCACAACACGACCGTGCACCCGAAGAAGACCGGCGAGTTCGGGGTGCTGCCGTCCGAGGCTGCCACGCCGCTCGCACTCGGGCTCACCGAGCTCGTCACGAACGCCGTCGAGCACGGGCTGGACGGCCGCGACGGCGAGGTCGAGATCGTCGCCCGCCGGTTCGACGACCACCTGGAGATCGAGGTCCGTGACAACGGCGTGGGTCTGCCCGAGGGGAAGGTCGGGTCGGGCCTCGGCACCCAGATCGTCCGCACGCTCATCCAGGGCGAGCTCGGCGGCACGATCGACTGGCACACCCTGACCGGCAGCGGCACCGAGGTGACGATCACCATCCCGTTCCGCTGGCTGACCGCTCCCGCCTAGCCCCTGGGCGCGCCGCGCCCGCTCGTGAGGTTCCGAAATCTGCGCATCTCGGCGTGCGATCGCGCGTGTTTTGGAACCTCGACGGTCAGCGCGCGGCATGTTGTGGAACCCCGAGGACCAGCGCACGGCGTGCCGCCCCGCGCCCCCGCGCTCCACGCGCACGACGACGCCCGCCGCCCCCGAAGGGACGACGGGCGTCGGTGTGTCCTGCGGGAACCGACCTGGGTCAGGAAGCGCGGCGGGCGCGGGCGGCGCGACGCTTCAGCGCACGACGCTCGTCCTCGCTGAGGCCACCCCAGACACCGGAGTCCTGGTTGTTCTCGAGTGCGTACTGCAGGCACATCTCGGTGACCGTGCAGCGTGCACAGACCGACTTGGCCTTCTCGATCTGATCGACGGCGGGCCCGGTGTTCCCGACGGGGAAGAAGAGCTCGGGGTCCGCGGTGAGGCAAGCTGCCTTGTCACGCCAGTCCATGTGTGGTGCTCCTTGATGTCGATGCTCGAACGGCAGGCCGGGGCCGGGGTTCGGGGGATCGGAACGCTGATCATGCATGAGGCATGAGGGGACAACTGTGGGGAGGAGTCCGCTGGAAGCGAGTCTGACGCCCGCGTGACGCTCGGGGGAGGAGCGACGAACCACGGGAGACGCACACCACATCGTGCCGTCCAAACGACCTCGAATATCGTTCCATACTGGTAGGGGCAAATCAAGGGTTCCGATGCTGGAGGATCACTGTGCACGATGACGACCCGACCGCGGTCGACCGTCCTGAGCGACGCTCACGCGCGCTGATCGGCCTGCTGGTGGTGGTCGGCCTCGAGTTCGCGGCGCTCGTCGTGGTCACCGTCGTCCTGGTCGTCGAGCTGATCGTCGCGCCGGCGTCGAGCCTGGCGTCCGGGATTGCCCTGACGATCCTGTCGGCCGTCGCGGCGCTCTGGCTCGGTGCGCTCCTGAACGGCCTGTGGAAGCGTCGTGCCTGGGTGCGCTCGGGGATCATCGTCTGGCAGGTCCTGCAGGGTGCGATCGCGATCGGCGCGTTCCAGGGTGTCTTCCGCGAGCCGGCGGTCGGCTGGGTCCTGCTGATCCCCGCCCTGCTCGGCATCACGTTCGTGCTGTCGCGGTCGGTGACGGCCGCGCTCGCGCGTCCGGCCGAGTAGACGCGACCGAAAGACGGACGGGAGGCCCGTGGCGACGCCGCCACGGGCCTCCCGTCCGCCCTGTGGTCCGGTCCTCAGACCAGGCCGAGCTTCTTCCGCAGGCTCGCCACGTGTCCGGTCGCCTTGACGTTGTAGAGCGGCAGCCGCACGCTGCCGTCCTCGTCGACCACGATCGTGGAGCGGATCGTGCCGGTCACGATCTTGCCGTAGTTGTTCTTCTCGCCCCACGCGGCGTAGGCCTGGTGCACCGCCAGGTCAGGATCGCTCAGCAGCGGGAACGTGAGTGCCTGCTCGTGCTGGAACGTCTTGAGCTTCGACTGCTCGTCCTTCGAGACGCCGAGGACCTCGTAGCCGGCTGCCTGCAGCGACGACATGTTGTCGCGGAAGTCGCAGGCCTCGGTGGTGCACCCGGGGGTGGACGCGGCCGGGTAGAAGTACACGATGACCTTCTTGCCCCGCAGTGCGGCGAGCGAGTGTTCGACGCCGTCCTGGTCCGGCAGCGTGAAGTCGGGGGCGGTGTCGCCGGCGGCGAGACGGTCGGTCATGGTGCTCCTGTTCGCTTGGTGCCCACGAGTGGTCGTGAGCGCGCAGAACCCATGCTATTGTTGATTCCCGTTGCGGCACGGAAGCCGGAACATGCACCTCTAGCTCAATTGGCAGAGCAACTGACTCTTAATCAGTGGGTTCTCGGTTCAAGTCCGAGGGGGTGCACCACGACCACGTAGGCCCCGACTCATCGAGTCGGGGCCTTCGTGCGTTCCGGGAGTGTGCACGCGTTCCGAACGGGACACGCCCGAGGTGCTCCCGGCGGTCGGATTCAGTCGGCGGCGACGTCGACGATCCGTTCCGCACCGACGACGAGGTCGACGGCGCCGGCGGAGGCCGCTGCGAGGTCCGCGGTCAGGATCGCGAGCGCGTCGGCGGGCACCCAGACCTCGAACGTCGCCGCGCGCCCGTAGGCCGTCGCACCGAGGGTCGCGTGGTGGTGCCGGACCCAGTCGCGCAGGACGTTGTCGAGCCGGCCGGCCTCGGCGTGCGGGGCGTCGAAGTGCACCTGCGTGAGCGCCTCGCGTCGGACGAGCGCGGCGGTGTCGAGGGCCTCGGAGACCGAGGTCGAGTAGGCGCGGACGAGTCCGCCGGCGCCGAGCTTCACGCCGCCGAAGTAGCGCGTCACGACGGCGACCACGTCGGTGAGGTCGCGGCGGCGGAGCACCTCGAGCATCGGCACGCCCGCCGTGCCCGACGGTTCTCCGTCGTCCGACGACCGGGCCTGGTCGCCGAGGGTGCCGGTGACCATCGCGGTGCAGTTGTGCCGGGCGTCCCAGTGGCGGCGTTTCACCTCGGCGATGACCCGCTCGGCGTCCGCGACGTCCGACACGGGGGTGACCGTGGTGATGAACCGCGACTTCGTGATGACGATCTCGTGCTCGACCGGCTCGGCGATCGTCGCGGGGAAGCTGCGGGCCATGCCCACGAGGCTAACGGCGTGCACCGTGTCCGCCGCGCTACGATGTCGTGCACGCACGGCTGGGGAGGAGTCCGACATGGAGACAGGTGATCCGAGGGGCGGGGTCCTGGACGCCGCCGAACTCGCACGGCGCATCAACCTGCTGCTCGACTTCGAGGAGTCCCAGCGTGGTGCTCCGGTGCCGTTCGCCTCGATCGAGGAGTACGTCGCCGCCCACGGCGGTTCGCTCTCGCGGGCGAAGTGGACCTACATGCTCTCCGGCGACGGCCGACGCAACCGCGACACCGAGCTCCTGCGGCTGCTCGCCGGGTTCTTCGAGGTCGACGAGCGCTTCCTGCTCGAGGACAGCGACGTCCCCGAGCGCATCGGCGCCCAGCTCGCCCTCGTCCGCTCCCTGCGTTCCGCCCGCGTGAGCGGGTTCGCTGCACGCACCTTCCCCGGCGAGCTCTCACCCGAGGCGCTGCGGCGCATCGCCGAGGTGCTCGAGGAGGAATCACAGCGCGGGACCGTGGCGTGACCGACCCGCTGCTCGAGTCCTTCTGGGCACGCGGTGCGGTCGAGGGGTGGTCCGACGTCGACCAGGCCGTCGCAGCCGCAGCCGTCGTCGTGGACAAGCCCATCGTCGTCCGCGAAGAGGCGTTCCTGGCGACGGAGCCCGTGTGCGGCTTCGTCGCGACGCTCGAGCACGCCCACCTGATCATGATCTCACCGACCGCGTCGCCGACCTTCCGGGCGTTCGTCATCGGCCACGAGCTCGGCCACGTCCTGCACCGGCACCAGGAGCACGCGCCCCAGTCGGCCTACATCCGCGACGTCATCCCGGACCTGCCCGAGTACAAGGTCGAGCGGGCGCTGGCGCGGGGGATGTTCTCGAACGCGTACGAACACGAGGCCGAGGTCTTCGCCGACGCACTCGCGTCGCTCATCCGGCGACACCGCGGCCGCCCGAGCGCCTTCCGCGGGGTCTTCGGGTGATCGTCGCCGTCGTCCAGGCGGTGCTGCTCATCGCCGGGACGATCGCGCTCTTCGTCCTGCAACGCGGGCAGGACCGCACCCTGGCGGTGACCTTCCTGCTGTTCGCCGGCACCATCGTCACGAACGTCGATCCGCTGTACCGGTGGCTCGACCCACTGCTCGGTGGCTTCAACGTGGTCACCGTGGTCAGCGACTGCCTGATGGTCGCCGGTACGAGCACGCTGCTCTGGGGCGTGGCGAAGGCGGTCGGGGCAGCCCGGCCGTGGCTCCGGAACGCGATCGTGGTGTCGTGCGCCGCGGTGGTGGTCGTGGTGGTCGTCGCCTTCTCGGTGCTGGACAAGCCCGCCACCACGACGACGTTCATGCTCGACGCCGGGTCGCACCCGGCCGCGACCGTCTACTCGATCGCGCAGACGGTGTACCTCGGGGTGGCGCTCGGCGCGACGGGCCTCATCTGCGTCCTCCGCTTGCGCGAGGCCCGGACGACGACGGACCTGGTCGGACTGTGGGTCCTGGTGCTCGGCGGCGTGCTGGGGGTCGTCCGGATGGTCGTCGTCGTGGTCATGGACCTGGCGCACGTCACGGGGGACCTCGACCGGATGCGCTCCCTCGCGCTGCCGTACGACGTCACGACGCCCGGCGCCGTGATCTGCGTCTCGACGGGGATGCTGCTGCTCGTCGTCGGACACCGGGTCTCGCGACGTCGGCGCACCCGGCGGGTCGACGCGGCGCTGCGGCGTCTCGCGCCGCTGCACGCGCGGATCGGTGCCGACAACGCCTACCCGTCGACCGAGGATCCCGCCACGCGGTTGAGCCGCGCGATCGTCGAGGTCAACGACGGGCTCCGGCGGACGCGTGCGCCGTTGACCGATGCCGAGCGAGCCGTCCTCGCCGAGGCCGAGTCGGCGCTCGACTCCGCGTAGCCCGAAGGGGTGACTCGACGGTCTCCCGACGCCCGTGTAGGGTTTGTAGCAAGTGCTACAGATCCTGTGGCTCGTCGGATGGGACTCGGCCGCGTTGGGGGCGGCCGAGCACCACCGACACTCGTTGTCTAGACTCGGACGGTGCTCGTCTTCGCCGCAGTCGTCCTGTTCATCGGTGCCGTCTTCAACGTCGTCACCTGGCCGCGCTTCTTCCAGCGCGTCGCGAAGGACACCCGCGCGCGTGACGCTGCTGGCAAGCCGACGACGTTCTACACGGTGCACCTCGTGCTGCTGCTCATCGCGCTCGCCATCGCCGTGGCCGCGGTCGTCGCCGGGATCCTGCTGCTGGTCTGAGCCGTTCGGCGTTCGCCGTCGGGCGTCGCTTCAGCGCTGCTTCAGGGCGGCACGGCAGGATCGTCGCCATGCGTGTCCTGGTGGTCGACGACGAGGTGCGGCTCGCCGACGGCGTCCGTCGCGGCCTCGAGGCCGAGGGGTGGGCGGTCGACGTCGCCCACGACGGCGTCGACGGCCTGTGGCACGCCCGCGAGTTCCGCTACGACGCGATCGTCCTCGACCTGATGATGCCCGGGATGAGCGGATGGGCGGTCTGCGCCCAGCTCCGGGCCGACCAGGACTGGACGCCGGTGCTCATGCTCACCGCCAAGGACGGCGAGTGGGACCAGGTCGAGGCCCTCGACGCCGGCGCCGACGACTACGTCACGAAGCCCTTCTCGCACCCGGTCCTCGTCGCCCGGCTGCGCGCGCTCGTCCGCCGTGGTGCGCGCGAACGCCCGGCGGTACTGACCCTCGGCGACCTGGTCGTCGACCCGGCCGCACGGACCGTGGCGCGTGCCGGGACCCCCGTCGACCTGACGAGCCGGGAGTTCGCGGTGCTCGAGTACCTCGCGCGGCGCTCCGGGCAGGTGTGCTCGAAGCGCGAGGTGATCGAGAACGTCTGGGACGTCGACTTCGAGGGCGACCCGAACATCGTCGAGGTGTACGTCGGGCACCTCCGGCGCAAGCTCGACCGGCCGTTCGGACGGACGTCACTCGAGACCGTCCGCGGTGCGGGCTACCGACTGGCGGCCGACGGTGGCTGACCGGGGGACGGGGCGCACACGCCGCTTCCGGTCCGTGCGCGCGCGGACCACGCTCGGCGCCGGCGTGGTCGTGCTCGCCGCCCTGGTCGTCGGCGCCGTGGGGTTCGTCGTGGTGCTCCGCCTGGTGCTGCTCGACGGGGTGCGGACGTCCGCCGAGGCCGGACTCGAACAGGTGTCGTCACGGGTCGAGTCCGACGGTGCCGGTGCGGTGACCGACTACGAGGACGTCCTGGTGCAGGTGGTCGGTGACGGCGGCTCGGTCCTCGCACACGGTGAGGACGCCGACGCTCCGGCCCTGTCGACCGCCGACGAGTCCCGGTGGTCGCACGACGGCGAACGCTGGCTGCTCGTCGCCGACGACGTCGACCTGCCCGGTGGGGGTGAGGCGACCCTGGTGTACGGCGTCTCCCTCGAGCAGACCGACACCGCGATCCGGACCGCCGTGGTGCTCCTCGCCGTCGGGGTGCCGGTGCTCGTCCTCGTGCTCGGGATCGTGACCTGGTCCGTGACCGGGCGGTCGTTGCGGCCCGTGGAACGGATGCGCACCGAGGTCGAGACGATCCGTGCCGCGCAGCCCGATGCCCGCGTGGTCGTGCCGGACACCGGCGACGAGATCGCCCGGCTCGCGACCACCATGAACGCCATGCTCGACCGGCTCGACCGATCCGCGGCGGGGCAGCGGCAGTTCGTGTCCGACGCCTCGCACGAGCTGCGGTCGCCGATCGCGTCCCTCCGCCAGCACGCCGAGGTCGCCGTCGCGTACCCGGACCGGACGGACGTGGCCGAGTTCTCCGACGTCGTGCGGTCCGAGGCCGTGCGCCTGCAGGACCTCGTCACCGGGCTGCTCGAGCTGTCACGGCTCGACGAGGGCGGCGCGGGTGTCCGTCGTCCCGTGGACCTCGACGACCTCGCACTCGACGCCGTCGCGCGGACGCGGGCCCGGGTGCCGGCTGGTGCGACCGGTGACCGTGCGATCCGGGTCGACGGCTCCGGGATCTCCGCCGCACGCGTGCTCGGCGACGAACGGCTCCTCACCGGCGTGGTCCGGAACCTCGTCGACAACGCCGTCCGGCACGCCACGTCGCGCGTCGCGGTGGCCCTGGTCGAGCAGGACGGCGCGGCGGTGCTGACCGTGGACGACGACGGCTCCGGGATCCCGGCGGCCGAGCGCGACCGGGTGTTCGAGCGGTTCGTCCGGCTCGACGAGGCCCGCAGCCGCGACGCCGGTGGTGCCGGCCTCGGACTGGCGATCGTGCGGGACGCCGTCCGGGCGCACGGCGGCGAGGCGACGGTCGCGGACTCGCCGCTCGGCGGGGCGCGGTTCGTCGTGCGCATCGCACTCGGCGGCTGAACAGGCGGCTTCAGGTCTGCTTCAGCACCCCGCCGACATGCTCGTCCCATGACCTTCCGCACCCAGCTCCAGAAGCCCTCCGCCCGCCGCGTCGCCGCCCTCGCCGCCCTGCCCGTCGTGGCCGCGCTCGCCCTCACCGGCTGCTCCACCGACGGGTCGTCCGACTCGGCGGCGTCGTCCTCGAACGGATCGGCCGCGACGGGCGCCACCACCGGCACGTCGGGTGGCGCGTCCGCGACCGCTGCCTCGGCCACGTCGAACGACGCCCTGCTCGCCGCCGTCGCGACCGCACGCGGGAGCGTCGGCTCCGGCACCGTCATCTCGGTCGAGCAGGAGCAGCGTGGCAGCGCGTACGAGGTCCTCGTCGTGACGAAGGACGGCACCGAGCACGAGGTGCACACCGACGCCGCCGGCACCGGGGTGACCGGTACCCCGCAGACGGAGGCGGCGGACACCGACGACCGTCCCGAGCACGACCGGTTCGTCGCAGCGGCCGACCTCGACGTCAGCAAGGCCGTCAGCGCCTTCGAGGACCTGCACGCCGGTGCGATCACCGAGCTCGGCCTCGACGACCACCTCGGCAAGGTGGTCTGGGAGGGTGACGTCGTCGACGGGTCCGGCACCAAGCACAGCGTCCGGATCGACGCCGGTTCGGGCGACGTCGTCACCGACCAGGTCGACACCGACGACTGATCCGACGACGGACCCGACGACAGGCCCGGCGACCGGCTCGGCGACCGACCCGGCCGACGTCGGCGGTCACCGGTAGACCTGGGGCATCCGACCCGGGCGTCGGCGACCTCGGGAGACACCATGACGGACCAGACCCCTCGCACCTACCCGCAGGGCGTGCCGAGCTGGATCGACGGACGACACCCGGACCCGGACGCCGCCCAGGCGTTCTACGGCGGTCTGTTCGGCTGGGACTTCGAGGAGCGCCTGCCGCCCGGTGCCCCCGGCTCGTACCGGATCGTGAGCATCGACGGACAAGAGGTCGGCGCGATCGCCTCGGGTGACGAGCCGGCGTCGTGGACGACGTACATCGCCGTGGACGACGCCGAGGCGGTGGCCGCTCGGGTCGTCGAGCTCGGTGGCGCCGCCGCTCCGGCGGAGGACGCCGGGCCGGGTGGCGCCGCGGGCCGCAGCGTCGACTGCGTCGATCCGCGCGGTGCGGCGTTCGGACTCTGGCAAGCGCGCGACCGGCTCGGGTCGCAGCACATCAACGCGCCCGGCGGCTGGGTCTTCAGTGACCTCCGCTCGACCGAGCCGGAGCAGGCGATCTCGTTCTACGAGCAGCTGTTCGGCTGGCGGGTCTCCGGCATCGAGGAGGGCCCGAGCGCCATGGTCCGGCTGCCCGGCTACGGGGACCACCTCGCGGCCACCTCCGACCCCGACATCCGGCAGCGGCAGGTCGGCGCACCGGAGGGCTTCGCGGACGTCATCGGCGCCCTCGCCCGACTCGACGACGGGCCGGACGACTGGCACGTGTCGTTCAGCGTGGCGGACCGTGACGCCGCCGCCGCACGGGCCGAGGAGCTCGGCGGGACTGTGCTCGGCACCTGGCAGGGCCCGTGGACGCGTGCGGCCGAGCTGCGGGACCCGCAGGGCGCCACGTTCCGCGTCACGCAGTTCGCCCCGGAGGGCGACGGCTGAGCGCAGCGCCCGTGGACCGTCAGCCGGTGGTGAGCGGCGGTCCGAGCACCTTCTGGATCGCCAGCGCGGCGAGTTGCTCGTCCGAGGTGTCGAGCAGCACGCGGAACGTCTCCGGCTCCGTGACGAACTCGACGCAGACGGCGTCCTCGTCGCACGGTCCGAGGCGCCACCCCGACACCGCGTCCATCGGCACGGAGACCCGCGCCTCGCGCTCGTAGTCGGTCTCGGCCTCGAGGCGGTCGGGGAACACCCGGAGGTGTCCGTACGCGCCTCGCCAGCTGAGCCGGAGATCGAGGGTGGGTGGGACTGACGCGGGGGAGACAGAGCGGTCCGGCACCCGCCGATCGTACCGACGGGTGCCGGACCCACTGCACTCGGCGCGCGACGTGCTGCGCTCCGGGGACAGATCAGACGGTGTCGTCGGACCCCTTCTGCTCGCCGCCGTCCTCACCGTCGCGACGGACCTGGTTCGCCGGGTCACGGACACCGATCGGGTACGGACCGGTGACGCCCTGTCGGAGCGAGGCGATGCGCAGGATGCGGTCGCGCTGCAGGAACCAGCCGACGACAAGCAGCGGGATGACGATCACGAGGGACGCGATCGTGTAGGTGCCGACCGGGTAGTCGATCGCCATCAGCACGATGACCGACGCCAGGAACGCCAGCGTGAGCCACGCGGTCACCGGGGCGCCGGGCAGCTTGAAGGACGGCTCCTTCGCCAGTCCCTGCTTCGCCCACGACCGGAGCCGCATCTGGCAGAGGATGATCGTGCCCCACGCCGTGATGATGCCGAGGCTCGCGATGTTCAGCGCGATCTCGAACGCCTGGCTCGGGACGAAGTAGTTCAGGACGACGCCGGCGACGGTGAAGCCGGCGGTGAGCAGGATGCCGGCGTACGGCACTCCGCCCTTCGACATCTTGGTGGTCCACTTCGGCGCCGAGCCGTTCATGCCCATCGAGTGCAGGGCGCGACCGGTCGAGTACAGGCCGGCGTTGAGCGACGACAGTGCCGCCGTGAGCACGACGAAGTTCATGATGCCGCCGACGATCGACCCGACCTGCGGGTTGCCGAGCGACGAGAAGAACGTCACGAACGGGCTCTCGCCCTCCTTGTACGCCGTGTACGGCAGGAGCAGGGAGAGCAGGATGATCGACCCGACGTAGAAGACCGCGATGCGGAACACGACGGAGTTGATGGCGCGGGGGATGACCTTCTCGGTGTTCTGCGTCTCACCGGACGCGGTGCCGACGAGCTCGATCGCCGCGTACGCGAAGACGACACCCTGGATCACGATGACCGCGGGGAGCAGCCCGTTCGGGAACAGTCCGCCGTTGTCGCCCCAGATCGAGAAGCCCGTGCGGACGGCTTCGCCGCCGGCCTCGACCGGGAACGCGAAGACGAGCCAGATGATCGCGACGACGAGGAACGCGACGAGTGCCGCGACCTTGATGAGCGCGAACCAGAACTCGAGTTCGCCGAACACCTTGACCGCGACCATGTTGGCGGCGAGCACGACGACCAGGGCGATCAACGCGAGGAGCCACTGCGGTGCGGCGGTGAACGCGGACCAGTACTGCAGGTAGATCGCGACGGCGGTGGTGTCGACGATCGAGGTCATCGCCCAGTTCAGGAAGTACATCCAGCCGGCGGCGTAGGCGAACTTCTCGCCGTAGAACTCGCGGGCGTAGGAGATGAACGACCCCGACGACGGACGGTGCAGCACGAGCTCGCCGAGGGCGCGCAGGATGAAGAACGCGAAGATGCCGCAGATCAGGTAGGTCAGCGCGAGCGCGGGGCCCGCGGTGTGGAGTCGTCCACCCGCACCGAGGAAGAGTCCGGTGCCGATGGCCCCACCGATCGCGATCATCTGCAGCTGCCGGGGCTTCAGACCGTGCTGGTAGCCCTCTTGCTCGTGCGAGAAGTCGTTCGCCGGAGCACGGTTCACGCCCGTGTCGTTCTGCGCTGTCATGCGCGCCAACCTACATGCGCACGGAACCGGGGCGGCACACAAACCTCCGAACGAGCTGATCTGTAACGAGACGGTCACGATCGCGATCCCCATGTGCGTGGGCGACACGCCGACGACGGGGTACAGCGGTGCCGGGATTCCGGCGGACGTCGATTGTGATCGGGGGACAAGACACCGTTAGGTTTGAACGTCCCCACAGGCCCGATGGTCGGGGACACGACGACCAGGACGCGTCCACGGCCAGTAGTGCCGGGGCCGTACGGTCGGCCGGACCGGGACCGCCCCGAGCGTGGTCCCTGCGTGCGTGATCGCTCGCTCTGCGCCGTTGCGCGGGGCTCGACGTGGCCGCGCGCACCGTCCCGGACGACCCGTCCGCAACCACACCGTCGCCGCACGCGCGCTCGTTCGCCGTGGCGACGCGAGGAGCCCAGTTGTCCATCGCACCACCCGAGAGCCGGCACACCCCGTCGCCGGACCCCACCGGCACGTCCCCGGACCCCACCACGTCGCCGGCGGTCAGCGTCCGCGACGTCTACAAGGTGTTCGGCCGCCGACCGGCCGAGGCCGTCCGCCGCCTCGCCGCCGGTGCCACCCGCGACGAGGTCCGCGAGCAGGGATCCGCCGCGGTCATCGACGCGTCCTTCGACGTCCGACCCGGCGAGATCTTCGTCGTCATGGGGCTGTCCGGCTCCGGCAAGTCGACCCTCATCCGGATGCTCAACGGCCTGCTCGAGCCCACCGCCGGCAGCGTCGAGATCGGCGGCCGCACGGTCACCGGCGCGACGCCGAAGGGGATCCGCGACATCCGCCGGTCCAGCGTGTCGATGGTGTTCCAGCACTTCGCCCTGCTGCCGCACCGCACCGTGCTCGAGAACGTCGCGTACGGCCTCGAGGTGAACGGCGTCGACAAGACGACGCGCCTCGCGAAGGCCCGTGAGGTCATCGACCTGGTCGGCCTGGACGTCTGGGCCGACGCGAAGCCCGACGAGCTGTCCGGCGGCATGCAGCAGCGCGTCGGCATCGCCCGCGCCCTCGCCGCCGAGACCGACGTCCTGCTCATGGACGAGGCGTTCAGCGCGCTCGACCCGCTCATCCGCCGCGAGATGCAGGAGCAGCTCGTCGACCTGCAGCAGCGGCTCGGCAAGACCATCGTCTTCATCACGCACGACCTCAACGAGGCGATGTTCCTCGGCGACCGGATCGCCGTGATGCGCGACGGCCGGATCGTGCAGATCGGGTCGCCGGAGGACATCCTCACCGACCCGGCGAACGACTACGTCGCCCAGTTCGTGCAGGACGTCGACCGTGCCCGTGTGCTCACCGCCGCGAGCGTCATGGAACCGGCCCGCGCCACCGTCCCGCTGACCGTGGGTCCTCGTGGCGCACTGCGCACCATGCGCGACCTGCAGACCGCCGCGCTCTTCGTCACCGGTCGTGGCCGGAAGCTCGAGGGCTGGGTCCGCGACCGGCACGTGATGCGCCAGGTGAAGGCCGGCGACACGAACCTCGACGCGATCGTGAACACCGAGTACGCCCGGGTCGCCCCCGACACCGCGCTGACCGACCTGTTCGAGCTCGCCGTCGAGTCACCCCTGCCGATCGCCGTGGTCGACGACGAGGAGCGCCTGCTCGGCGTCGTCCCGCGTGTGACCCTGCTGGCCGCGCTCGGCAACGTGCCGACCGCGACGATGCCGATCCCGGTCCTCGAACCGGTCACGCGCATCTCCGACTCCGACATGGACTCGACCCTCGCCGCGACCGGCGAGACGCCTGCCCACACCGGCGAGCCCGCCATCGAAGGAGACCACGCATGATCACCCCCGGTACCAACTCCTTCGGTGACTTCCACCTGCCCCTCGGCACCTGGGTCGCTGCGGTCGTCGACTGGATCACGACCTACCTGTCCGGCTTCTTCGACGTCGTCCGCTACGTGTTCACGTGGATGGACGCGTGGATGGAGTACTTCCTGTCCACCCCGCCGTTCTGGGTCGTCGTCGCGGTCCTCGTCGTGCTGGCGTTCCTGGCGAAGGGCTGGAAACTCGCGCTCGGCGCGGCCATCGGTCTGCTGTTCATCGTCAGCGTCGGACAGTGGACGAACGCGATGAACACCCTCGCGCTCGTCGTGGTCGCCGCCGGCCTGGCCGTCGTCCTCAGCATCCCGCTCGGGGTGTGGGCCGCCCGGTCCGACGCCGCGAGCCGGATCATCCGCCCGGTCCTGGACTTCATGCAGACGACGCCGGCGTTCGTCTACCTGATCCCGGCGCTGCTGCTGTTCCGCGTCGGTGTCGTCCCCGGCATCGTCGCGACGATCGTCTTCGCGATGGCCCCCGGCGTCCGGCTCACCGAGCTCGGCATCCGCGGCGTCCCGAGCGAGGTCGTCGAGGCCGGTGCCGCCTTCGGGTCGAGCCCGTGGCGCATCCTCCGTCAGATCCAGCTGCCGTTGGCGAAGGCCAGCATCATGGCCGGCGTCAACCAGGTCATCATGCTGTCGCTGTCGATGGTCGTCATCGCCGGCATGGTCGGCGCCGGCGGCCTCGGCGAGCAGATCGTCGCCTCGCTGAACCGCATCGACGTCGGGCTCGGGGCCGAAGCCGGCCTGTCGGTCGTGGTCCTGGCGATCCTGCTGGACCGCCTGACCGCAGCGCTCGGCGGCGACGCGAGCGGTGCCTCCCGGCCGTGGAAGCGCAAGCGCAAGCCCACCGTGACCGCGACGCCGAACGCGGCGACCGCCCAGACCGCCGCCACCACCGAGGCAGCCCCGGCCGACCGCCGGCGCGAGCCGCAGACGACCAGCGCGTGAGGAAGGACCAGACCATGAAGCGAACCAAGCGAACCAAGCGCACCCTCGCGGCGGCCGTCCTCGCCGTCGCCACCGCCGTCGGCCTGTCCGCCTGCATGCCGCCCGGCTACTACGGGGCCTCCGGCACCGTCGACAACGGCGACCAGAAGTCGATGCACGTCGTCGTCTTCAACGGCTGGGACGAGGACACCGCCGCCAGCTACCTCTGGAAGTACGTGTTGGAGCAGAAGGGCTACGACGTCCAGCTCACGAACTCCGACGTCGCACCCGCCTACACCGGCCTCGCGTCCGGCGACTACGACGTGGTGTTCGACACCTGGCTGCCGAACACGCACAAGGAGTACATGGACACCTACGGCAAGGACCTGACGGACCTCGGCGCCTGGAACGAGCAGGCGTCGCTGGAACTGGCGGTGCCGAAGTACTCGGACATCGACTCGATCGACGAGCTCAAGGCGCACGCGTCCGAGTTCGGCAACAAGATCATCGGCATCGAGCCGGCCGCCGGTGAGACGAAGGTCGTGTCCGACCAGGTCATCCCGCAGTACGGCCTGGACGGCATGGACTTCATCACGAGTTCGACGCCGGCGATGCTCGCCGACCTCAAGGCCTCGATCGCGAAGAAGGAGGACGTCGTCGTGACGCTGTGGCGTCCGCACTGGGCGTACGACGCCTTCCCGATCAAGGACCTGAAGGACCCGAAGGGTGCGCTCGGCAAGAACGAGGAGATCCACACGATCGCCAAGAAGGACTTCGAGCAGGACTTCCCGCAGGCGTCGAAGTGGATGGAGGACTTCTCGATGGACTCCGACACCCTCTACTCGCTCGAGAACGCGCTCGTGAACAGCGGCGCGAAGGCCAGCGAGTACCCCGCGATCACGGAGAAGTGGGCTTCCGAGCACCAGGACTTCGTCGATTCGCTCACGTCCGGCAAGTAGTCAGCAGGTCGGACAGGAGGCCCGGTGCGCGTCGTGCGCACCGGGCCTCGGTCGCGTCCTGGGCCGGTTTTCTGAACGACGCCTGTCGTTTCGTTGCTTGCATGGAGGGATGGACATCCTCCTCCGACTCCTGGTCGCGATCGGGTTCGCCCTCCTCATCACCGCCGTCGCCGCGGTCGTCCTGCACCTGGTGCTGCGGACGGTCGCGCGACGGGAACGGTGGGCCGGCGTGCTCTCGCGCCGGGCGAAGCACCCGTTCCGCACCACCCTGCTCGTGGTCCTGCTCTGGATCGCGTTCACCTCGAGCGTCCCGCGCGACGCCGACGCGTACCCGTGGCGTGACGAGGTCGTGCACGGGTTCCTCATCGTCACGATCGCGGTGGGCTGCTGGCTGGCGTGCCAGATCGCGATCTTCCTCGAGGACCTCGGCCTGCACCGGTTCCGCATCGACGTCCCCGACAACCGCCAGGCCCGCCGCATCCGCACACAGGTCCTCATCATCCGGCGGCTGACCGTCGCCGTGCTCGTCATCATCGCCGTCGGCGCGATCCTGCTCACCTTCGACGGGGTCGAGGCGGCGGGCGCGAGCGTGCTCGCGAGCGCCGGACTCATCTCGGTCGTCGCGGGTCTGGCGGCGCAGTCGACGCTCGGCAACGTCTTCGCGGGCATGCAGCTCGCGTTCTCCGGGTCGATCCGCGTCGACGACGTCGTCGTGGTCGAGCAGCAGTGGGGGCGGATCGAGGAGATCACCCTCACCTACGTGGTCGTGCACCTCTGGGACGACCGGCGCTTCGTGCTGCCGTCGACCTACTTCACGAGCACCCCGTTCGAGAACTGGACGCGCACCAACAGCGAACTGCTCGGTGCCGTCGAGATGGACCTGGACTGGCGGGTCCGTCCGGGCGAGATGCGCGAGGAACTCGACCGGATCCTCGACCGCACCGAGCTGTGGGACCGCCGGGTCAAGGTGCTGCAGGTCACCGACGCCGTGCAGGGGTACGTGCGGGTGCGGGTCCTCGCGACGTCGCACGACGCCCCGTCGCTGTTCGACCTGCGTTGCTACATCCGCGAGGAGCTCGTCGAGTGGATCCAGCGCACCCACCCCGACGCCCTGCCGGTCCAGCGCGTGCTCATGGTCGACGAGACCGCACCGCGGCGGCGCACGGCGTCGACCGCCGCCGACTCGGCGCTGTTCGCGCCGGGGCAGGAGGACCGCGCGGCCCTCTTCACCGGTCCGATCCAGACGTCCGACATCCCGCCTGCGGAGCGCTGACGGGCTCCGGACCCGACACGGGACGGACGGGAGGCCCGGTGCCAGCTGGCACCGGGCCTCCCGTCCGTCAGATGGTCGCGACCTACGGCTGGCGCGCCTTGACGGCGCGGTCGTCCTCGACCACCGTGCCGATCGCCACGATCGTGGTCGCGATCCACGCGACCCACGTCAGGGCGAGCCGCCAGTCGCGGGGTCCCTGGCGGGTGGTCTGGAGCACGCTGTAGCCGCTGATGAGCGAACTCCACACCGCACCGTTGAACATGAACTTGCGCACAGAGGCCTCCTGTCGTCGTACTGCCAACGCTACCGGTCAGTACATTGGAGCGCCGCCGGACACCCTGCCCGGCGCACTCGTGGAGGAACGCCCGTGCGTCAGGCCGTCATCGGAGCAGTGCTGCTCGTCATCGGCGCGGTGTGCGTCGCGCTCGGCCTGCTGCCGCTCGACGACCTCGGGGTCCTGGCCGAACGGGTCCTGCCTGTCCTCGGGTTCGTCCTCGGGCTGACGATCGTCGCCGAGCTAGCCGCGGACGCCGGGGTGTTCGACCGGCTCGCCGACGTCGCGGCACGTGTCGGCGGCGGACGCACCATCGGGCTGTGGGGCGCGGTCGTGGTCCTCGCCGTGCTCTGCACCGTCTTCCTGTCGATCGACACGACCGCGGTGCTGCTCACCCCGATCGTGATCTCACTGGCGCGCCGGGTCGGGCTGCCGCCGATGCCGTTCGCGCTCACCACCGTCTGGCTCGCGAACACCGCGTCCCTGCTGCTGCCGGTGTCGAACCTGACGAACCTGCTCGCCGTCGACCGGATGGGCCTCGGCGGCCCGCTGCCCTTCGCCGGGCTGATGGCCTGGCCGGCCGTCGCCGGGGTCGTCGTGCCGTGCGCCGTCCTGCTCGTGGTGTTCCGCGGCAAGCTCTTCGGGCGCTACACGCCGGTGTCGGTGCGGCGTCCGTCCGACCCGGTGTCGTTCTGGGCGGCGTCCGGTGTGCTCGTCGCGCTCGTCGTGGCGCTGACCGCCGGGGTGACGGTCTGGATCGCCGCCGTGGCCGGTGCCCTCGTGCTCGTCGTCGTCGCGGCGTTCCGGTCGCCCGCCGAGCTCCGGCCGTCGCGGGTGCCGTGGTCGACGCTGCTGTTCGCCGCCGGGCTCTTCGTCGTGGTCGAGACCCTGCACAGCACCGGGCTCACCGACCCGATCGTGCGGGCGCTCGGCGACGGCACCGGGACCGGACCGCTCCTGCTGCTCGGCGCCGGGGGAGCGGTGGCGGCGAACGCGATCGACAACCTGCCCGCGTACCTGGTGCTCGAGCCCGCTGCCGGTCACGAGGCCGTGCGGTACGCGGCGCTCCTCATCGGCGTGAACGCCGGGTGCCTGGTGACGCCGTGGGCCTCCCTCGCCACCCTGCTGTGGCACGCACGGCTGTCGGCCGAGGGCGTGCACCTGTCGTGGGGCAAGTACATGCTGCTCGGGTGCATCGCGGCGCCGCTCACCGTGGTCGCCGGGGTGCTCGCGCTGGCGCTCTGACGCGGGGCCGCTGGGGTGCTCGCGCTCCGACGCGCGGTCGCGGTCAGAGCCAGTCGCGGGCCTTGAAGACGCGGTAGAGCACGAGCGACGACGCGACGATGAGCGCGAGCGAGACGTACAACCCGCTCCACGCACCCTCGCCCGGGAACGTCACGTTCTGCCCGAAGAAGCCGGTGATGGCGGTGGGGATCGCGATGATCGCGGCCCAGCTCGTCACCTTCTTCATCACGGTGTTCTGCCGGTTCGACGCCAGGTTGAGGTTCGTGTCGAGGACACTCGAGACGGCGTCGCGCAGTTGCTCGACGGAGTCCGAGATCGACACCAGGTGGTCCTCGACGTCGCGGAAGTAGGGCCGGATGCCGTCCGAGATCGTCTCCGCGTCGCCGTGCAGCAGCGATGCGACGCTGTCGCGGGTCGGGACGACGAGCCGCCGCAGCACGCCGAGGGCCTTGCGGAGGCGGAACGACCGGCGTTGGATCTGCTGTTCGCGGGCGTTGCCCCGCTCGAACAGGTCGTCCTCGAGGTCGTCGATCCGTCGCTCGATGTCCTCCACGGTCTCGGTGGCGTGGTCGACGACGGCGTCGAGCAACGCCCAGACGAGCCACGGCACACCGTGCTCGGCCACGTCCGCGTTCGCGTCGAGCCGGTGCTCCATCGCGGCGGTGTCGACGTCGGCCCCGTGGATGGTGACGAGGGCGTGCTCGGTGACGAACGCCTTCACCTCGTGGGTGACGAGCTCACCGTCCTCGCCGAGACCGCCGACGTCGTAGACCACGAGGAACAGGCTGTCGCGGTACCGGTCGAGCTTCGGGCGCTGGCCCTGCTCGACGGCGTCCTCGACGGCGAGGGCGTGGATGCCGAGCTCCTGTTCGACCTGCACGAGGTCGTCGTGCACCGGGTCGGTGTAGTCGACCCAGACGAAGGTGTCCGCGTCGGCGACGAGGTCCGAGACCCGGTCGACCGGGAAGTCCCGTTCCGCCGCGTCGCCGTTCCGCCACGCCCGTGTCCTGACCATGCGCGTCAGCCTAGTGAGACGGCCGGCCCGGGGATCCCAGGCCGGCCGTCGTCGCGTTCGGTGGTGCGTCAGTAGGCGGAGACGAGCTTCCCGTCCTCGACCTTCAGGTACTGGTACACATCGAAGCTGTCCTCGCCGTGCTCCTCGTCCCCGAAGTACGAGGTGTAGTCGTACTCGACGACACCGTCCTTCGTGCTCTGCACCATGACCGTGCCCGAACCGGAGGCCTCGACCTCGACCTCGGGCATCGTCGTGACGTCGTAGCGCACGGCACCATCAGCGTCGTACGGGCCGTACCAGGGGCACCCGCTCAGCGCGCTGAGGTCGGTCTTCGTGGCGCAGTCGTCGATCAGGTCGGTCACGTACTGCTCGGCGTCCTGCTGCAGCGCCTTCGTGGCGGTGGGGGTGAAGTCGACGTACCCGGACGACGTCGCGCCGACCGACACCTGCTCGGTGCCGCCGGTGAAGTACTTCGTCCCGCCGACCTGCACCTCGTAGGTGCCGGGGTAGGCGAGCGAGGTGAACCGGCCGTCGCTGATCTCACCGATCTCCTTGCCGCCGACCGTGACCGGGGCGCCCTCGAGCACCTCGGACGCGGTCAGGGTGACGGTCTGGGCGAGCGGCTCGGTGACGCGCCACTCGTCCTTCACCAGGAACGAGGTGCCGGTGCGCCGGAGGCTGACCTGGCCGGAGCGGTTCTTGCCGTCCTGGGTGTAGCTGATGGTGGCGAGGGCGCTGTCTCCGCTCGTCGAGACGCGGCCGACGCGGATGTCCGACGGGCGGTCCTTCGCGCTCTTCAGCACCGCGGTGTCGAGCATGGCGGCGTCGGACGGCACCTCGCTGAGTCGGGCGGCGGTGTCGGCGTCCCCGCTCGCGATGGCCTGCACGTAGGACTTCACGGTCGGCGCCGGGCCCCACACGTTGGCACGGAGCACACCGGTGGTGACGGCTCCCGCGATGACGACGACGACCACGGCGCCGCCGGCGATGAGCGAGCGGACCAGGACCTTCTTGGCGCGCGGCGACATCGGAGCGGGCGTGGGAGCGCCGCCGCCGACGAAGGGCTGTTCCGGCTGACCGGGGTGGCCGACGCCGGGCGTCGCCGCCCACGCTGCTGCCGCCGGGTCGCCCGCGGGCGCCGCCGACGGGAACGCCGGGTCGGCCGACGGGAACGTAGGGTCGGCCGGCGGGAACGCCGGGTCGGCCGGCGGGAACGCCGGAGTCGCTGCCGGGGAGGTCGGTGCGGCCGCCGGGCGCGGGTCCGCTCCGACGAGGCGCGAGGTCCGCAGCACGACGCCACCGCCGAGGCGGGGGAGCAGCACGGGCGCGAGGTACCGTGCCACGGCCTCGATCGCGCCGCCCCACAGCGCGAACACGAGCGGAGTCCACGGTGCGATCCCGATCGAACCGGTCCCGCTGACGGCGCTGATGCCCGTCGCCTGGTAGGACACCAGCCCGGTGCCGAGCACGAAGAGCAGGAGCCCGAGGGCGAACCAGACGACCGGGGTCACGACCCAGTCCAGCGTGGTGCGGAACCGGTCGTTGCGGCGGACAGCGAGTGCGAGGCCCGCGACGACCGAGGTCACGACGACGAGCAGGACGACGAGCCAGGTCCAGCCGCCGGCGCCGCCGAAGACCGACGCCGTGCTGCCCGCCGACCCGAAGCCGGACAGCCCGACGCCGCCGAAGAAGCCGAGGGCGGTGAGGCCGACCGCGACGTTGCCGACGAGCACCGGCAGCGCTGCGCCCCATGAGGGCTGTGCGACCAGGGCGACGACGATGACGACGACCGTCACCAGCACGACGAGCACCGTGAGCTGCGACGCCGCGACGCGCAGCGTGCCGAGGACGCGACCGGCGAACACGTTCCGGCCGAGCAGGGCCGACGGGCGTGCGAGCACCGCGGCGAGTGCGCCGATCACGAAGGCCCCGAGGATGCTGCCGAGGCCGACCGCGTGCACGGGGTCGATGGAGGCGCCGGAGACGGCGGGGAACCGGATGGCGAGGATGCCCGCGGCGGCGTTGGTCAGCACCGTGGTCACCAGCCCGGACAGGACGGCGGTCAGCAGGATCGGGGTGCGCCCGAGGCCGCGGGTGCGGATGCGACGGGTGAGCACGACGGCCAGCACGACCTGCGCGGCGAGCACGAGCGCCGGGACGACCGCGAGTGCGCCCGACCCCGACCCGAGGAAGCCGATCGAGCCGGACAGGTGCAGACGGCCGAGGTCGGCGAGGGCGACGAGCTGGGCGGGGGTGCCGAGCAGGACGCTGACCCCGGACAGCAGCGACTGGACGTCGGGGGTGCTCCCGGCGCCGAGGTCGGTCCCGGTGCCGGTCGACCCCGACCCGACGGAACCGGATCCGCCCGCTGCCAGCACGGCGACGGTGAGGAGCAGTGAAATCGCAGCGACCACGTAGGCGGCGACCCAGCCGCCGACGGCGGCGAGCACGGCGGCCAGCCAGTCACGGCCGGACACGGACCGCAGCAGGCGACCGAACGCATCCGACGACTGCGGGCCGGGCTGCCCCGGCGGGACGGGCGGGACGGGCGGGTTCGGCGGGTTCTCGCTCATGGCTGGTGGGTCCTCTCCGACCGGGAGGCCGATGCCGCACGCCAGCACCCGTGTCCCCCCGACACGCACCCGCAGCGTACCGGAACCCGCCGATCCGCCGTGAATCCGCTGTCCGGGCGCTGGTAGATTCCCACCGTGTCTGCGCCTTCTCGTTCCTCCACCAAGTACGCCTTCGTCGTCGCCTCGAACCGCCTGCCGGTGGACCGGGTCGTCGACCAGGACGGCAACGAGGGATGGCGGCACTCGCCCGGTGGCCTCGTCACCGCCCTCGAGCCCGTGATGCGCGCGAACGACGGGGCCTGGGTCGGCTGGGTCGGCCAGCCCGAGGTCGAGGTCGAGCCGTTCGACAACGAGGGCATCCACATCGTGCCGGTCCCGTTGTCCGACGACGACGTCGAGGAGTACTACGAGGGCTTCAGCAACGACACCCTCTGGCCGCTGTACCACGACGTCATCGAGCACCCGAGCTACCACCGCGACTGGTGGAACGCCTACAAGCGGGTCAACGAGCGCTTCGCCGCCCAGATCGCCGAGATCACCGAGCAGGACGGCATCGTCTGGGTGCAGGACTACCAGCTGCAGCTCGTGCCGGCACTGCTCCGGGCCAAGCGTCCCGACCTGACGATCGGCTTCTTCAACCACATCCCGTTCCCGCCGGTCGGCATCTACGCCCAGCTGCCCTGGCGCGCGCAGATCCTGGACGGCCTGCTCGGCGCCGACGTCATCGGCTTCCAGCGCCACGACGACGCGAGCGACTTCCTCCGCGCGGTCCGTCACATCAAGGGCTACACGACGAAGGGCCAGACGATCGACGTCCCGGTCGACGACCCGGATGCACCGCGCAGCCGCAAGGGGATCACGGTCCGCCACGTCGAGGCCCGGCACTTCCCGATCTCGATCGACGCCGAGGCCTTCGAGGACATCGCGCGCCGTCCCGAGGTGCAGGAGCGTGCCCGCGAGATCCGCGAGAGCCTCGGCAACCCGAAGACGGTGCTGCTCGGGGTCGACCGCCTCGACTACACCAAGGGCATCCGGCACCGCATCAAGGCCTTCGGCGAGCTCGTCGAGGACGGCCGCATCAAGGTCGAGGACGCCGCCCTCATCCAGGTCGCGAGCCCGAGCCGCGAGCGCGTCGACACCTACGCCACGCTCCGCGACGAGATCGAGCTGAGCGTCGGCCGCATCAACGGCGACCTCGGGGTCATCGGCCACCAGCCGATCTCGTACCTGCACCACGGCTACCCGCGCGAGGAGATGGTGGCGCTCTACCTGGCCGCCGACATCATGCTCGTCACCGCACTGCGCGACGGCATGAACCTCGTAGCGAAGGAGTACGTCGCGGCCCGCTTCGACAGCGACGGGGTGCTCATCCTGTCCGAGTTCGCCGGTGCCGCCGACGAACTGAAGCAGGCCGTCATCGTCAACCCGCACGACATCGGCGCGCTGAAGGACAGCATCGAGCGCGCGATCGAGATGCCGCGCCGCGAGCGCTCGACACGCATGCGTGCGCTCCGCAAGCGGGTGCGCGACAACGACGTGGCGCGCTGGTCGCGCTCGTTCCTCGAGGCGCTCGACCGGCACGCGCCGCGGAACGCCCAGCTCGACCCGTCCGCCACCGACCCGGCGGACCGACACCGTGAGGCGCAGACCGACAACATGTCGATCTTCGACCAGGACGCCCAGTCCGCCAGGGCTGCCGAGGACACCCGGGAGGCACGTGATGACTGAGACCACCACCGACCAGACCGCCATCGACGCGGCTCTCGAGACGCTCGCGGCTGCGCCGCGACTCATCGTCGCCCTCGACTTCGACGGCACGCTCGCGCCGTTCGCCGACGAGCCGTCGCAGGTCGGCGCCCTGCCGGGCTCGTGGGCAGCGGTCCTGACCCTGCACCGTGCGAAGGACACCGAGGTCGTGCTCGTCTCCGGTCGCCCGCTCGGGAGCCTCGCGGCCGTGTCGCACGCGCCGCAGGACATGGCGCTGGTCGGGTCGCACGGTGTCGAGTGGCGCGTGGACGGCCACGACGAGGCCGCCCTGACCGACGACGAGGTCGCCCGCGTCGCACGCATCGGTGCGGCGCTCGACGAGGTCGGCGCGCGGTACCCGGGCGTCGTCATCGAGCACAAGCCGGCCGGCCACGGCGTGCACACCCGTCGGGTGAGCGCCGAGGTCGCCGCGCAGGCGAACGCCGACGCGAGCCGTGCGGCGCACGAGGCCGACGCCGACGTGCTCGAGCGCGGCGGCAAGGACATCGTCGAGTTCGCCGTCCGGCACGTCACGAAGGGCGACGCGATCGCCCGGCTGCGCGAGCTCCACGGTGCCGACGCGGTGTTCTTCGCCGGTGACGACGTCACCGACGAGGACGGCTTCCGCGTGCTCGGGGACGGCGACGTCGGCGTGAAGGTGGGCCCGGGGGAGACCCGTGCCGGGTACCGCATCGCGGACCCGGAGGCCCTGACCGGCGTCCTGAAGCAGCTCGCGCGCCTTCGTGCGACGCGCTGACCAGGGTGATCCGGGCCTCCCGTCCGCCACGCGGAAGCATGCGAACGCATGAAGGTGCGCGACTGGTATCCCAATCGGTCCTAGACTCGCTCCATGCCTGATATCGACGTCAAGCCGCGCAGCCGGGTCGTCACCGACGGGATCGAAGCAACCACCTCGCGTGGCATGCTGCGGGCCGTCGGTATGGGAGACGAGGACTGGAGCAAGCCGCAGATCGGCATCGCGTCCTCGTGGAACGAGATCACGCCCTGCAACCTCTCGCTCGACCGCCTCGCGCAGGGCGCCAAGGAAGGCGTCCACTCCGGCGGTGGCTACCCGCTGCAGTTCGGCACCATCTCGGTCTCGGACGGCATCTCGATGGGCCACGAGGGCATGCACTTCTCGCTCGTCTCGCGCGAGGTCATCGCCGACAGCGTCGAGACCGTCGTCAACGCCGAGCGCCTGGACGGCACCGTCCTGCTCGCCGGCTGCGACAAGTCCCTGCCGGGCATGCTCATGGCCGCCGCGCGCCTCGACCTGGCGAGCGTGTTCCTGTACGCGGGTTCGGTCATGCCGGGCTACGTGAAGCAGGCCGACGGCACGATGAAGGAAGTCACGATCATCGACTCCTTCGAGGGCGTCGGTGCCTGCAAGGCCGGCACGATGTCCGAGGAAGAGCTGAAGAAGATCGAGTGCGCCATCGTCCCGGGCGAGGGCGCCTGCGGTGGCATGTACACGGCCAACACCATGGCGAGCGTGGCCGAGGCCCTCGGCATGTCGCTGCCGGGCTCCGCCGCCCCGCCGAGCGCCGACCGCCGCCGTGACTACTACGCGCACCGCTCCGGCGAGGCCGTGGTGAACATGCTCGAGCACGGGATCACCGCCCGCCAGATCCTGACGAAGGAAGCCTTCGAGAACGCGATCGCCGTGGCGATGGCCCTCGGCGGCTCCACCAACGTCATCCTGCACCTGCTCGCCATCGCCTACGAGGCCGAGGTCGAGCTGTCGCTCGACGACTTCAACCGCATCGGTTCGAAGGTCCCGCACCTGGCCGACATGAAGCCCTTCGGCAAGTACGTCATGGTCGACGTCGACCGCAACGGCGGCATCCCGGTGATCATGAAGGCGCTGCTCGACGCCGGCCTGCTGCACGGTGACTGCCTCACCGTCACGGGCAAGACCGTCGCCGAGAACCTGGCCGAGATCGACCCGCCGGCGCTCGACGGCGAGGTCTTCCGCACGCTCGACAACCCGATCCACGAGACCGGCGGCCTGACCGTCCTGCAGGGGACCTTCGCCCCCGAGGGTGCCGTGGTGAAGACCGCGGGCTTCGACGCCGAGGTGTTCGAGGGCCCCGCGCGGGTGTTCGACCGCGAGCGTGCCGCGATGGACGCCCTCACCGAGGGGAAGATCCAGAAGGGCGACGTCGTCGTCATCCGCTACGAGGGCCCCAAGGGCGGCCCGGGCATGCGCGAGATGCTCGCCATCACCGCAGCCATCAAGGGCGCGGGCCTCGGCAAGGATGTACTACTCTTGACCGACGGACGATTCTCAGGCGGCACAACCGGCCTGTGCATCGGCCACATCGCACCCGAGGCAGTGGACGCAGGTCCAGTTGCCTTCGTGCGCGATGGCGACCGCATCCGTGTCGACATCGCGGCTCGCTCGCTCGACCTACTGGTCGACCCGACCGAGCTGGAGGCCCGCCGTGACGGCTGGGCCCCGCTGCCCCCGCGCTACACCCGCGGAGTCCTCGCGAAGTACGCCAAGCTCGTGAAGTCCGCCGCCCAGGGCGCGGTCACGGGCTAGCGTTCGACACACGCACCATCGCCACCTCTCCAGGCAAGGACCACCTCATGCCCACGGAAGCAACTCCGCTGTCCGCGGCCGCCGGTGCACGCCGGTCGCCGGAGATCCTGACCGGCTCGGGAGCCGTCCTCCGGACGCTCGAGCACCTCGGGATCACCGACGTCTTCGGCCTGCCGGGCGGTGCCATCATCCCGTTCTACGACGAGCTCATGGCGTCGAAGACGATCCGCCACATCCTCGTCCGCCACGAGCAGGGCGCCGGCCACGCCGCCGAGGGCTACGCCTCGGCGTCCGGCAAGGTCGGTGTCGCCATCGCGACGTCCGGCCCCGGTGCGACGAACCTCGTCACGGCCATCGCCGACGCCTACATGGACTCGGTGCCCTTCATCGCGATCACCGGCCAGGTGTTCTCGACGCTGATGGGGACCGACGCGTTCCAGGAAGCCGACATCGTCGGCATCACGATGCCGATCACGAAGCACTCGTTCCTGGTCACGGACCCGGCCGACGTGCCGGCGACCCTGGCCGCGGCGCACCTCATCGCGACGACCGGTCGGCCCGGCCCCGTGCTGGTGGACATCACGAAGGACGCCCAGCAGAAGTCGGCGCCCTACGTCTGGCCGCCCAAGATCGACCTGCCCGGCTACCGACCGGTCACCAAGGCGCACGGCAAGCAGATCACCGCGGCCGCGCAGCTCCTGGCCGAGGCCGAGCGTCCGGTGCTCTACGTCGGCGGCGGCGTGATCCGCTCCCGTGCGACCGCCGAGCTGCTCCGCTTCGCCGAGGCGACGGGTGCGCCCGTCGTGACGACGCTGATGGCACGCGGCGCCTTCCCGGACTCGCACCCGCAGCACCTCGGCATGCCCGGTATGCACGGCACCGTCCCGGCGGTGCTCGGTCTGCAGGACAGCGACCTGATCATCGCGCTCGGTGCCCGCTTCGACGACCGCGTGACGGGCAAGGCCGACGAGTTCGCGCCGAACGCCAAGGTCGTGCACGTCGACATCGACCCGGCCGAGATCTCGAAGATCCGCTTCGCCGACGTCCCGATCGTGGGCGACGCCCGTGAGGTCCTGGTCGACCTGCTCGACGCGTGGGGCGGCATAGCCGTCGACGACCGCGCCTCGACGGCCGACTGGTGGACGAAGCTCCGCCAGCTCAAGGTCGACTTCCCGCTCGGGTACGCCGAGCCGACCGACGGGCTGCTCGCCCCGCAGGCCATCATCAAGCGCATCGGCGAGCTCTCCGGACCCGAGGCCGTCTACGCCTCGGGTGTCGGACAGCACCAGATGTGGTCGGCGCAGTTCATCAAGTACGAGCGCCCGAACGCCTGGCTGAACTCCGGCGGCGCGGGCACGATGGGCTACTCCGTCCCCGCCGCGATGGGCGCGAAGGTCGCCCAGCCGGACCGCGTGGTCTGGGCGATCGACGGCGACGGCTGCTTCCAGATGACGAACCAGGAACTCGCGACCTGCGTCATCAACGACATCCCGATCAAGGTCGCGATCATCAACAACTCGTCGCTCGGCATGGTGCGGCAGTGGCAGACGCTGTTCTACGACGGTCGTCACTCGTTCACCGACCTCGAGACCGGCCACGACTCGCGCCGAGTGCCCGACTTCGTGAAGCTGGCGGACGCGTACGGTGCCCTCGGCATCCGCGTCGAGAAGGCCGACGAGGTCGACGCCGCCATCCAGCTCGCACTCGAGACGAACGACCGCCCCGTGGTGATCGACTTCGTCGTGAGCCGTGACTCGATGGTCTGGCCGATGGTCCCGCAGGGAGTCAGCAACTCGTCCATCGAGTACGCCCAGGCCCTCGCACCCACCTGGGACGATGAGGACGCCGACATGACGGGGGAAACCGCATGAGCCACGTCCTGTCCCTCCTCGTCGAGGACAAGCCCGGTCTGCTGACCCGCGTCGCGGGCCTGTTCGCCCGCCGCGGGTTCAACATCGAGTCGCTCGCCGTCGGCAACACCGAGGTCGACGGCCTCAGCCGGATCACCGTCGTCGTCGACGTCGAGGACCTCCCGCTCGAGCAGGTGACGAAGCAGCTCAACAAGCTCGTCAACGTCATCAAGATCGTCGAACTGGACTTCTCGCAGTCCGTCCAGCGCGAGCACATGCTCGTGAAGGTCCGCGTCGACAACCAGACACGGTCGGCCGTGCTCGAGGCAGTGAACCTGTTCCGCGCACAGGTCGTCGACGTCGCGAACGACTCGCTCATCGTCGAGGTGACCGGAGACCCCGGCAAGATCCAGGCGATCCTCCGCGTCCTCGAGCCCTACGGCATCAAGGAGCTCGCCCGTGCGGGACTCCTCGGCATGGGTCGCGGACCGAAGAGCATCACCGACCGGGTGCGCTGACCAGCGGTCCGCCACCCCCACAATCCACCAGAACCAAGGAGACACACCCTCGTGACTGACATCGTGTACGACGCCGACGCCGACCTGACGCTCATCCAGGGCAAGAAGGTCGCCGTCATCGGGTACGGCTCGCAGGGCCACGCCCACGCCCTCAACCTCCGTGACTCGGGTGTCGAGGTCAAGATCGGCCTCAAGGAGGGCTCGAAGAGCCGCCAGAAGGCCGAAGAGGCCGGCTTCGAGGTCCTCACCCCGGCCGACGTCACCGCCTGGGCCGACGTCGTCGTCATCCTCGCGCCGGACCAGGTCCAGCGCATCGTCTACGCCGACGACATCCGTCCGAACCTCAAGCCGGGCGCCACGCTCGTCTTCGGCCACGGCTTCAACATCCGCTTCGGCTACATCGAGGCGCCCGAGGGCGTCGACGTGTCGCTCGTCGCCCCGAAGGGCCCGGGTCACACCGTCCGTCGCGAGTACGAGGCCGGCCGCGGCGTCCCCGTCATCGTCGCCGTCGAGGTCGACGCGTCGGGTTCCGCCTGGGACCTCGCCTGGTCGTACTCGAAGGCCATCGGTGGTCTGCGCTCCGGCGGCATCAAGACGACCTTCACCGAGGAGACCGAGACCGACCTGTTCGGCGAGCAGGCCGTCCTGTGCGGTGGCACCTCGCAGCTCATCCAGTACGGCTTCGAGACCCTGGTCGAGGCGGGCTACCAGCCGCAGATCGCGTACTTCGAGGTCCTGCACGAGCTCAAGCTGATCGTCGACCTGATCTGGGAGGGCGGCCTCACCAAGCAGCGCTGGTCGATCTCCGACACCGCCGAGTTCGGCGACTACGTCTCCGGCCCGCGCGTGATCTCGCCCGACGTCAAGGAGAACATGAAGGCGGTGCTCGCGGACATCCAGAACGGTGCCTTCGCGAAGCGCTTCATCGACGACCAGGACGCCGGCGCACCCGAGTTCAAGGCGCTCCGCGCCAAGGGCGAGGGCCACCCGATCGAGGCGACCGGCCGCGAGCTCCGCGCGCTCTTCGCGTGGAAGCAGAACGACGGCGACTACGTGGACGGCTCGGCAGCGCGGTAGTCTTCCGAGGAACACTCGATGACGAGGCGGCGGTGCAGCCCTTGCACCGCCGCCTCGCGACGTGACCCGAACGTTATGCAGCAGCTCTTCTCCAGCCCCGACGCCGTGGACCGGCGTCCCGTCGGCGTGCGCCCGGACGATGTGCGACAGCCGTCGTCCGCGGTCCGCACGAGCGGTCAGGGGCGGACCGACCAGCATGGGATGATCATCGGATGGCGGTGACGAAACGAGCGGTCCACATCGGCGCCGGCAAGATCGGGCGTGGGTTCGTGGGCCAGTTCCTCGTGGCGAGCGGCTACGAGCTCACCTTCGTCGACGTCGACGACCGTGTGGTGTCCGCGTTGAACGAAGCCGGACGCTTCGTGGTGCACGAGGTCGGCGAGATGCCGGTCGAGCACCTCGTCTACGGCTTCCGGGCGCTCAGCAGCAAGACCGACCGCGACCGCGTGATCCAGGCGATCGCGGAGGCGGACGTCGTGACGACCGCCGTCGGTGCCCGGACGCTCCCGCTCGTCGCACCGCTCATCGCCGAGGGACTCGCGGCACGTCCGCTCGAGCGCGGCGACGTCACGATCGTGGCGTGCGAGAACGCGTTCAACGCCACCGACTCCCTGCACGCGAGCATCCGGCGTGCGCCGGTGCTCGAGGACCGCGACATCGCCGCGGTCTTCGCGAACTGCGCGATCGACCGCATCGTCCCCGACCAGTCCGGCGTGCTCGGGCAGTCCGGCGGCCTCGACGTCGTGCTCGAGCCCTTCTACGAGTGGGTCATCGAGCGCACGCCGTTCCTCGGTTCCGACGCCGAACCCCCGACGATCGAGGGCGTCACCTGGGTCGACGACCTGCAGCCCTTCGTCGAGCGCAAGCTCTACACGGTGAACACCGCGCACGCGACGGCCGCCTACCACGGCTACGTCCGGGGCATCCGGCTCATCCGCGAAGCCCTCGAGGACGACGCCGTCCGTGCCGAGGTCGACGGCGTGCTCGCCGAGACCACCGCGCTGCTCGTCGCGAAGCACGGCTTCGACCCGGAGGACCACGCTCGGTACGTCGCGGCGAACCTGTCGCGCATCGCGAACCCGCACCTGCCCGACACCACCGTGCGCGTCGGCCGCAACCCGCTCCGCAAGCTCGGCCGACGCGAGCGCTTCGTCGGTCCCGCCGCGCAGCTCGCCGAACGCGGGTTGCCGGTCGAGCACCTGCTCGGGGCCGTCCGCGTCGCGCTCGCGTTCGACGACGAGAACGACCCGGAGTCGATCGAGCTGCACGCGCTGCTCCGTTCCGGCGCGACGGCGCACGCGCTCACCGAGATCCTCACCGGCCTGATGGAGAGCCACCCGCTCTTCCCCGCCGTGCGGGACGTCGTCGCCGAGGTGCTCGCGACGCAGCCCGCCGACGCCTGAGCGCACGTCCCACCGGGAACCCGTGGTCTCCCCGTGCGCCGGTCCCTCGTAGGATCGAGGCATGAACACGGCAGCATCCCCACCCGACGGGTCGGTCGACCCGGACGTGACGAACGCCGTCGACCACGACGACGAGGCGCTCAGCTGGGGTGACGCCGACGACGCCACCCACGTCGACGCCGCGCACAACCCGGTCGCCGTCAAGGACCGTGGCGACCGCGACCCCGAGGCGCCGGAGACCTCCGGCGCCCTCGTCGGGTTCGGCGTGTTCGGTGGGCTCTACCTGCTCTACACGGTCGCCTGGCTGCTGACGGCGTCGACCTCGTACGTCTCGGGTGTCGACACCGTCCTGACGGTCTTCGTCGAGGTGCTCCGGTTCCTCGCCATCCTGGCGCCGGCGCTGTGGTTCACGGTGGTGCTGTGGGCCGCCCGCGGCAGCCGGACCCGGACACGACTGCTCTGGATGCTGCTCGGAGCCGTGGTGCTGTTCCCGTGGCCGTTCCTGCTGACGCGGAGCTTCGGGTGACCGCCGCGACGCCGGTCGGCCGCCGGTCGCGCGGCCCGGTCGTCGGCCGCATCGCGGTCTGGCTCGTGTTCGCCGTGCTGTTCGCCTACATGACGGTGCAGGCGGTGGGGAACCTCACGCAGATCTCGCAGCGGGTGGACGAGTTCAACGCGTTCCTCGCGACCACCTCCGGTGGCGAGTCGCTGCAGGCCAGCACGCCCTGGGTGTGGTTGGTCCTGGACATCCTGATCGCCCCGGTCGCCTTCGTGGTCGCCCTGGTGATCACGCGCCGTGCGCGGCTCGCGGTCACCCTCGCCGTGTTCGTCCTCGCCTTCGCGGCGGCGGGCGCCCTCTGGCTCGACCTGCAGCTGTTCGTGCCGAGCCTGCTGCAGTTCTAGGCGCCCGCGGTCGTAACGGGCCGCGCACGTCGATAGCATGGTGGGATACCAACCGTCTCTCGTGAGGAAACAGCAGCTGTGTCGAAGCCGGTCGTCCTGATCGCCGAAGAACTCTCGCCCGCCACGGTCGACGCCCTCGGGCCCGACTTCGAGATCCGGAACGTGGACGGCACCGACCGCCCCGCGCTCCTGTCGGCCCTCGCCGACGCGGATGCCGTGCTGGTGCGTTCCGCCACCAAGGTCGATGCCGAGGCGATCGCCGCGGCCCCGAACCTCAAGGTCGTCGCCCGTGCCGGTGTCGGCCTGGACAACGTCGACATCAAGGCGGCGACCACCGCCGGTGTCATGGTGGTGAACGCGCCGACGTCGAACATCATCTCCGCCGCCGAGCTCACCGTCGGGCACATCCTGTCGCTCGCCCGCCACATCCCGGCCGCGCACGCGTCGCTGGCCGCCGGTGCGTGGAAGCGCTCGTCGTACACCGGCGTCGAGCTCTACGAGAAGACCGTCGGCATCATCGGTCTCGGCCGCATCGGCGCGCTCATCACGCAGCGCCTGCAGGCGTTCGGCGTCCAGGTGATCGCGTACGACCCCTACGTCACGACGGCCCGCGCCCAGCAGCTCGGGGTCGAGCTCGTCTCCCTCGACGACCTGCTGCGGCGTGCCGACTTCGTCACCATCCACATGCCGCGCACCCCCGAGACCCTCGGCATGATCTCGGACGACCAGTTCGCGCTCATGAAGCCGACGGCGTTCGTCGTGAACGTCGCCCGCGGCGGCCTGATCGACGAGGACGCCCTGCACCGTGCACTGACCGCGAACACCATCGCGGGTGCCGGTCTCGACGTCTTCGTGTCGGAGCCCCCGAAGGACTCCCCGCTCGTCGCGCTGCCCAACGTGGTCGTCACGCCGCACCTGGGTGCCTCGACGGACGAAGCGCAGGAGAAGGCCGGCGTCTCGGTCGCCAAGTCGGTGCGTCTCGCGCTCGGCGGCGAGCTCGTGCCCGACGCGGTCAACGTCGCCGGCGGCGTCATCGACCCGTACGTCCGCCCCGGCATCCCGCTCGTCGAGAAGCTCGGCCAGGTCTTCACGGCCCTCGCGACGTCGCCCGTCACGAGCATCGACGTCGAGGTCCACGGCGAGCTCGCCGAGTACGACGTCAGCGTGCTCAAGCTCGCGGCGCTCAAGGGCGTCTTCACCGACGTCGTCAGCGACCAGGTCTCCTACGTCAACGCCCCGCTCATCGCGGAGCAGCGCGGTGTCACCGTGCGGCTCATCACCGAGACCGACAGCCCCGAGTACCGCAACGTGCTCACGATCCGCGGCGCCCAGTCCGACGGCCCCGCGATCAGCGTCTCCGGCACGCTCACCGGCCCCAAGCAGGTCGAGAAGCTCGTCGAGATCAACGGGCACGACGTCGAGGTCCCGCTCGACCGGCACCACGTCGTCATGGAGTACGTCGACCGCCCGGGCATCGTCGCGGTCTACGGCAAGGAGTTCGGCGAGGCCGGCATCAACATCGCGGCGATGCAGATCTCGCGCGAAGCCGCCGGCGGCCAGGCGCTCAGCGTCCTCACCGTCGACTCGCCGGTGCCCGCCGAGATCCTCGAGCACGTCGGCCGGGCGATCGACGCCTCCTCGCTCCGCGAGATCGACATCACGCTCTGATGGCCGTCCGGACGCTCCAGCTCGCGGTGATCCGCGGGGACGGCATCGGTCCAGAGGTCGTCGACGAGGCCCTCAAGGTCCTGCACGCCGTGACCCCGGACGACCTCGTCATCGAGGAGACTCCGTTCTCCCTCGGTGCGACGCGCTACCTCGAGACCGGTGACATCCTCACCGAGGACGACCTGTCCGCCATCGCGTCGCACGACGCGATCCTGCTCGGAGCGGTCGGTGGGGACCCCCGCGACCCCCGGCTCGCCGGCGGGATCATCGAGCGTGGGCTCCTGCTGAAGCTGCGCTTCGCGTTCGACCACTACGTCAACCTGCGACCGACCAAGGTCCACGACGCCGTCGCGACGCCGCTCGCCGACCCGGGCGCGGTGGACTTCGTCGTCGTGCGCGAGGGCACCGAGGGGCCGTACGTCGGCAACGGCGGAGCGATCCGGACGGGCACGCCCCAGGAGATCGCGACCGAGGTCTCGCTGAACACCGCGTTCGGTGTCGAGCGGGTCGTCCGCTACGCCTTCGACCTGGCGAACCGTCGTGCACGGAAGCACCTCACGCTCGTGCACAAGAGCAACGTCCTGGTGCACGCCGGGGCCCTGTGGCAACGCACGGTCGCGGCCGTCGGGGCGGAGTTCCCGGACGTCACGGTGGACTACCAGCACGTCGATGCGGTCACCATCCACATGGTGCGGGATCCTGCTAGGTTCGACGTCATCGTCACCGACAACCTCTTCGGCGACATCATCACCGACCTGGCCGGCGCGATCAGCGGCGGCATCGGTCTGGCGGCCTCGGGCAACATCAACCCGGACGGCACCTTCCCCAGCATGTTCGAGCCGGTCCACGGCTCCGCGCCGGACATCGCGGGTCAGCAGAAGGCCGATCCCACGGCCGCCATCCTCTCCGTCGCACTGTTGCTCGACCACATCGGTCGCAGCGACCTGGCGACGGCGGTGACGCGGGCCGTCGAGGCGGACCTGGCAGACCGGGGCACCACGCAGCGTCGCACGGCCGAGATCGGCGACGCCATCGCCGCCGCGGCCACGGCACGCACCACCACCGCCTGAGAAGGAGCCCTCCCCATGAGCACCGACACCGCCTTCGGACTCGAGTTCGCCACCACCCCGTCCGCGGACCGTCGCGCCGCCGCCGAGCGCGAGGAGATCCTCGCCGACCCGGGCTTCGGCAAGCACTTCACGGACCACATGGCCACCGTCGAGTGGACGCTCGACGGTGGTTGGCACGGTGCCTCGATCCACCCCTACGGCCCGCTCTCGCTCGACCCGAGCGCCAGCGTGCTGCACTACGCGCAGGAGATCTTCGAGGGGCTCAAGGCGTACCGGCACGCGGACGGGTCGGTGTGGTCCTTCCGCCCGGACGCCAACGCTCGTCGGTTCCAGCGGTCGGCCCGTCGGCTGGCACTGCCGGAACTGCCGGTCGAGGCCTTCGTCGAGTCGATCCGGCAGCTCGTGCAGACCGACGTCGACTGGGTGCCGTCCGCGCCCGAGACGAGCCTGTACCTCCGGCCGTTCATGATCGCGACCGAGTCGTTCCTGGGGGTGCGTGCGGCGCAGGCGGTGGCCTACCACTGCATCGCGAGCCCGGCCGGGGCGTACTTCACCTCGGGCCCGAAGCCGGTCTCGATCTGGCTGTCGACCCAGTACGCCCGCGCCGGCAAGGGCGGGACCGGTGCCGCCAAGACCGGTGGCAACTACGCGTCGTCGCTGCTGCCACAGCAGGAGGCCTACGAGCACGGGTGCCAGCAGGTCATGTTCCTCGACTCGGTCGAGGGCAAGTACCTCGAAGAGCTCGGCGGCATGAACGTCGTGCTCGTGAAGTCCGACGGCACGCTCGTCACGCCCGACTCCGACTCCATCCTCGAGGGCATCACGCGCGACTCGATCCTGCAGTTGGCAGAGGACCGCGGGCTCACGGTCGAGAAGCGCCGGGTGACCCTCGACGAGTGGCGTGACGGTGTGGCCGACGGCTCCATCACCGAGGCGTTCGCCTGCGGGACGGCCGCCGTCGTGACGCCGATCGCGGAGCTCCGCGGCGAGGGCTTCACGATCGGTTCGCCGACCGAGGGCGCCGGGGAACTCACGATGTCCCTGCGCGACGAGCTCACCGACATCCAGTACGGCCGTCGTCCCGACCCGCACGGGTGGATGACGAAGCTGACCGAGGCGTCCTGATCGAGGCTCGGTCGTGGGTAGGGTCGAACGGTGAAGATCGCACGGTTCAGCAGCAAGGGTGAAGACCCCCGGTACGGCATCCTCGACGAGCGGCACCTGGTGGTGCTCGCCGGAGACCCGATGTACCAGGGGTTCGAGACCACGGGGGAGCGCGTCGCACTCGCCGACGCCAAGCTCCTCGCCCCCGTCATCCCGCGGTCGAAGGTCGTCGGGGTGGGGCTCAACTACCTCGAGCACGCTTCGGAGATGGACGAGCGCGCCGGCGACGACCCGGTGGTGTTCCTCAAGCCGAACACCTCGGTGATCGGACCCGACGAACCCATCCGTCTGCCGGCGGACATCGGCCGCGTCGACCACGAGGGCGAACTCGCCATCGTGATCGGATCGCTCGCCAAGAACGTCCGGCGCGAGGACTTCGCGAGCGTCGTGCTCGGGTACACGATCGCCAACGACGTGACCGCCCGCGACCTGCAGGCCCGCGACGGCCAGTGGACCCGTTCGAAGGGGTTCGACACCTTCTGCCCGCTCGGCCCCGTGATCGAGACCGAGATCGACCCGTCGGACATCCGCATCGAGACCCGCGTGGACGGCGACCTGCGCCAGGCGGGCTCGACGAACGAGATGGTCCACGACATCCCCTCGCTGGTCGAGTTCGTGTCGTCGATCTGGACCCTGCTGCCCGGTGACGTCATCCTGACCGGTACCCCCGCCGGGGTCGGCCAGATCCGCGACGGCGAGGTCGTCGAGGTGACGATCTCGGGCATCGGCACGCTCAAGAACCCGGTGATCGCGCGCCACTGACCCGGCTCGTCAGCCCACGGCCCGTTCCCCCTCGGGGGAGCGGGCCGTTCCGCGTTCGGCGCCGTTCCGGGCGACACGCCCGGGATGCGGCCTGGCTTGGCGCAGCCGTTCGTCCCTGCGTAAAGTAATCACTCGTTGCCACGGCGGCGGAGAACGGAACGGCTGAGACGGTCACTGGGTTTACCCGGGGATCTTGTCCGCCACGGTTCTTCCCCGGGCAGCGGATTCACCAGCCTCTCTGGCGGAGCATCTTCGGGTGTCGAGCGGGGGAGTGCGTCTGGTCCTTGAGAACTCAACAGCGTGCACATTGTCAATGCCAATTTATTGATTGACCTCGTGCCTGGGCGGCTTCGGTTGTTCAGGTCATGATGCAATTCCTTTTGGATTGAAGATTGTCAGTAGACAGTCAACAGTCAGAATCAACTCGGTCTGATGCCCTTTG
>NZ_SMBV01000012.1:0-67732 GCF_004346515.1 Curtobacterium sp. PhB191
ACCCGAACCCCAAGTCACGCGGGCCGTCTCGCGCACCCGCGACGTCCCGACACCGAAGGAAGCGATTCCGACGACACGGAGCGAAGCTGCCCACAAGATGGCAAACATCCGCCGAGCAACCGTCCGGGACGCTGAAGCGATCGGACTGTTCCAGATGCGTGCATGGGAGCAGACGTACCGCGGCGTCGTCCCGGACTCGTTCCTCGACGCCAGGGCCGCCCAGCCGGGAACCGGACGCTGGGCGGAGCGCATCCGTGGCGGAAGCCGGCGCGTGTTCGTGGCGGAGTCGGCCAGCGGCCGGCTCCTCGGCGTCGCCAGCACGACGCACTCATCCGAAGCACGGCACGGCCTTCCCGCGCTCGAACTATCAACCCTGTACGTCGATCAGGGCTCACACGGAACAGGGCTGGCGTCGAATCTCCTCCAAGCCGCGATCAGCGAAGACGACGCACACCTGCTCGTGTTCTCGTTCAATCTGCGCGCCCAGCGCTTCTACGCGAAGCACGGATTCGAGCGCATCGGCAGGCGGCAGCTCGACCCAGGAACCGGACTCAACGAAGAACGATGGATCCGGCAGCTCCCCGAACCCGACAGCCCGACTCGTTAACCGATCCACTACCGGTCAGCCCTGTGCCGGGACTTGATCTCAGGCGCTGATCCCTCCGCGAGGAGGAAGTAGCCGAGGAACACGAGGTCCTCGCTCGTGGTGTCGAACTTGGAGATGACGACCTCCGCCGGCTCGTAGAAGACATCACCCGCGCGGAGAGTGGTCTCTGCCTCGTCGCCGATTTGGAAAGTGACCGACCCCTTCTCGATGGTCCCGAACACAGGGCCGTTGTGAACATGGGCGCCACCCGTCGTGCCGGCCGCGATCGAGATTCGGCGCACCTCGACGTGCGATACGTCCATGCTGCCGCCGATAGCCTGGTCGAGAAGAGTCGATCGAGTGATGGGCGATTCAGTCATAGCCGCAGTCTGCCAGGACTAACCGGCCCTCCCGAGGAGCGTCCTGGACCTAAGCGGGTACGGCCAAAAGATCGCTCGAGGCTGTCCGTAGACCGAACGCCTTGACGCTGCAGGATCGTCGTCCCGATCCCCCAGTAGAGGCGGATGAATTCTGTGTTCACGCGGCGCTGCGCCGTGAACCGAGCCGCATGCACTTGCCGCGTCAGCTCGGCAAGAGCAGCGGCATACCCAGATCCGGCTGGCGACGAATCAGACATCACTGCCCAGTCTGCCCGACCGTGCAGGGCAAAGAAGAACCAACGAAGTGTTCTACGGGATCAGCTATGCCAGGGTGGAGATGACCCCCAAGCGGAAGGCGACCTCCACCATGGCGCAGAAAGTCACCACACACCTCGTCGACGACCTCACCGGCGACACCATCGAAGACGGCCACGGCCGCACCATCACGTTCGGCTTCGACGGCGGCCACTACGAAATCGACCTCACCGACGACAACGCCGACGCGTTCCGCGAAGCGTTCTCCGACTACATCGCCGCCGCACGCAAGATCACGGGCCGCTCCGGCCGCACCACTGCCGGCAGCGCGCCGAAGCGCGGTAACTCGGAAGACCTCGCGAAGATCCGCGAATGGGCCAACGCGAACGGCCACGAGGTCTCTTCCCGTGGCCGCATCAGCCAGGCTGTTCGCGACGCGTACGACGCCGCACACTGAGGCCGCTCCCCCAACGAAAGCAGCCGGTCACCCCTCGGGGTGGCCGGCTGTTCTCGTTCACGCCGATCCGGCGCTCTTATGTCAGTTTACTTCTCAGATACCTCTTGCAACGCAAGGCGATATGAGTTCACTTCATTATTGTAGCGTCGCTCTCGGCGCACGAAAGCTTCCACTCCACCTTCCATGATGCGTTGGATATCAGCGCGCACGAGAACATTCTCCAGTGCTCCGGCATGCTCAGCAACGTCATTGCCGTGCACCGTTGTGCGGACCCGGATCGAATCGGCAGCGTTCTCCAACACCACAACACGCTCCGCGTCCGCATTCACTGGAATATTAGCGTTGTGAGTCACCACGATGACTTGTCGGACCCATCTGCTAGCGCGTAGTTGGCGAACCACCAGTTCTGAAATCCATTCGGTATCGAGATCGTCTTCTGGCTGATCCAAAACCAACGGTTCGTTTCCTTGATGCAGGACAAAGCTCAACATTGCAGCGCTTCTCTGCCCAGGCGATCCAGCGAGAAGCGGCTCCCAGCGCTCCACGCCCGATGTTGAATGTCCGTAACGCAAGAACTCCATCTTGACGGAGTCGTCGGCAACCTCAGCTGCCAGCCGGACGCGGACTAACGGATCGACGTTAGCAAGGCGCTGAACCCACGTAGCTCGCAAATTAGCTTCTGCTGCAACGGCGGAGAAGTCTCCGCTTATGCACGCCGACTGCCATAGAGCGAAGCGGACATTCTGTGCGGCGGGCTCTTCGACCCACAACCACTCCGCGAGAGCAGGGACATCGTCGATGAAGCCGTCCGCACGAAGATTCAGAAGAGCGCGGACAGCGTCGACCCAGGATCCGAGGTCAGCACGACGCCGCATCTGGAACCGTAGGACAGAGCTGCGCTTTGACACCGTATTTAGAAGGGACGAACGGTCGGAGAACCGACTTTCCAACAGAGATGCAAGTTCAGCCCAACGCTTCGTCACGCCTTCTTCTAACTCGGGTAGCGCCTGTATGCGTCGATCAACTTCTGCAAGTTCTGATTGCTTCGCCGCCAACGAGGCACGTACAGCTTCGTACGCAGAGGGATCCAGACCAAGCTGAGCCAACTCGGCTACGTACTGAATACCGTCTCTCCGAGCATCTGCGATGCGTTCTGCCCAGGGCGACTCTTGTAGCTGACGAATAAGCTCATTCACGTCGCGTACGGCTCTTGCGATCGAAGAATCCAGTTCAGCCTTTAAACTCTGCTTGACCGCAGCAAGGCGACGAAGATGCTCCCTCGCATCCTCACTAAACTGGTCCGTTTCGGCAGGAAGATGCGACTCAGTGACAGCCAGTTGGTTCTCAACCTCCGCACCAACTTCTTCAAGGGCATTACTGAGCGAGCTATGATGCGAATCAAGCCACTTAGCTTCCCGATCCGCACGATCGTTGGCCGTTCTCCGAACGCGATTTGCGTCGTCGTCGAAAGCGGCAACCTGGCGCTCCAGCTCCTGAACAGCCTCGAAAAGGCCAGGGCGTGCTTGAACAGCCTCTCGCTCGGTCTGGGCTTGCCGGGCGGCACCCACCCAAGAAGTTCGCCGCTCATCTAACTGCTGGGAGAACCTCGCTAGAGCGAGATGCCCACTCGCTGAGAGGGCGTCGTCTACTAATTTGAGTAGGTTCCTCGAGGTCGAATCCGCGCCATCTTCACTCACGGCCGCACGCTCGAAGAGCTCTTTTTGACTGATCACCCGGACGGGGAATTCGGTGGGCGTCGAGACGCCGTCACCCCGAACGGTCATTGAACCGCCGGCTAATGTCCAAGACCCTGTTTGCTCTTCCGCACTGAATGGCAGCACATGCGTCGAAGTGAGTACTGCCGTTGAGAACACGGCTGATCGAAGTTGTTCCGCCTCTCGCCTGGCCTGGATCGGCAGCGCATCAATATCGCCATAGAGATGCCGGAGGCCAGCAACTACAGTCGATTTCCCAGCGCCTCTTCCGCCGATGATGACCGTCAGTCGTGGATCAAAGCTCACATTAACGGGGTCCTTCGTCGAGCTTGCTCCCGTGATTGTCAGCTGTTTCACCCAAGCATGCGAGACATCATTGGGCGTTTTTTCAGTTCCCGCGTAACGTGAATCCCAATCGCATATGACACGAGCTTCATAGTCAAGGAACGCCTGTCGGATTGCTTCCAGCGTCGGGGTCTCCATGCGTATCCACGTGAATCGACTCCCTAGATTTTCAAGAGCGTACGTGTCACTAGTTGCTATGAATGGCAAGCGCCGAAGACCCGGCAAGCTATCGAGTTCGCGCCTGATAAATCGCTGACGATATGACGCTTTGGGAGGTGGATCCCCGGCAATTTCGAAATCGACGTTGCCTACATCGACAGCGCCAAGGCGGTCATGGTGGAGAACTTTCCAGCGCAAGTCACCTTGAACCGTATTCTTACTACCGATTCCGTTATCGGTGAAGATGTGCGGCGCAATTGCCAGGAATCGATTATCGAGGCCGTCCAGAATTTGAGGCATTGTCTTCGGCGCCGACGCCGGAATACCCTCCTGGCCAGGGTTGAATTTGGGGTAGTCCACTCCAAAGCCGCAGGCCGATATTAGCAGTTCCCCCAAAGACGTAACCGGCGTCGTTGGGTCCGCAAATACGACCAGATGCGCGCCGTCTGATCCGGTAGCGGTTGTAACTTCAAAGCCAGGGAACACCGTAATGCCAACTCGACGTCCGGCCTCAATCATCTCGTCTGCCCAATCCACACTGTTGTGGTCAGCGAGTACGAGGACTTCGAGCCCAACGGCCGCCGCGCGCTGCATGTAGTCGTCTGCAGCAGCTCGCCGCCCTTCCGGCGTTTCAAGATTCCATGTCGACTCACCCCTAAATCGAGCTTCCCCGGGGGTAGCAACCTGCAGATCGCACTTCCACCACTTACTCACGAGCACTCCTCATTGATTCTCTCGAGTCAGCTTAGGTGTGCAGTCCCGACCAACCGCTCCCCCATCCTGGGGTAGTGCGGTCCTGGGGTATACCCCAACGCAACAGTGCCGGGAGTAGTCAAATCGCGTGGTTCTAGGGTGCTGTTTCGTACTTCTGCCACAGGAGTGTGCGAGGGTCTAGGAGTGGTGCAACACAAGACGCAGACCGTCGCCTACGTTCGGGTGAGCTCGGTCGATCAGAACCTCGACCGGCAACTCGAGACCATCGGCGACGTCGACCGCGTGTTCGAGGAGAAGATCTCCGGCGGTGCACGCGCCGACCGTTTGGCCCTTGCCGACTGCATCGGCTACGTCCGGGACGGCGACACCGTCCGAGTCGCATCGATGGACCGGCTCGCACGCTCCCTTGGCGACTTGCGCGACATCGTCGACGAGATCACCGCGAAGGGTGCCTCAGTCGAGTTCGTGAAGGAGCAGCAGACCTACAGCCGCGACACCGACGACGCGATCGGCCGGCTCATGCTCAACCTCCTCGGCGCGTTCGCTGAGTTCGAACGCACCCTCATCCGCGAACGCCAACGAGAAGGCATCCGCATTGCAAAGGCTGCGGGCAAGTACAAGGGCCGCAACCGCAAACTGACCGACGACCAGATCACCGAAGCACGCCGCCTCATCAGCACCGGCGTGCCGAAGACCACCGTCGCTCGAGGGCTCGGCATCGACCGCACAACTCTCTACCGGATGCTCGCCACACCTATCTCCCCCGCTGCCACCGATTCAGCCGCTGGCGACGTCGTCGGTGTGTAGCGGGCATTTTCGCGGGACAGGCATACGGGAATACCCCTGTTCAGGCGGCCGTAGGCAACGGAACCCGTTGTGAGCGACGACTGTCGCGTAGCGGTGAACGACCGGCTACCGAGACGTCGACATGACCGGTTCAGCGTGCGTACGATCGACGCTGTCGGCGCTTCGCCGGCAGATGGGGAGTATGTCTCCCGGGTGGGTGGGCTCCGATCATGGAGCTCTCATGGCTGTCGTCTACCGACGTCTCGTGGCAAATCGGTCCTTCGTCGCCGGCATCGGAGCGGTTGCCCTCTCGGCTATCGCGCTCGGCATGATCCCGCTGTCACTGATCCTTTCCTCTGGCACGTCCCTGGTCGACGGAGCCTTCGCCGCGGGAGCGTTCGGCCTGGCGAATGCGGTGGGCGTCCCGATCCAGGGGGCGCTGATGGCTCGCATCGCTGCGCGTTGGGTCGTGGGCTCCAGTGCGGGCATGAGCTGCGGCGTCATGCTCGCGGTCGCTGCGTCGCCCGGTTCGGCGTGGCAGCCGGTCCTCTTGGTTGGAGCCGGGGTGTCGTTCCCGGCCCTGGCTGCGGCACTTCGAGCGTCGATCCCGCGCTCGTTCTCGAGGCCCGGTGAACGCACCGGCGCCTACGCGCTGCTCTCGGTCGCGTTCCAAGCGGGACTCGCCGTCGGGCCGGTGGTGGCGAGCCTCCTCGCGACCTCAGCGACTCGACGTCTCAGCTTCGTGATCGTTGCGGCAGTGATCGCGACCGCTGGCTCCCTGCTGGCGTTATCGATTGGAAGAAGCGCACCCTCGCACCGTTCCGGTCCGCCCCTTCCGGTGGCCGGCGTGGCGACATTCGGCCGGATCCTCGCGATCAGCGGGCTGGTGAGCATGGCGACGGGATCGCTGACCGCCATCGTGCCTGCAGTGGCACAGGCGGTCGGGAGCCGAGGACTGACAGGACCCGTGCTGGCGGCTCTGGCGCTCGGAGAAGCGGCTGGTGCACTCCTCTTCGGCGCCCGCCCGTTGCCGAGCAGTCGACGGTCGCAATTGGTCACTGCTCTGGCTCTAACCGCGAGCGGGTACGCGGCACTGGCGCTCGTTGCTGGCCAGCTCGTGCTCGTGGCTGGTTTGGTGTTCATCGCCGGGGCGCTGTCGAGCCCCGTGACGATCCTCCTATCCGCCGCGCTCGACGACGTCGTGCAGCCGGGGATGCTCGCCAGCGCGTACGGACTGATCGTCGTGGCTGCCGTCGGAGGCGCTGCGCTCGGAACGATTGCGGCCGGCCTCATCATCGGTAGCTCGGCAGGCGTCGCCTGCGCAGCGGTCATATCGGCCACGGGAGTCGCAATCGCATCGGCACTTGCTGTTCCTCGCATCCAGCGTCGACCTACGTCTCACTGAGAGATCCCCTGCCGGGCGCGGCCTCGTGCCCTCGCTCGTCAGTGCCCGGTCACGGCCTGCGCGCCGAGGCGCGACTCCAGCATCGTGTCCATCGCCTCGTGCACCAGCGCGTCCCCCTGCTTCCGGGAGATGCGCTGGGAGGCGATGAGCGCTGCGATCCCCTGCATCGTGGCCGCGAACAGGAGCTTGAACATCTCTCGGGCGCCGCCATCCGCCTCCGACTCGTAAGACGCGCCCATGGCCTCATCCAGGACCCTGAACAAGGTGAGCGCGGCGTCGTGGACGGGGCCCTCGTGAGCGCTCGTCTTGGCGGCGAACATCAGTTCCATCAAGGCGGCGTCGTCGACGGCGAAGTCCACGTATGCCTGCCCCACGCGGCCGAGCCGCTCGCGGAGCGGCCCTGGTCCGGCCAGGGCTGATCGCACGTCGTCGGTGAGTCGGGCGAAGCCGCGCGCGGCGAGAGCTTCCAGTAGTGCCTGGCGGTCGATGAAGTGGGTCCTCGGAGCGCCGTGGCTCACCCCGGCTTGCCTCGCGAGCTCACGCAGGGACAGGTCGTCGACTCCGTTCTTCCGGAGCATCGCCTCGGCCTGCTCGAGCAGCACCGCGCGCAGGTTCCCGTGATGGAACGGCCGCATCGTCATGGCCTGATCCTAACGCTCGACTAGGCATTGACTAGATTCTAGTCACCGCCTAGATTGATGAGACGGCGCACACGCGTCGTCTCCGGATCGCGCCTCTCGGGGTGCGCTCGATGACAGGACGATGCACATGGATCGACAGAAGACTTTCGTGGTGCTCGGCGGGACGGGCCAGACCGGGCAGCACCTCATCCGTCTGGCGCTCGAGCAGGGGCACCGCGTGCGGGCCTTGGCTAGGACGCCGGCGAAGCTCACGATCGAGCATCCCGATCTGGAGATCGTCCGCGGCTCCATCACGGGGGACTCGGACCTGGATCTGGACGCGCTCGTGTCCGGTGCGGACTTCGTGGTCTCGATGCTCGGAGATGCTGCGGCGCAGCGCGAGCGTCCGATCAACACCGAGTTCGTCCGGCGGCTCATCCCTGCCATGCGGCGGCACGGCGTCGGCCGATTCCTCTACCAGGCGGGCGGGCTCAGCGCCGCTCCCGGGGTCGGGCTCCCGCCAGCGCTCCGCTTGATCCGGGCCACCATCGCCCGCGGGTACATCGGTCAGCACGAGGACAACGAGGCGGTGATGAGGTACCTCACCGACGAGGCAGGTGACATCGAGTGGATGGTCCACCGTGCCGGCATCGGGGGAGACGGCCCGTCGAAGGGCGCGCTGCATCGGTCAGAGAAGGCGTTCAGCGTCGCCACGTTCCGAGACTGCGCGGCGTACGCCCTTACGACAGTGATGGACGCCACCGCCATCCACACCTGCGACTTCAGCTCCTACCGCGCATCGGCAGGAGGCACGGCGAGGGCCTGAGCGACGAACGGAGATGAATGTCAGCCGTCCCTGTGGTGACGAGCGCGTCATGCCTGGTTGCCATACGGGCCAGCGGCCGTAAGCGGTCCCGTCAGTCGATCGTCTCGACGGCTGCCACGTGGCCCATCGAGAGACGAGGCGACTATCGCGCATCGTTCTGTACCGCGGTGGGAGCTCGAGCTCGAGCCGGCACCGAGTTCGCGAGTCCGCCGCTGTCCTCCTACGCCCGGGTCAGGAGCGAGGCGGTGGCGCCACAACGTCGAGCACGCGCAGCGGTGGTCTGCGGCCTTGGCCTGGCGATTCTGGGTGTGGCTTATCGAGCTCGCGGAGTGCGAGGACCGAGACTCCGACCACTGAGGCACTGCCAGGGGCAATTAGGGTCCGGGTAGCGGATGGTGGTTTCAAGTGGTCGTTGCAACGGGCGGTGGTGGAGGCCTCAGAGTAGCGGTCGGCGCGCAATGATGAGTCGTGGCCTACTTCCCTGTGACGAGCGCCGATGTCGACGAGCTGCGGGCGTTCTTGCGCGAGGCTGACCTGACCCTCGCCGGGCTTGATTCGCCAGCTGTGCGGATCTGGATCGAGCGCGGAGCCAACTCCGGAATTGTTGGCAGCACCGGTTTTGAGCTCAGCGCTGATGGCAGTCATGCCTTGATTCGAAGCGTCGCGGTGTCGGGATCGATGCGGGCGGCTGGGACTGGAACACGGCTTGCGAGATACGCGCTGGAGGAGGCCGCTCGCGCCGGCGCTGAGCGAGCATGGTTGTTCTCGCGTCGGTCGGGGCCCTTCTGGCAGAAGCTCGGTTTCACTCCCGCAGACCGCGACATGCTCGCGTCAGTCCTTCCCGAAACGCAGCAGGTTCGTCTGTTCACCTCAACTGGGCAACTCGAACGTGAGGTTGCCTGGTCTCGCGACCTCAGCGGCCTTTCACGGACACAGCAGTAGCTGTTCGAATGCTTCTGCCGGGGTGCGGTAGCCGAGCGTTTTGCGGGGTCGGCTGTTGAGTTCGGCAGCGACTTCGAGGAGCCGTTCCGGGGTGTGGACGGTGAGGTCGGTGGACTTGGGGAAGTACTGGCGGAGTAGGCCGTTGGTGTTTTCGTTCGAGCCGCGCTGCCAGGGTTTGTGGGGGTCGCAGAAGTAGATCGCGAGGTCCGTGGCGAGGGTGATGTCTTTGTGTCGGGCAAGCTCGGTGCCCTGATCCCAGGTCAACGACCGACGCAGATGCTCGGGAAGGGTCTGGATGGTGGGGATCATCGCGTCACGGACCGCGTCGGCGCTGTGTCCGTTTGGGAGGTGGAGCAGCATCACGTACCGGGTGGTGCGTTCAACGAGGGTGCCGATCGCGCTCCTGGCGTTGATCCCGACGATCAGGTCCCCTTCCCAGTGGCCGGCGACGGCACGATCGTCGGCTTCAGCGGGGCGTTCGCTGATCAGGATCATGTCGCGGATCTTCGACCACGACGCCCGCCGGGGTTCACCACGATGCCGACGGATCGCACGGCCGGTGCGGAGGTGTGTGTGCAGGTCAGCGCGCAGGTGACCGCGGCCCTGCACGAACAGGGACTGGTAGATCGTCTCGTGCGACACGTGCATCTCCGGCCGGTCAGGGAACGTCCGGGCCAGGTCATCACGGATCTGCTCCGGGGACCAGTTCCGCACCAACCGCAGCTCGACCTGCAGAGCAAGCTCGACTCGGTCCAGCTTCCGCGGTTTCGGGCGCCGCGCACGAGCCCGGTACTGCTTCTCGGCGGAGTACGGCCGGTAGCTGCCGCCAGCCGCGGCGTTCCTTGTCAGCTCTCGGCTGATCGTGGATGGTGCCCGACCGAGGGCTTTCGCGATCGCACGCACGCTCGCGCCGCTGAGGCGCAGGTCCGCGATCTGGAGCCGCTCTTCCTGGCTCAGATACCGGTCCGAGCGGGGCTTGTGCGCGAACGGGTTCCGTCCGCCGGCTGCTTTGACCCATCGGTATCCCTGACGTCGGTCCACGCCGACAGCATCACAGGCCGCCGTTCGTCCGAGGCCCTGTCTCAATAGCTCCCAGAACCGTGCCTCTCGAGCACGGTGTTCCAGCCTCGATCCCATCTGCAGCACTCCGATTCACGGTGGTGTTGCAACGACCGGCTGAACCCAAGGATCGTCAAGCGGACGGGCTGGTCTGAGGGACGAGACCTCCCTGCGGTCGCGATGATCGTATGAGCACCTCGTTACCGTCGTGCGGGTCGCGCGGATCACCGACGGGCATGAGCTGTCCGTCCGGAGCACACAGAGCCTCCGCTGGTTGCAGGCATTAGCTTCGAGGGGTGGACGAGATCCTCGAGGTGTCAGAAGTCATCGCCCTGCTGCGGCCGATGTTCCAGGTCATGCTCACGACCCCTGAGCTCGCGACGCTCACGCTGGACATCCTGCCGATCGACGACGTCACCGGCTCAGCGCTGGACGGGGACGATCTCGTCGAGCAGAACAGCGCCGTGGTCCGCTGGCGCATCATGCGCGAACGCGGTTGGTCCGGCGGTTTGTGGGTCGAGGACGGTCTCGACGCCCTCGTTCGCAACGTGCAGAGTGATCTCCAGGACTTCATCGCGGAGAGCCGATTCGGATGGGGTCAGCTCAGAGGGCCTCACGACCTACCGTGATGTCGACCTGGTCGACGCAGTGGCCCGGTCAGGACGTCCGGTGATCGATCGTTGACCGGGCGCGCACGGGATTTGGTGGGATCCTTCGGGTATGCAGGCGAACATCCGGCTGGTGACCGTCCGTGGCGAGCAGCAGGGCCGCGATGCGGACCTGGACCATGTGCAACAGTTCGAGGTTGAGACGGACGCTGGCCACAGGTACCTCGTCGTGTGTCAGGGCCCTCCTGTTAGCTCACCGTCGGACTGGGATGTGTCCAGCGCAGAGGATGGCCGCCTGGTGGGTCATGTGCGTCTACTCGGGGCGGGAATGCCGGGCGCTACGACCTACCGATTCAAGAAGGCTGGAGCGCTCTTCTCCAGCGGGAAGCAGATGGACCTCTGGAACGCGGTGCAATCGCTCCTGGAGTGACTCACGACCGGTAGCCGATCCCTCACCGGTACATCCGCCAAAGCGTCGGTGGTAGTCGTGGCGTGTGAGCTGAGCCGTAGGCGGACAAGCCAGGTGGGCCCCGAACTCACCGGCCGTCTTACCTGCTGTGGATCACGCGGCAGGGGAAGGAGCAAGCACGATCTCGCACGGACGACCGCTCAGCCCGTCGGAGAGCTCGGGATCGGGCTTGGTGATGGCGTGTTCATGCCGGCCGCGACGAGGAGGAGGAGCGATAAAACCATCCCGACAAGCACCAAGCTGTTGATGATCACGCCAGCGATCGCTGCCTTTCGTGGGCGCCGGCGAAGATCGATCATTCCGAGCACGAGACCGACGATCGGCAGGATGAGGAACCCGCCAGCGGCGAACGCGGAGATCAAGCCCAGCACCAGCGAGGCGACTCCGAACCCTCGAGGTCGGCGTATCGAGGTTGCGCCCCAGGTCCATTGCCGGGGAGGTGGCTGCCGTCCCGGGGCAAACATCGGGACAGGCCGTGCCGGCTGGGTTGGGTACACCGGTGCGGGCGCCTGGAATGGCGAGGCTGACGCAGCTGGTCGCTCCGCCCGTCCATGTCGAGGCGACGACGCTCGGTACGTGGGTCGCGTCGGGGTACTCCGGCGCGGCTGCGGTGCCGCTGTCTTGGGTGCTGCGTTCAGCCGGGGTTTCTGAGCTGCGAAGTACCGCTGCCTGAGCGCGACACGCATGGCCTGGCCGAGCATTCCAGGGACCGGCATCGACGCCGTGGCGACGTGATCGGCCCAAAACACGTTGCCGCGATGCCCGAGCGCCGTGAGGATCGGGTTGCGTGCTTCGATGATCGCGTTCACCACATTTGGATGGTCAAACGCCCACAGATCTTCCCCGCGGCTCCCGCCGCCCCGCACCAACACGACCACATGATTGGAAGCCGACGGGATAGCAGACAACGTCGCCGCGATCTCAGCAGGAGTGTCCGCCGTCCCCAACGACACAGAGCGCCGCTCCACCATGGGCCGCTGCGCTTGTGCCAACGCACCATAGAAATCGTCGAACGCTTCCGACTGGTGCCCAGTCACCACATACACACGCGAGATCACCTCCGGCAGTTGCTCGCTCAACACTCGTTCAGTGACATACGGCTCGACATCTCCCGGTCTAGTTGGAGTGTTACGGCCCGCTCGCGCCAACTCGGCAGCAACAGCAGCACGCGACTGCGCGAACTGCTGTTGCAACGCCTGCGGATCCGGCCGGAACGCCTGGAAATCGCCCACATCTGCCCCCGTCGTGTCGCCGATACTCACCGGCAAACCACCGTAACCGACCCCACCACCACCGCGACGGCGCCAATGTTCGCCAGTCCCTCGAGACGGAGATATCTTGCCGCGCCGCCCCGCCACCGGCTCGACCTCGCGTCTCAGCGTCCGATACACCGTCGTCCGGCTGACCCCAAGCACGTCCCCGATCTGCGCGACCGTCATGTCCCGCTGCTCATACAAGCGCTTGGCCGTCCGCACCTGATCCGCCGACAGTCGCGGCGGACGCCCACCAGTCCGTCCACGAGCACGCGCTGCCGCGAGGCCGGCGTGGGTGCGTTCCTTGATGAGGTTCCGTTCGAACTCCGCCAACGCCGCGAACACGTGAAACACCAGCCGGCCACCCGGAGACGTCGTGGTTACACCTGCGCGAGCCTGCCGTTGCGGAGCCGAGAGAGCCTTGGTACAGTCATCGACGCAAGGCCCTATGCGATCTTTGTGGTCGACCAAGGGGTCTTGCACCCCGCGAACCCCCGGCCTTGGCTGGGGGTTCTTGCGTTAGTCCAGCCAGTGGACGCCAAAATCTGACCCTGCTGCCCATCGGGTGGCGAGCTGCATGTACGCGACGATCGCTCCTTCAACCGGCTTCCCCTTGCTGCCCCAGATATCCGGGTGTTCCTGCCGATGCTTTTGGTAGGCGCCATACGCGATGAGATCCGCGGCCTGGATGAGCTGGCTGTACCGGCTGTCCTGCATCACCACGTCCTCGATGATTCGGCGCTGGCCAATCTCGAGGGAACGGTGAACTTCTCGGTACGGAGCGGCGTCACGGAGCGCTCTCTCCCACAACTCTCGGTCCCGCGGGGCAGTGAGCTCCTCACCTGGATTGCCCAGCCCCTGCTGGCCGTCGTACATCACCATCACCTGCGTGTCAGCACGATCCGCCCAGTCTTCGAGCCACGCGATAAAGCGGGCGTACGCTACCGGCTTCGACACGTCGCGCACGCCGATGGTGAACACTTCGAACTGCGCGTGCTTCGCGAGAGTGGAAAGCATGATCCGCGCCGCCGCCGCCCGGCTTGAAGTCCCGAACCGGGCATTTTGCTTGGTCGTTTCGCAGTACTCCCCCCGACCCTTGTAGAGCTTCGTCGCATGCAGCTCGGCAGTCTTCGGCACACCGAACTCGCGATGAATCGCGCGACGACCCTCTAGCCATGCGTTCAGCACCGTGGACCAGTGCGCGTCCTCCACGAGCAGCCCGGTGAGCGTCACACCGTGCTTCGAATCCCCCGAGTCGTCCACGTAACAAAGGTGCACCCCACGAGTATGGCGAACGTCGCGCCCTGTCGCTCCCCTATTCGCTGGGCCGAGGATGCTACAAGCCAGGGAAGCCGGCCACATCCTTCGTCTTCATGGCGGATCGGGCAACGATGCCTGCTCGTTCGAGCGTCGCGGCGTACCCACCCGCTCGGACCTGCGGCTGTGACTGCTCACGCTGTCCTGCGTGATTCTGGTCATGCTCTCTTGCCTCACTCGCTCGCGGGTGAGGCTGCGGCACGGAGGTAGGCGTAAACCGTCTCCCGGCTGACGCCGTACTCCTTCGCCAGCACCGTCTTCGGCACGCCGGCGCGAGCGCGGCCGATCAACTCCGCGACCTGCACTACGCCAAGCGATCGCGCCCGGCCGCGGTACACGCCACGCTGCTTTGCCAACGCGATCCCCTCACGCTGGCGTTCCCGGATCAGCTCGCGTTCGAACTCGGCAAACGCACCCATCATGTTCAGCAGCAGGTTCGCCATCGCACTGTCCTCTCCGGTGAAGGCCAGCTGCTCCTTAACGAACTCGACACGGACCTTCTTGTCCGTGAGCCGGCGCACGAGCCGGCGGAGATCTTCGAGGTTCCGCGCAAGCCGGTCCATCGAGTGCACCAGCACCGTGTCACCGTCGCGGACGAACCCGATCATCGCCTCGAGCTGCGGGCGATCCACGTCTTTCCCGGATGCCTTGTCCTCGAACACCCGATCCAGCACGACACCATCGAGCTGGCGCACCGTGCTCTGATCCAACGTGCTCACCCGCACATACCCGACCCGCTGACCCGACACCACGCCTCCGACCCCTACTTGTCCAGTTGAAGTCTAAGACCCTCAACAGAAAGTGTCAGACAAGCCCATATCGGACCCTATTCGGACGCGCGCCGCATCACGAGCCTGACGTCTAGTTGGGGTGTACTCCACCTGGGCGCTGACGTTGGCCGCTTGTACCGTCAAGGACGGGTCCCCGGGGCCTGGTCTGGTAGATCGCCGGACGGATGGCCGTTCACTTCGTTCTCAGTGTCGGCATCGGGGTCTTCTTCGGACTCTGCGAAGGCGCCCTCGGCGTCGAGGGCGTGGTGCGCTGCACGGCGTGCAGACTCCGAAAGTGCGGACCAAGCAGGGTCAATACCGCTCAGTTCACGACGCGCAAGTGCTGCGGCGACCGACCCCACGCCTGAATTCTCGGCCGCGCGCCGCTGAATCTCAGCAGCAATCGACCCGACTTTCGTCCCGTCGGCCGCACGGCGCTGGATCTCAGCAGCAATCGATCCGAGGTTCGCCCCCTCAGTCGCACGCCGCTGGATCTCCGCAGCTATCGACCCAAGGGTTGCCCCCTCAGTCGCACGCCGCTGGATCTCCGCAGCTATTGACAACTTCGGCATTGCCGCCTGCGCGGCAAAGACTGCTGAGTTCATCTGCTGACGCTCCCAAAGAGAGAAAGCGCTTGATGTGAGCGTCCGTGTACCCTGCGCATTTACGACGCCGAAACGTGGCCCGGTGTAGATGGGGGCGGGCTGGATGTCGGTGCGGTCTCTATCGATGCGCATCCCGTGCTCACCAACGGTGTACCAGGCAGTGATGTCGAGCTCTTGGTACGAGCTCTCGTCATCATCATCTGGCCAGTCGATCCAGTCGAAAGCAACGCGGGCCGTCATACGGATTCTTGTCCGGTACGACCGGCCTCCATCTACGAGATTGCGGGCAAACGCCCAAACGAGTTCGGGAGTGCCAGGGTCGCTGACATCAGCATCGACCGATTCACTCAGATCGAGAGCGACCCACAGTTCGGGCGCATGAAGCTTCCCATCGAGGAACAGTGCACGAACCAGATTGCTCAGATCCTCCGCTTCCGGGACGACGCGGTCTTCCTCGCTGGAGTACTTCTGGGGAGGCTCAAAGTCGTTGAGCGTCTTGCAGATGCGGATGGTCCCATCTGCCAAAATCGATTCAATCTCGTCGCGGAGCTCTGGATGAAGGTCCGTGCCCTTGGTGTTGCGGTAGGCGAGGTCCTTTGAGATGAACACGATCTCCTCGTCCGGGAACTCGCGGGCGATGTCGAGCACGGTGTACCAGTGCAGCGCGTCACGGTAGCCGCCACCATTTTGGTTGAACGGCTTGCCGCGGTCGATCGCGCGCTGAGCAACTTCGTCGTGCGCAACGACCGGGGTGTCCCTGATGACTACCCCTTCCGCTTCGAGGAAAATTGTGGCGTCGTAGTTGCTAGCCCAGCGTTCTACCTCATCGGACGCGGCGCGTATCGCCCGCTTCACCTCGTCCGGTGCTCGGTGCACGTCGACCCGGGGACGCTGATCGCGACGGTTCTCCCGAACCTTCCCAGTGATCTCAGCGGCAACGATGCGAGGTACCAACACGGTGAGGGTGCCATCGTGGATCGCCGTCGTGATTGCGCGCCACGTACCGCCCTGTAGCTCGGGGTTCGGCACGACTGCGTTCGCATCGGGTACAAGAATCATGGAGATCGGTCTTCAGTCTCGGGTTCCACGAAACGCTTCGGGCGGGTCAGTAGCGGCGCCGGAGGCATCGAGGAACACTTGGAAGTAGGCGGTGAGTGGGTTTGCGTCGGTAAGAGCGCTCATGTCGACAGCGGCGATCTTGTCGGCCCATGCCTTCCCGACGAGGACTCGCACCCAGGGGCGGACTGCTGGTGTGACCGGGACTCTGTCGTCAGTGCCGGGACGGCGGGCGGACACTGACACGGTCAGGACCTTGCCGTCGCCGGCCGCATCCCCCGTCCAGGCTTCTTCGGTGGTGAAGTCTGCTGTAAACAGGAAGGCGGTGTCGGGTTCGTTGACGGCCTGTATCGGCCCGAGACGTGGCATCGTCGCAGCCCGCGACCGGGCCGTCTCTTCAAGCTCGGCGCCCTGCTTACCGCCGTGCGTGGCGAGAATGTCGGTGGAGTCCCCGGCGGCCGTGAAGAGGGCTTGCTGGAACGCTCGGATCTCGGGTTCGTGGTTCGTCCAGATGACAGCCTCGAGAGGGTCTTCTGGTGCCGACTCGGCAAGGTGCCCGCCGGACTGTTTGTAGGCCAGCATCAGCGCGTCAACACCGGCGGTTTTCCGTGCGGCCTCGACCTGGGCCACCTCAGCTGCCGTACTCGGAAGCCCAAGCAGATGCCCTCGCAACGGCTTCGCAGCGTCGATGACGGCCTGGTGGTACTGCATCGCGCAGATTGCAGCGGCGGCGTCCGAAAGGTGGTCTCCCGTGAGCTGGGGAACATATTCCTCAGCCGGCACTTCGAGTTCCCCGACCGTCAGGTTCGCCGCGGCCGCGACCGCGCACACCGCGTCCCACCCGGGGTAGAGCTCCCCAGCTCCCCACCCGTTCACGATGGTGTCGTTTTGGCCGAGCGCGGCAGCAAGTTCTGCTGCGCCACCAGGGAGACGGCGTACCGCGTTGGCGATCCAGAACGGCCGGAGCTCCCCAGCCCGCCACTGTGCGAATGTGGCCGGGAACGACCGTTGAGCTGTGGCGACGCTCACGCCGTCGAGGCGTCTCTGGAGTGCCGTGGTGTCGATCCGGTTCATAGGTTCCATGATGTTCCCCAACTGCGAGCGGACTGTCCACGTGCAGCACTGCCGTGTCTTCCAAGAGCGCAGATCCGGAACGGTCGCGTTCGGTGACGACGGTGGATGCGGGCACGCAAGAGGGGGCCACCGTGCGGTGGCCCCCTCTTGGCGGTTGCTACTTCCCGTCGTGCTCTGGGTTTGGCTTGCGCCGCTGGGCCGAGATCTTCGTGACCATGATGATGCTGGCGATCGCACCGAGGCCGCCGGAGATCCCGAGGAACACGCGGGTCACGGGGTCTTCCAGGAAGAAGATCGCGATCACGAGGACTGCGACGAACACGGCTTCGAGGATGAGCCAGTACGCGAGTTTCCGATTCATGGGATCAACTTCCGCAGGTGTTGATGGCATCTCCGACGCTGTAGACCGTACCTGCCACGCCTACTGCGAATCCGACAGCGCCAATGGGACCACCCACGCCAGTGCCGATCACGGCGACCGAAGCTGCCGTGGTGATAACGCCGGTGACAGCACCGAAGATGGCGCCACCGCAGTCGAAGCCGGTCGGGTCGGAGTTGTTGATGGGGTCACTGGCAGCGAAGGCGTACCGGTTGCCGTTGCTCGGGTCGAGCGGGCTGTCGAGGGTGTCCTGCTGTGTCCAGGCGCCGATGTACGGGTTGTACCAGCGCTGGCCGAACTTCACGAGCCCGGTGTGGATGTCGTCGATCCCGGCCTTGAACGTGAACGGGTTCGACGGCAGACCATCGCCGCCACCGTCGTAGGAGACGGTGTCTGTGCCGTACGGGTCGACGGTCTTCACGAACGCTGCTGGGCTGCCGGTGAGGAGCGCGAAGGGGTTCCCGGAACCGTCGTAGGCGTACTGGCCGAGCGCGTCGGACGGGGTCGACAGGGCGATGGGCTGCCCGGTCTTGGCGTCGTTGACGATGTTCGCCCGGTTGCCGTTGCGAGTGGAGCTCGTGAGGGTGGGGGTGCCGTTCTGGTCGGCGCGCCCGTACTGGTACGTACGGGTGTCGCCGTTCGGGGTGGACAGCGACAGCAGCGACTTCTGGTCGGCGCCGGCGTAGGTGTAGTTGGTGACCTCAGAGCCGTTGTGGATGGCCTGGGTCATCTGCTCGGCGGCGTTGTAGGTGAACGTGTACTCGGGTGCTGCGGTCAGGTTGCCGGCGCCGTCGTAGGTGTATCCGGTGTTGGTGATCTGGTTCGCAGCGTTGAAGGTCAACGTCTGGTTGGTGCGGACGGTGCCGCCGGAGGTGGTGAACTTCGCCGAGGTGCGGTTCCCACGGATGTCGTACCCGAACTCCCACGTCCCAGGCGTTGCGGAACCGGTGCCGGTGGTCACGGTCTTCGTGACGCGGCCTCGGCTGTCGTACGTGTACGCGGTGCTCTGCCCGGAGACGTTGTCGGTGACCCACTGGAGTTCCGCGCGGTCATTTGCGCTCGTGGTGCCGCAGTTGGGTGAGGTGCTGCCGGCGTTGTAGCAGTAGTACAGGTCGTAGATTCGCTGGTTGCTGCTCGAGGACGGACCAACCCATCCCTGAACCTCCTGGATGCGGCCGCTGCTGTCGTAGTCGGTGTGCGTACGGCTGGCCCAGGTGCTGTTGTCCGCGTTCGAGTCGACGTAGGTGTCGGTACGACGGCCGGTGTCGGGGTCGGCGACAAAGCGGATGGTCTCGGTGGTGTTATTCGGTGCCGGCGTCGTGGTGGAAGTCAGCGTGCCGGAGTCGTCGTAGGTCGAAGTGAGGGTGCCGTCCTGGTCTGTGTAGGACGTCTGGTTGCCGGCCTTGTCGTAGCCGTAGGTGATGCCGCTCAGGCCGGGAGTATTCGCGGTGTTGGTAGTGGTGAGGAGATTCCCGAGCTGGTCGTAGGTGTTCGTGACCGTCCCGCCGGCGGAGGCCTGGGTGAGCAGGTGTCCGGCGTTGTCGTACGTGTTCGTCACCGACGCAGTGCCGTCGGAGAAGCTCGTGGTGAGGACCCGGTCGTTGCCGTCGTAGGTGTAGTTCGTCGTCCGACCGGCACCGTCAGAGGCTGATGCGATCCGGCCGAGCGCGTCGTACGAGTACCCACGAGCCGCGAGGCTGGTGCCCGTCACCGGGGTGACGGTCTTGAGCTGCTTGTTCTCGTACGTGTAGCTGGTCTTGTTCGAACCGTTGCCCGGCGCAGTCGCGGTCGCGACCTGCCCAGCCGTGTACGTCAGCGTCGACGTCGCGGCGGTGGCGCCGGTGCCGGTGCCGCTGGTCAGCTGATTCCCGACGCCGTCATACGTCCGTGCGGTCGCGTTCCCGGCGCTATCGGTGGTCGATGCCGGCAGGTAGGCAGTCGCAGCAGGAGATGCGTTGTAGCTCAACGACTGCGATGCGCCGCCACTTGAGGCGACCTTCGTGAGGGACTGGCTGCTGTTCGCGCCATACGTCGCGGTCGTCGTCGACGCACCCGAACCAGACCCGATCGTCGAGGTCGACGGCTGCAGGTTCGCGCCGTTGTACGTCTTCGACCGCACCCGACCGACCGGGTCCGTGACGCTGTTCACGAGCTTCTGCGACGAGTTGATCGCGTACGTCGTGTGCGGCACCGCGGACACCGCGGAAGCGGTGCTCGTGTTCGGGGACGCGACCAGCGTCGACGTCGCCGAGGCGTAGTCGAACCGGGTCGTCGACGCGCCGGCAGCGCCGGCGGTGGTGTTGGACTGCAGTACCTGGGACACCTTGTGCGTGGTCCCGGAGTAGCTGATCGTCGTTGTCGCGCCCGTCGGGCTTGTGATCCCCGTCAGGTCGTTGCCGGAGTACGCGAACGTCGTCGTCTTCCCAGCACCATCGACGTAGGAGGTGAGATTGCCGTTGGTGTCCTTCACCCAATTCACCGACCGGGCAGTCGAGCCACTCCCCTGCGTCACCGTGTACGTCCGCGTGGACGCGTCGTAGGCGCCGTTCGCGGTCTTCGCCGCTGCCGTCCCGGCGGTGCTGGTGATGGTGGTGGGCACGCTGGCGGTGTTGGACATCGTCACCGTGTTCCCGTTCTTGTCTGCGACCGACACGGGAACACCGTTGGTGTTCGAGGTGATGACCTGCCCCGTCGCCGGATCGGTCAGCGTGTAGGTCGGGTTCGTGGTCGCCGACGCGACCAGCTTGCGGAGGAACCCGGCAGGAGCCGTGAACGTTGTCGACGTGGCCGACGGGAAGTTCCACGTCGCACCATCAGCGTCCGTGTACACGACCGATCCCGAAGCGCCCGACGAGAAGGAGCCCGCACCAGCGATCCCCGTCGTCCACCGGACTGCCTGCGCGGTGTTCGCGTTCGAGGTCTGCCATCCGAGCGAGTTGTACGTCTGCGTGATCGCATTCGTCCCACCAGCGCCCGGCAACGCCAGACCTGCAGTCGTGACCTCGAGGTTCCCCGTCGCGACGTCGACGGCAACGCCGACCTGGTCCGACACCGCGAACGGCAACGTCGTCGCCGACGGCCGCGAACCGGTCAGGCCGGTCGCGGCCGGCCCGGTCGGAATCGCGGCGTGCGCAACCTGGGTGACACCGCCCACGAGCGCAACGCTGACCGCGCCAACGAGCGCAACCTTCCAACCGAACGATGAATGGACTGCCTTACGGCGTGGAGCAGAGAGCACGGGTTCCCCTAATGGAAGCAACACGCTGACGCGGTGATGGAACGTGGCCAAGACACCCCAAAGCCACGCCTGAAACGCCCGCACCACCCGTCGACAGCGATGTCAGCTCAGATGAGGGTTGTTCGAAACTTAACGGTATCTATGGATTCGGCGCACCCCCCAAACGGAGACATGCGTAAAACCGCACACCATCGCGTACGGGTCACTGCGCTATCCGGCTCGCGTGCACCGCCGGGGCCGCGGGGTCGGCCACCGGGGATCCGCCGGCGGAGCTCGGGAGGGGCTGCTCTTGCCCTAGATTTCGAGGTAGCGGTACCCGCCCTGGATGACCTGCGTATCGAAGTACAGAGCGGTGTTCGCTCCGGCATCGCGCGTCACGACGAGGCCGTCGAACACAGATTGCGGCACATCGAGATAGAGGCGCACGGTGCCGCCGACAAACTCAACCTCGAGCACGCTCTGCGCCTCGTCGTAGCCCACCGATACAAGATCGCCACCAGGTACCGGTACCCGCCTCATCGCAGTCCCGTCGATGCGCTCGCACGGCGAGCTGCGGCCCGAAATACCACAGGCCGCCGCTCATTTCCGCGGTTCTTCTTCACCGTCACGTCGTGAGCCTATTGGCTGGCGCCTGCCTCGACACCATCGCCGGCGACATCATCGAGGCAGCGACCCGCCCTCGTCGCCAGACACTGCAGAAGACCGTGACAAGGACCCTGCAGCACAACGTGGACAGTCGCACTCAATAGACCCGCCCGGACGAATGCCCGGTTGCGGCCCCCTATATGAGACACTTCCGGAATGGCTGGTCAACTCGTCGGGTACGCCCGCGTCTCCACCGACGCGCAGGACCTCACCGTGCAACGTGAAGCGCTCGTCGCCGCCGGCGTCGCACCCGAACGGGTCTACGTCGACCACGGCCGCTCCGGCACGAACCGGGCCCGCCCCGGGCTGGAGAAGGCGATCGAGGCGTGCTGGCCTGGTGACACGCTCATCGTCACCAAGCTCGACCGACTTGCCCGCTCCGCCGTCGACGCCAGCACGATTGCGGCCGAGCTTGCGGCCAAGGACGTGCGTCTGAGCTTCAACGGAGCGGTGTACGACCCGCTCGACCCGATGGGTCGGATGATCTTCGGCATGCTGTCGGTGTTCGCGGAGTTCGAAGCGAACCTGGTCAGCGCCCGTACTCGCGAGGGCATGGCCACCGCTCGAGCGAAGGGCCGGCTGAAGGGCCGCAAGCCCAAGCTCTCCGAGAAGCGGGAAGCGCTCCTGGTGTCGATGCACCGATCCGGCGACTACACCTCGGCCGAGCTCGCGGAACTGTTCGACGTCGCCCGCGCCACCGTGTACCGGGCGATCGCTCGAGGCGAAGCGGCTGACCAGACCCTCGCGCTCCCCCGCGTTGAGGGTTAGGAGCAGACGGCGCCGCGTTCCTGCGACTCGCGGAGAACCGGCATCGGCTCGCCGACGGTCACGGAGCGCACGCCCTTCAAGGCCAAGCGTCCACGCTCACGTGAGTAAGTGCGCGTGTGTGTTTGTGTGTTAGTGTGCAGATGCGGACCCGCCCCACACTCGTGGAATGGCGGGTCTTGCTGTTTCTCGGATCGGGTTCAGATCATGAGTGGTCCGCTGTTGACGTCGTTCCCGTCGAGGTACTTCTTCCTCCAGTCTCGGGCGAACTCGTTGCCCTGGTGGGGGTTCAGGCTGACGAACGTCGTGTACGCGACGAGGTCGGCCATCTGTACGAGCTGTGACCGCTTCGAGTCATGGAACATCGGGTCCTCGATGATGTGCCGGGTGTCAAGCGAGAGCGCCCGATGGGCGTTGAAGTAGTTCGGGTCGGTGCCGTTACCGTCCATGCTGACGAAGGCGTAGGTGTCGTCGGCGCGGTGCTCGTTGTTCCACCGGTTGATGAGGTCGAGGTACACCCGCCCGCGCTCCTCATGGTATTCCCGGCCGCGCAGCGTGGTCCTTCGGTAGATGGCTCCGACGCGAAGGTCTGCGCACGCCGCGATCGCTTGGAGGCACTGGATGGCTACTGCACGCCCTAGGGTCTTCCACTCTGTGCTGTCACTGTCGCTGCCGGCGGTGGAGATGCGGGTGCGGCCGTTGACAAACTTCGTGGCGTGCAGCTCCTCAGTGGGCGGTACCTGGTGGTCCCGGTACAGGGCCTTGCGGAGCTCGAGCAGCGAGCGGAGGGCGTAGCGCCAACGGGTGGGATCGCACTCGATCCAGCCGTACACGATCAGCCCAGACGGTTCGGAGCCGGAGTCATCGACGTACAGCATGCGGGAGATGGTCACGGGGCTTCGGTTCCTTGCGTCGGGTCTGACTTCTTCAACTTCTTCTGCCGCTTCTTGATCGCCTTCTTGGCCCGGTCTTGCAGAGCTTTCCGCGACTCGTAGCCGAACTCGTTGGTGAGGGCGTAGTGCATGTGGACGGTCTTACCGTCCGGGGCGAGCGGCGCGTCGATGCTCTCCACCGTCCGCTTCACCAGGCCAAGCTGGCGCAGCTCCGTAAGGCCGTTCTGAGCGCTCTTCGGCTTGATGCCGTACCACTTCTCCATGTCGTCGTAGGTCAGCCAGACAGAGCTCTGCCGGCTGGTCTCTTTCGCGACCACGAGGAACATCACCAACGCGGACAGGTTGAGCTTGGCGAAGATCTCGTCGTTCCAGAACGCATCGGGGATCGAGAAGTACCTGTTCCAACCGTCACGCCGCCCACCGGGAGCGTCATATTCGGCGCCGCCGTCCTCGCGGCGCGGCACAACACGCACAAGCCGGTTCTCCCGGTTCTTCTCGACGAGCCCAAGTTCAACCAGATCAGCCCAGGCACGCGACAACGTGGACGCAGACCACGTCGGTGCACCCTTCGCCGTGAGCGCGCGAATCCACACACTGCCCTCGAGCGGCTTCCACTGCTCCTGAAGCCAGGGCCAACACGTCAGCAGGAGGATGTAGAGCAACAGCGCGCGATGCTTACGCTCATGCATCACCTTGGCGAGCGTCGCCGCACGAGGCTTGTCCCGCTCTGGGAGCTGAACGAGGATGTGCCGGATCTGGGTGTAACCCCGCGCCGAGAGGCGGGTCATCTCCGCTCGAGTTCGTGCCGGAGTCGAGCCTCCCGATTTCGCTGTCATGACGCAATCACACCACGAACGCCGATTCTTGATCCCGTTGACCCGGCGTTGCCGATTGCGGTCCGGGACCACATAATGAGACGTACCGTGAGATACCCCGCTGCGATGCACCGTGCGATGCAGAGACTCCCCAGACATCGATCCCGCAGCACCTACTGCCGCTTGCAGGGCGGGGCGTCGGAAGGTCACGAGTTCAGGGAAATTTCATGCCAGTTCGGAGATGCGCCTGTTTGTGGGGTCGGCCACCTAGTCGCCGACATCACCCAGTGATCGGACGAGCAACCATCTAGCGCGCGATCGATCGCCATCGGGTCGAAGCGACCCAGAGCTCGCACTCCCCCGCGCGGACGAACGCACTGGTGTGCACGACTGATACTCGCGCCCTGGGACTAGTCGGTATCAGGTGATCGCCGTTCGTCGACATCGTCGGCAACGACTTCGCCACTGTCGACTTCGTCAGCCGTGAACAGCAGTGCGTGGTCGAACTCGCTCAACTCAGCAAGCGAGCCATGTTCTTCGTCGATCCGGACCGGCACGATGATGGAGTTCCCGTCGACAAAGAGTCGGACCGCCTCCGGGCCCACCTTCTCAGTGGTGGTTGACTTTGGCTGGCGTGTAGCGCGCGCTTCCGTAACGAACCGGCCCTGGATTGCACTCCGGCTGCCATACGCCCTCATGCCAGCCGTCCTAAGAGACTGGGGCAGTGATCCAGAAGCTATTTGCCTCCCTACCTGTCCCGAACCCCGACCGGTCACGCGGGCACTTACTGAGAGCGCCTGGCTAGCGACCTCGAGCGCGTTCTGCAGCACTCCACCCAAGTCTTCAGATGAGTCCGGTGTCCCCTCGCCGTGGGCCACCGGCTCCGGCTCTTCGTTGAACTCCCGGGCCGCGATCTCGACAAGCCACGCAGGCGGATCTTCTCGGCCGTCGCGCATCAGGGCGACGCGAGCACGCGCAGCGGCGATCTCTGAGTTCTTCATCGCGGCTCCTTTGGTCCTAGAACCTTCGTCACTTCGATCAGCATGTTGCGGTCCCACTCAGAGATGCGCGCGGGCGGGGCCTCGGACCGCTTCAAGCGGTTCGACTTTGCCAAGTCCTCCACGAGCAACATCCCTACTGTCCGCGTGTCGTCGGCGTCTGATGTCGCGAGTGTAAGCGCCTTCTCGATACGTCCCCACAGCTGCGCTCGCCGATCAGCCCACATGCGTTGAACTACTACTGCGACTGCGACTGCGGCTGTCAGTATCGCCGCCCCACCAGCCACGACCAGTGTGAGCGTCAAGTCCCAGGGTCCCGCCATCGCTTCGTTGCTCCGATCAATGCTCGAACGGCGGATCGAATCCTCCCCGTCGTGAGATGTAGCGACTGGCTCGAGCCAGCGGCGCCGGTCAGAAAACATGGTGCGCCGCCGACCAGGTCCCAGGTTAGCGTTTCTCAGCTATAGACCAATAGCTGCGGCTAGCATTTGATATCATGCGATAGTTTCGGACGGCGAAGGGTTCCAACGATGGTGCGTGTCGTGCGTCCCGGCGGGGATGAGGCCGAGGCCAACGAACGCCTGAACTGGCAGATGCAGGTGCTGCGCTCAATGGTGGCGCACGATGACCGGACGGGCACTCCCGACATCGCGCGACCAGGATCTGAGCTCGCCGGCGATGATCGCGTAACGGCTCCCTTCCACACCTCGCACCTGGTGCACTATGCCCTCGGCGTGGCCAGCGATGCACTCAGGACGACGCTGCTCCTCATGGACGATGGCACCGACATCCGGGTCCCGATGATCGGGCTCTACCCGCTCCTTCGCACCGTCATCGAAGGGTCAGCCCTCGCCACGTGGCTTGTAGCTCCCGACGATCGTCTCGAGCGCGTGAAGCGGACCCTCGAGACTCGCCTGTCTGACCTGATCCACGACGATAAAGCAGTGATCGTGGCAGCAACGATCGAACCTTCGGACAACGCGGCCGAACTGTCCGACAAGTCGAAGACTCTTCGCGAGAACGCTCGCCGAGTGCGGGCGGAGAAGCGCCGGCTGCGCGAGCATGCCGCTCGCGTCGGCGTTGAGCTCGACCTGTCCGGTCGACCGGGATTCGGTCCGCTTCTGCAGGCGATCGCACCGGTGATCGGGATGAGTATCGGCGAAGTGCGCGGCGTGTGGCACTTCGTCTCAGGACTGACTCACCCGTCACTATCACGTGCTATCAGCATGGCGGACGTCGAACTGAAGCAGCCCAACGGCGACGGCACGGTCACCGCGACGATGTCAGCGAACCTGGCGACGGTGAACCTGGCGATCGATGCCGCACTGCTGGGCTACAAGACGGCGCTCGAAACCGTGGGCCGTCGCGGCGGTCGGGATGACCTCGCGTGGACCGATGCCTCATTGCCAGTGCCGCCGAACTTCCGGCGGGTGTGGAACGACCGGTAACGAGTGATGCCCCCGGATTGGGCCGGGGGCATCTGGCTGGCGGGCACGAAGGGAGCCAGCCTTGTCAAACAATACTGACCCAGACTGGATACGAGATAGCCCCTGATATCGCGTGATACCAGGGGCTATTCAATGCTTGTTCGTGCTAGCCGCGACTAGCAGCGGCTAGCAGCGGCTACCGCCTGCTACTCCATGCCGTTCTTCTCGATGTCCTCCATGCCGATCTCCATAGCGCGCAGCATGATCGCGTGGTTCGGATACCGGGTCGCCTTGTTGTAGTCGGCGATGCGGTCACGGAGGGCTTCGTGGCCACGCCAGCGCACGAGGGCCGTCAGGGGCGCATCACCCGCCCCCTGCGCCGGCGCCTTCGCCCGAGCAGGCGGTTGGGGCGACTTCGGTGCTTCGGAGGGCAGAGCCTCAGCCGCGGCACCGAACGCGGCAATCGCATCGGGATCCACCGTCGTCTTCTTGTTCCGTGCGATAGGCATCAGCCGTACACCTCCGCCGTCAGTTCCTGGATCTCAGCCCGCGCCTGCTTCGCCTTGGATGCCGGGAGCTCCATCACTCCAAGACCGGGCGCGGCAGCGTCGCGGTAGGCCTTGCGCGAGTACAGAACGGTTTCGAGGGGCTTGACCTGGGGGTACTCCACGATGAACTCGGAGACGTCCTCTGTCTCCGTCTCGTTGTGGTTGGTGGGCGCCTGGCTGAGCAGGCTACGGACCTCCAGGTCCGGGTTGAAGTCGCGGGCCGTGGAGATCACCTCGTCGAACTCCTCGAGCGTCTCCACGTCGAATTGGCTGGCACGGAGGACAACGATCATCAGATCCGCAGCGGTCATCGCTGTTCGCATCTCCTGATTGTCGTCACCGGCGACGTCAACGATCACGTGGTCGTAGAGCTTGTCCAGGTCACGGAGGGCGGCGTGAACGTTGCCGCGCTTCTCGACGAGCGTCATCGCGGGTTCAACGCCGGCGTCGACGCGACGCGCGTGCCACTTGGCGAGCGATCGCTGCTTGTCGGCGTCGACGAGGATCACGCTCTTGCCCTGATGAGCGAGCGCCGCCCCGATGTTGGTGGCCACGGTGCTCTTGCCCGGGCCTCCCTTAGTTCCTCCTACGAGGGTGATCATCGCAACCCCTTTCGTGTGCCGTTGCTATCACGCACTATTAGCCGCTAGCCCAATCCAGCAGGCGATAGTTCCTGCTAGCAGGCTAGCAGACGCAAGTACGTGATAGCACTAGTGGGTGCTATCAACTGCTAGCAGGAAGCACTATGCGGCCAACTCGAGATCACGGAGCTGCTGGAGGAGTCCTCGTCGGACGAACCGCATGGCTTCTTGGTGGTCGGCTCGGCCGTCGCCCGAGCATGGGTATGCCGGGTATGCCTCGGGGCCGCCGTGGTCGTCGACGGATCGGAACATGACGACCTGCGTGGTGGGGGTGCGGTCGCGGCCGCGACGGCCGGCCTTGCGGATGAGGTGGTTCTGCCACCACGCCCAGAGGTCGCGCTCGTCGGCATACTGCTGTTCCCGTCGCCGGAGGATCCCGTCCACTCCAAGCTGCTTGGCCACGTGGGTTCGGAAGTCCTGCAGTCGTCGGCGCCAGCCTGTGGGTGTGGCGATGGCTAGGGTCCACCGGCGCATGCGTGCGAGGGCTGCTCGTGCGCGGCCGCGGGGGAGTCCTGCACGGTCAGCGACGACCTCTGGTGCGTACTCGTCAGTGGTCAGGCTCTCGTAGACACGGCGCGCAGTGGGCCCCAGCCCTGCGCGGGTGAAGACGTCGTGCCGTCCGGCATCGAGCCGGTCTTCCAGCACGTCCAGGAGGGTGGCTCTCGCGTCGAAGAGCTCGGCCGGGGGGCGGGCGGTCACATTGTGAAGTGGCCCGACATGTACGGAGGGTGTGGAAAACCGGTCTGTGAGCCGCCAGACGGCCGCATTGGGGCCGTCTGCCTGCCGGCGGCGAGTGATCCATCCGGCCGTGTGGAGGCGGCGGAGTGAGCGGTCGACGGTGCTCGAGGGGATCCCGGTGGCGATCGCCACGGACCGGAGTGCGGCGCCGACGTCGCGGGAGCCGGAGCGCAGGGAGACCCAGGCGAGGTAGGTCAGGACGGTGCTGTCGTGCAGGTCCGCCTCGGCGCGGGTCCAGCGGCCGGGGGAGGCGGTGAACGCCTGCAGCATGGCCTCGACGACGTCGACGATCCCGGTCAGCTGGGTCAGGTCCCGGTGTTCGCGTTCCTCGGGCGCGTACCGGTACAGCACCGCACGTTCCTGCGCCTTCGCCCACTGCCGCTCGAGGCGCGCGGCAGCCTCGGCCGCGGTGCGGGGCTCGCGGCCGCCGGTAGGACGGTTGCGGGTGCGGTAGTGCTCCATGCCGGGTGCGGTCTTCGCGGCGTGCTCGACGTCGGCGAGGGTCCACCCGGACACCGCGGCCGCGAGCAGGCACAGGTAGCCGGTGCGGGACGGGTCTCGGCCGCCGGCAACGGTTCCCATGTGCGCCTCACCCCATGCCGGCAGGGACCGGTGCACCCGGTGACCGGCGTCGACGGGACCGGTGGGGGAGGAGGTGGCGGGATCCACGGTCGGGCGGAGCTCGCGGAACGCGGCCGTGACGCGGAGGAGATCGCCGGCGGTGACGGTCGGGGTGCGGAGGACGTCGACGTCGTCGGCGCCGGCCATCACCTCGGACGCGCCGCCGCGTGCGTGTGGGGTCAGGGGTGGGCGGACGGCGCCGGTGCGGTCGTTGCAGAGCAGCCCGTGGTCAAGGGACGGCAGGACAGCGCGTGCGGCGCCGGCGAGCTGCACCATCGTGGCCTTGTCGACGCCGGCGAGGGGTACCCAGACGTGGAACCCGCCCGTGGGGCTCGAGCGGCACACCACGTGCGGCACCTGCTCGTCGCGGAGGATCCGGACCAGCACGCCCAGGTCCTCGGCCGCCTGGTCGAAGTCCTCCGGTGTCTTCGCGTCGAGGTCGAACGCGGCGAACCAGAACCGTCCATCAAGGTCGGTGAGATCGATCGTCCACGGCGTCGACGGGGGAGTGTGCCCTGCGGTCGGGAACTTCGACGGGTAGCTGTTCGACCGGACCATCCCGTCCGCCTCCGCGATCATGCGGTTCACGTACCGACGAGGCGCGATCGAGCGCGTCAACGCCCAGGCGGTATCCGGTGAGGACACGCGGGCAGATTGATCTATACCGGGCGCAGCAACGTGCGTTACGATGGCGACACCTCCTCCTCTCGGGGTGGTGGTACGACGAAGGCTCCCGGCTCCAACCGGGCTTCTTCTCTCGGAACCTCAGAACCTGAACTGATTGGCGTCGTGCCAGGTGCTGAGATACATGACTTGGGGCTAAGCCCCGGACCCCCGCTTCGGCGGGGGTTTTGTCGTTATGCGGTCCTCTTGAGCGCCTCCGCGGTGTCGTCGGTCAGCAGCGGCAGGGCGCCGTGCTCGGTCTTGACCAGGAGCGCCAGGCGCTCGAGGTACATCGAGAGGGACAGGTTGCCCGAAGCGCGGGCAGCCTGTCCGAAGTCCTCGGCCGTGGTCGGCGCGAAGGAAACGTGGTCGTATACCGCCTTCTGCCCGCGCGGCAGTCGGTTGCGTCGAGTCCCGGCGTTCACACCCATGGCCGCAGTCTGTCGCGTTAACAAGCGGTTAGGCGTGCAGGCGCGCCGGTGGGTCGCGGTCACGCTGCGTTCGACCACTGTGCGTACCCGGGCAACCAGCCCTCGATCGCTGCGTCGAACTCGTCGGTGCTTGCGGAACGGACGGCCGCGAGCTCCGGGGCGGGACCGAGGCGCGAGATGAGCTCTGGGGTAATGTCGTAAACAGAGACGGCCGCTTGTAATTTGCTACGAGTAGTCATGATGACCTCCGGTAGTTCCGGGCTGCGAGTCGGGTCTCGTGAGCAGATTGTCAACCAGGGTAAGTTGTTGTCGAATGGTACTCTAGAGCATGCTCTCGGAAGATGCGTTCGCGGCATGGCTGGTGATGGTGGGTGCACCGTCCCGGTCCAGCGAGCTCGCGCATCTGATCGGGGAAAACGTCGGCAAGATCAGGGCGCAGCGACTTCGCTCACGCGTGTCATGGTCGGTCGTGGTCGCAGTGAGTCGTGCACTGGGCCGGAACCCTGTCCAGGATCTTCGGAGCTTCCCGGCGTTCGCCGCGGTGGACGCGGTCCAGCCGTCGGCGCCCGAAGCGCTGAGCCAGGTGGAGGTCGAGGACGTCCTGCTCGAGATCTCGAAGCGGCGCCGCTCGCAGATCGCGCGGATGGTCGGAGGGGCAGGGTACGAGCTGCAGTCGTTCCCGTTCGAGGACTCGACCCGGTACTGGTTCGATGCCATTGACACCGACGGGACCCTTCGGGCGAAGTTGATCGACGCCACGACGCTCGATAAGGCGTCTCTCTCACGTGCCATCAGCGCGAATACGCTGAGTCCAGAGCAGGCAGTCGTGGCAGCGACGATCGCGGACGGGACGCCCACTGTTGGGCTGGTCGTCACTGGCCTTGTGTCTCCGGCGGAGGCAGGGTGGTCACCAACCCTGCGGGACACGGCCCTCATTGAGGCCTCTGACACGGAGCTGATCGACCTCGCGGGTGCCCGGCTGAGAACGCTTCGGAGAAAGATCCGCGCTGACCAGGTGGAAGCGAACTACTGGAAGACACTGGGGTGAGCACGTGAACATCAGCTTGACCGTCATCATGGCTGCGGTAGCAATTCCGGCTGCTCTGTTGGCTGTAACGAGGCTTCCGCAGTGGAACCGGCGCCGCAACCTTCGCGCGATCAGCGCGTTCCTGCTGCTGTCCGCGTCGTTCTCGCTGATGATTCCGGGGGTCTACACCGCACTCGACGTCGGGCACAACAACGCCCTAGATCTCGTCGTCAAGGGAGTGCTCTTCCTCTCGCTCAACATCGTGTGTGTGGATCTCGCTGACGCCAACGGCGCGCCACAGCTGGCGCGTCGTATGAACGGCGCTCTGGGGTGGACCATCTTCGGCGCCTTCATGATCGCGCTGGCAGTGATGCTCGCGCTCATCGGTGCCCACGGATCAAGCCCGGCGCTCGAGGCGTACCGGAGCGACCCATTGGTGGTCTGGTACAACACCCTCGCGAACGCCTACCCGGCAGTCATCGGCGTGGTACTCGCCCCACACGTGCTTGCGACAATCCGAGACACAGCCGCATCCGAGAAACGGCGCCGCAACGCGATGCTCGTCGCCGCGGGCTTCCTCTTGAGCGTGATCGGCACGGTCCTGCTGCCAGTCTTCGCCGAGAGCACTCCGATGTACCGGCTAGACCAGGCAATCAATGGCCTCGCCGCCATCTGCGTCGTCATGGGTTTTATCTTGGCCTACCGCGAGATGGGCACGCAGAAGTACAACAGCGTCCGTAGGTCGGCGCTGAGCGTCGACTAGGAGCCCCAGTCTCCGTCCGTGACGAATGCGCGCCACAGGTCGATGAGCTGTTGCAGGCGTTCGCGGTCGAGTGTGTAGGTGACGGAACGGCCGTGCCTGCGATCGGCGGGAACGTCGGTTGAGACGACTGCCCACTGCTCGAGCTGCTGCATTGAAGCGCTGATGGTGCCTTGGAGGATGCCGAGCTCTCGGACAAGCTCCGACGCCGGCGTCGGACCGTTCAGCCACAGGTACCGCACAACGAGAGCCTTCGTTCGGTTACCCATGATCGCGCTGGCGACGTCGAGATCAGGCTCCGTCGGGTCTAGCGGGTCCTGGGGTCTCGGCACGTCCCAAGTGTGACTTAGCACATGCCACGGTGTCTTACTAGCCGAGTTTGACAAATTGAGTTAGTGTTGCCCCAGACGGGGGCCAACCGGTGGTTCCCGGGGGAGGGGCCACCGTGGCTGAGCTAAAGGGCACGGCAACTCCGAGCTCGCGGACCGAGTTTTCTGACGGCTCTGGTTCCGCGTCCGTCGTCGGCAACGGCGACGACGGTCAGGTGCAGACGCGTCGACCCCTCACGCGCCTGCACCTGACCCACCACCCACGCGCGACCATCGCGCGGAACGTTCTCGTGGCCGCCGCTGCAGCGGTCGTCGTTGGTACCTGCATCACGGTCGCCGTGGCGGCTCGTCCGACCGAGCAGTTTTCTGCACCGACGGCGGCACCGAGCACTGCGGTTTCGATCCCGGTTCGTCCCGGCCCGTTCCACGCTCTGACCGCCGGCCAGGTGGCCTCCCTGCCGGAGGCCCGGTACGACGCGGTGATCCCAGGCCTGATCCGCTACGACAGCACGAACACCACGGCGTTGACCCGATCGGCGACGGTCACGAAGGACGTCGCCCTCTACGGTGCCGCGCAGAAAAGTGCAGTGGCGCACCTTTCTGCAACGAACTTCCTCGACGACCCGACGACCGTCGTCCCGGTCCGGACGGACGGCGCGTGGACGCTGATCCTGACACCGGCCCGCCAGCAGCTCCCCTCGAGCACGAACGGTGACGCGGCAGCGCAGACCGCAGCGTGGATCCGCACTGACGCCCTCACCGCGGGGGAGGCCCTGCCGTCGCGCGTGGTCGTGTCCGTGAGCGAGCAGACCCTCAGCATCGTCACCGGCAAGGACGTCGCCACCTACCAGGTGGGTGTCGGCACGAAGACAACCCCGACACCAACCGGAGTCACCGGGTACCTGCAGGCCCGCTACCTCGACCCGAAGCAGGGGCAAAGCGTCCACCCGATCGAGCTGACGTCGCTGCACTCCGCGGCGAAGGACGAGCCGTTCGGCGGCTCGGACGGCGGCCTGATCGGGGTGCACTTCAACACGACCAGCTCCGGGGCGGTCTCGCACGGGTGCATTCGCCTGACCGCGAAGGCGATCGCGGCCGTCAACGGGCTGCCGCTGGGTACTCCGATCACGATCACGAAGTGAGAGCACGATGACGGACACCACACACGAGACGCCCCCTCCTGGCGAGCGGGATTGGGTGACCTGCCCGGAGTGCAGCGAGACGGTTCCGGACGCGCCGTTCTGCGCGAGCTGCGGCCGCCAGCTCGGCATGCCGGACCTGTCGAAGATCTTCACGTCCTCGCACCGTGCCGCCGGCTACGCCGAGGTCGACCAGCGCGCTCCACTGGCGCGGACTGGCGACGTCGACAGTGCGGTGCTCGACGAGCCCGAGGTGGAGCACGACGAGCCCGTGGGTGAACCGGACGCCCGCCCGACGCTCCGCGTGCTGTTCGGTGGCCTGTTCGGCCGCGGCGCACGACCGACCGATGCCGCCGCCGACGACACGACCGGCGACGAGGGGGACACCGTCCCGAGCGCCGAGAACGAGAACCCGAGCCTGCGGACCTTGTTCGCCAGCTGGTTCCACCGCGCGCCGGCGATTGCCTCGAACGAGAACGACGAGCATGCAGACACGGCGGACGGTGACCAGCCGCAGCCGTTCCTGAGCCGCCGCGGGTGGCTCTGGGCGGCGGGGGCAGCCGTGGTCGTAGTGGCCGCAGCCGCGGCGCTCGTGGCGAGCAGCGGCCACCAGGACACGCAGAGCCCGACAGCGCAGGTCGCGTCGGCGCCCACCACGACGCTGCCGGGCTGGAGCACGAAGCAGACCTGGTCGCGCACCGGCGCGGCCGGTGCGGTCGGGGTGACCAGCGACGGTAACTACGTCGGCTACGCCCATGGGCGCACCGTCACCGTCCTGCACGCCGGGTCAGGCCGCACCGCGGCCACGCTCACCCTGCCGGGGAAGGCCGTTGGCGGCGTCAGCGCGGTGACGGTCGACGGTGAGCCTGCCCTCGCGGCCGCGTCGAAGAGCGCCGTGACCGTCTGGGGTGCCGGGAAGGTGCAGCTCGAGGCGGGGATCCCCACCGGCGGCGAATTCCAGGTGCGCGCCGGCGTGCCGTTCGTGACCACCGACACCACCGCAGCGATGCTCACCGGCCACGGCGCCGTCCCGGTCACGTTCCCCCGACCGGGCGCGCTCATCATGGGCGGCACCGCGAACGGGCAGGTGCTGTGGGCATCCGCTCGAGGGGAAGTTCTCACCGCGGCCACGAACGGCACCGTCACCCGCACCGCGAAGCTTGCCGCCCCGAAGAACGCGACGGAGATCTCCTCCTGGATCGTCGCGACCGGGAACACGGTCTGGGTGCGGTGGAAGACGGACGGCAAGGGCAGCGTCCTCGCCGCACACAGCGTCCGAACCGGGCAGATCGTCAGCACGACCGGTACCAGCTCGGACGAAGCGATCGCGACCAGCCAGGACCGGTCGGCGCTCCTGATCGAGGGCACCGCATTCACCACGTCCGGCCGGACCGTGCAGCTGCCGAAGGGATTCGTCGCCGACGGGTTCGTGGGGAACCACCTCTACGGGGCCAACAGCGCCGGGAAGACCGCCTACCTCGACGGTGACACCGTCCGCACCGGCCCCGCGCCCACCGTCGTCCCGATCGCCACGACCGGCGGCGGGGACCTCATCACGGTCACCAACGGCCGGATCAGCGCGTACCCGTCCACCGACCAGCACACCACCAACCAGTGAGGATCTCCATGCACACCCGCTCCCGCATCGCGCTCACCAGCGCCGCGATCGCCACCCTCGTCCTCGGCCCCGCGGCCATCAGCCACGCGGACACCCTCGACCCCGGCGTTGTCGCCGCCGTCGACGAGCCGACCGACCCCACTCTCCCGGTCGATCCGACCTTGCCCGTCGACCCGATCCCGGCGGACCCGATCCCGGTCCCGACCGACCCAACGGACCCGACCGACCCGGGCACCGACCCGACACTGCCCGTCGATCCGGTCCCGGAGCCCTCCGAACCTGCACCCGCAGACCCGACGCCGGTCGACCCGGAGCCCGCGCCAGCAGACCCAACGCCGGCACCGTCGGAGCCCGCACCGGCAGACCCGACGCAGCCGAGCGACCCGGCACCGGTAGCACCGACCCAGCCGACCGACCCCGGCACGACCTCGCCGGCACCGTCCGCGTCGGCGCAGCCCGCCGCACCGGCCCCGGCGCCGTCGGCCTCCGGATCGTCGTCGTCCTCGGCCACTGGCACCGGCAGCACCGGTGCTTCCCAGACCCGGGGCAGCAGCAGTGCAGCCCCGACTCCCCAGCACACCACTACTGACCCCGGAACGGCCCTCCCGGTCGTCGCCGGCTAACCCAGAAAGGCCTTGTCTCATGAGCGCACTCCTCGCCCCGGTGATCAACATCACCACCAGTGCCGTCGTCGCAACCCACACCCCGTTGCACGTGGTCGCGGGTAACGCCGACATCAACCCGTTCGATGGCGTCAAGCCGGACCCGTCGTGGCTCGGTGACAACTTCACCACCCAGTGGAAGCTCGCGCTCGGCGGCATCTGGTTCGTCGTGATCCTGTTCTGCGCCTTCTTCCTCCTCCGCGCCGTCACGTCCCTGCGGCACTTCAAGAACGCGAAGATGCCGCAGAAGGCCGAGCAGGCCAAGGGCGCCGTGATCGGCACGTCCGTGATGACCGGCGCCGCGGTGATGGTGCCCGCGATCTTCGGCTTCATCCTCAGCGCCGTCAACGGCTGATCCGTCCACACCAGCGAGGGGAATCGCCCATGAGTAAGCAGCCCGCAACCAGCACCCGCCGCCGCCGGAAGTGGTGGCTGATCCCAGTCGCCATCGTCGCCGCGGCGGTGCTGGTCGGTGTCGGCGTCACCGTGACGAACCTCGCCTCGCCGAACACCACCCGCACCCCGGCCGGGGCGAGCACCAAGGCCCCCACGGGCACCGGCAGTGCCGCCCCGGTCCAGGGCGTCGACTACGCGTCCGGCTGTGTCGCCGGCGTCGGCATCACGTCGAAGGATCTGCTCGAGCTCCGCGAGCAGAAGCAGTTCACCCCGGCCGGGGCCGCGGAGTTCCTCGGCGCATTCATGCAGCTCTACAGCGCAGCGGACCCCGACCGTCGACCGAACCTGCGGGAGACCGTCAACGACGTCACGGACGGCACCGCCCACTCGATGCTCGCCGCGTCGGACCTGTCGAAGTCGGGCTACGACGACGGGCAGACGCACGGCGTCGACCTGTCCGGTTCGGCGTACCTCGTCCGGGACAGCACCGACACCACCGTCACCATCGCGTTCGCCGGCCTCACCACGACGAACGGCAAACCCGACCCCGCCGAGGACAGCGCCTCCCAGTACCAGTACACGGGCGGCACCTTCACCCTCACCACCAGCGCGCAGGGCTGGGTCATCTCCGACGCCGACCCCTCTCCCGGCTGGGACGAGGGCCTGACGTCCGGCACCAAGTACAAGGAGGGCTGCTGATGGCATGCCAAGGAGGAGCAATCGTCTGCGGCAGCGGTAACGCAGTCGCCACAGGCCTGTCGTGGATCTCCGGCGTCTTCGCCAAGGGCAAGGGCGTCGTCGAGGGTGTGAAGAAGGGCATCGAGTTCGCCCAGGACCCGCTCGGGTTCATCACGCAGCAGATCCAGGACGCCGTGCACGCCGTCGCCGGGGTCCTCATCCCGTGGCTGCTCAGCGCCCTGCACCCGAACTACGACGCGCAGTGGTGGCTGAAGTCCTACGCGGTGTCGTTCTCGATGTCGATGTTCGTTCTCGCGCTGCAGCTGCTGTTCATCACCCTGCGCCGCAAGAACGGCTCCCTCGGCTCCAAGCAGCTGATCGAGTCGATCTTCGTCGCCGCCCCCGCGTTCCTCATCGGTGCCGCCTTCGGCCCGGTGATCGGTATCGCGTTGACCAAGGTCTTCACCGCGGCCGGCGACTCGATCGCGGAGTGGGCGGTGAACTCCACCACCCAGGAGTTCTTCACCAAGATCGCCGAGCTCGCAGCCGACGGCGACGCGGGCGCACTGCTCGGATCGGCCGTGGTGTCGATCGTGGTCCTCGGGACCCTGTTCCTCAGCCTGCTCGGGGTGGCGTTCATCTTCATCCTGCAGCTGGCCACCCAGTACCTCGTCGGCGCGGTCCTGCCGCTCGGGTTCGTGTGGATCGTCAACCCGGACACCCGGAAGATCGGCAAGGCCGTCCCGGTGATCTGGCTCGTCATCGGGATCACGCAGGTCGCGCTGATCCTCCTCGTCGGTCTGGCGTTCCGGGCCATCAACGGGATCTCGATCACCGCTGATCCCGGCACCCTCGGCAAGCTCGTCAACCCGATCCAGACGTTCGTGAACCTCGCCGTGCCGGCGGTCATCTCCTTCATCGTCGTGTTCGCGCCGCTGTCGATGCTGAAGTTCATTCCTCGCCCCGGCGGCGGTGCCGGAACCGCCCGCGGTAGCGGGTTCACGCCGCCGCAGGTGGCACCGCAGATCCCGAACATGCCCTCCCACGCGCCGCAGTCCGCGCACCAGACCGCAGCCGCCCAGCCCGGCGGACAGAGCGGCGGTGGCGGCGGGTATCAGTGGAACATGCCGACCGCGCCGGCGGAGCCCGCCGGCGGGTACGGGTACGGCGGCTCCCAGATCGGCGCTGCCGGCAAGGCCGCCGCCGGCGGCGCCGGTGGTGGTGCTGCTGGTGGTGGCGGGCTCAACGTGACCGCGAACGCTGCCGGGACCGCCGGGAAGCACGCCGTCGGCGGTGCGGCAGGGGCCGCCGGGAAGGCCGGCGTGGGCGCTGCTGGCGCCGGCGGTGCGACCGGTGGTGCGGCGGCCGCGGCCGGGACCGCGTCGACCGGTGTCGGTGCGCCGCTGGCGGTCGGGATGCTGCTGGCGAACTCGGCACTCAAGGTCGCGCAGCAGGCCTCCCAGGCGGCGTCGACGGCCGCTGAGCAGGCCGTCGACCACGGCACCCACCAGGAGGCATGAGCATGCGTACCTCGATCATCGGCGGCGACAGCGCCCACCGTGGCCTGTTCGGGGGCCGGATCTCCAAGGCCCGCCTCTGGGCCGTCGGCTCGAGCATCGCGCTCACTCTCGTGCTGGTGTTCATCATCGGCCTGTGGGCACTCGCAATCGGCGTGGTCCTCATCGGCCTTGCCTGGTTCGCGACAATCGACACGGCGAACAACACCATCCTGCAGCGCCGCATGAAGGCCGCCCGGTGGAAGGAACGCAATAAGCGCGGGACCACGAAGTTCGTCCCGTACGACCAGGACGGGTGGGACATGCTCACCGACCGGTGGGCGGAGGCTGCCACCCGCGAGGAGAAGCGGGACTCCATGCAGGAGCTCCACGCGATGCGGGACACCCCGGACGGGGTCACCGGGATGCTGTGGCTGCAGGACGGCGTCGGCGAGCCCGGCATCCAGTGGCACCAGACCCCGGAAGGGGAGGAGTACCTCGCCGTCACGTTCGCCACGACCGGGCAGGTCACCGGCATCGAAACCGACCAGGTGTTCGACGTCGCCTCCGCCGGGTTCTCCACCGTGCTGGCATCCCTCGGCGACCCGCTCGGGTTCGCCAAGCGGATCCAGTCGATCAGCCGGGACATGCCCACCGACTCCGCCCAGCACGAGGCATGGATGGCCGAGCACGGTGACCCGTCGGTGCCGGCGAAGCTGCTGCACTCCTACAAGGACGTCATCGACGGCGTCGCCGCCGGCCAGCTGATGCAGCGGCCCATGTTCACCGTGTCGTGGCCGGTCACCGACCGGTTCGTCAACCGCGCCGCACGGTTCGGCGACGCCGCCCTCGGGTGGCGGCTGTTCATGGCGAACGAGATCGAAGGGATGCGGCGCCTGCTCGTTGGGGCCGGCTTCGAGAACGTGCACGCCCTCTCGGCCCGGCAGACCGCTGCCGTGATCCGGCACATGCAGCACCCCGGGTTCCCGATCGACCAGGTCGCCGACGTCACCCCCACCAGCGGGTGGTTGCCCTCCGAAGACGCCTGGTCGTACACCACCTACGTCGGCGCGCCGAAGGGCGGGCAGGTGTCGGTGTCGCTGTCCAGGACGGCGCGGGTCACAGCGAAGAACCTCGAGGTGATCGAGCGGAACGCGCTGTGGATGGCGCCGCTGCTCGGCGGGATGCAGCAGCAGGTCGTCCGCACCATCGCGTGGCACATCGAAGGATCCCCGCAGGACGAAGCCCGCCACCTCGCCGAACAGGACCGGGTCTCCGATACCGCGGACCAGATCAAGCGCCGCAAGGACGGCCAGCTCGAAGACGTCGCGCTCGACGTGGAAGCAGACGCCGCCGCGCGCCGACACATGGACCTCAAGCCCGGTACCGGGCACGCCGGCGCGAACTGGGTCGGCTACATCACCATCACCGACGGCACCGAACGGGGCCTGGCCGACGTGTCCGAGCTCCTCGAGGACGCCGCCAGCCGTGCTGGCATCCGGAAGCTCGAATGGCTCGAGGTCGACTCCGCGACCGCGAACGCGTTCACCTGGCCCGTCGGCCGCGGCATCGCCCCCGCGAACGTGTCGATCGGCTCCAAGGTCGAACAGTTCGCGCAGGGCAAGGAAGCGAAGGAAGCCCTGTGACCGGCCGCATCGCCACACCCGCTGAACGAACAGGAACCAACCGATGAACACACCAGCCTTCATCCGCCACATCCCGTCCAACGGGACCTCGACGCCGCCGACGACCACCGCGCAGACCCGGTTCCTCGACACGTCCATGCTGCCGCCCCGCCGAGTCGTGCGCCTCGGAAAGTCGACCGTGATGGCCGAGCTCGCCGAGTACTTCGGCACGCCGAACCAGTTCGTGCTTGGCGAGAACACGCGGAACCTGCTCACCGAAGGGAGCGAAACCGATGTCTGATCTGGCAACGCTCAGCACGGACGAAGCGGCGCTACCGGTCGGGGACTGGGAGTTCCCGCGCCTGGAGCCCCGCGGCTACGTCGAACCGCGCCGGTGGCCGCTGAAGCGCACCGGCTACTACGGCGGCCCCGTCAAGGGAGCCCCGTCGACATCGCGACAGGCGGAGATCCTCAACGGCGCGATCCTGGAGTCCCCGATGCAGTTCGAGGGCCTGCTGTCCGGGGTAGAGACGCTGTCGAAGACCCCATCCGTGAACGACCCCTTCCAGGCGTACGCGATGGGGAAGGTCGACTCGGCGAACGTGGTCACGATCGGCGACGTCGGGGTGGGCAAGTCGACGCTGATGAAGTGCGACTACGTCCTCCGCGCGCTGACGCTCCTCGGCCGCCGGGTGGTCGTCGTCGACAAAAAGCAGATCTCGCCGACGCAGCCGTACGGGGAGTACACCACCACCGCCGAGGCTGCCGACGGCACCCGCATCCTCCTCGCTCTGGGCAACCCCGAGGGTGTGACGATCAACATCCTCGACCCCGCCCTGTGGCAGACCCGTGACGTTCCCGGGATCGCCGGTGCGCTGCAGGTGCTGCAGCAGACCGCGACGCTGCTGAACGAAGGCACGCCGCTCGACACGTGGGAGTTGAAGGCGCTGCGGATCGCGCTGCAGAACGGGGTCCGACAGGCCAAGGACCGCGGCCGCGTCGCGAACATCTACGACGTCCTCGACCACGCCGGCGTCATCAGCGATGAGCTCCACAAGCAGCTGAGCCCCTCCGCGCTCGAGCGGATGCACGAAGCTGGCCTCACCGTCCGGTTCATCCTCGAGCGGCTCCCGGAGGAACTGCCCGGCCTGTTCGACGGAGACACCTCCTCGAGCGTCAAGCTCGGCAAGAAGCTGACCGTGTTCGACATCTCCCAGCTGCCCGAGGACGGGCCCGCGGTGTCGATCGCGATGATGCTCGCCAACGCGTGGACCCTCGGCACCATCCGCCGGTCCGAGGAAGGGTGGAAGACCACGTTCTGCGTCGACGAGGGCTGGTTCCTCGTCGGCGGGCCGATGGGGAAAGTCATCCAGTCGAACGCGAAGCTGTCGCGGAACTACGGCCTGTCGAATGTGGTGAACATCCACCACATCTCCGACATTCCCGCCGACGACCCGGCGGTGGCGTTCATCAAGGAAGCCGGCACGATGCACCTGTTCCGGCAGTCGAAGGCCGACGACGCGGTCGCGGCCGCGCAGATCGCCGGCCTCAAGCCCGGCGCCGCCGAGCAGCTGATGACGCTGCCGAAGGGGCAGCACTTCAAGAAGGTCGGCCTCGACGCCGAGGTGCGGATCGCGCACTTCCGGTCCGAGCTCGAGAAGGAGATCACGGACACCTCCGCCGCGCTCACCGGGACGGTGACGAAGTGACCCGCCCCAGCGTCGCGATCGCGACCGCCGTGGTGATCGCCGCCGCCCTCACCGGATGTGCCAGCACCGACTCCGACGCGACGTCGTCGCAGCCGCAGGTGTCCGTCCCAGGAGCAGCGCCGTCCGCGACAGCCACCGCGGATGCCGAGCAGCCGAAGATCACCGGCCCCGGCCAGGTGACCGCGTCCGCGCAACCCACCGCCCCCGCCGACGCGGAGGATGCCATCACACCCGCGCAGGAAGGCGCCGCGACGGGAGCAGCCTCCGGGTTCGTGTCCGCGTACGTCGACAAGCGCGTCACCGGTGACGCGTGGGCCAAGGGATGGATGCCGTACCTCACCACGCAGGCGCAGGCCGCGTACGAGGGCACCAGCCAGCAGGCGGTCCCCGGCACCACCCTCTCCGGCACGGTGCAGCTCGAAGACGGCGGCACCAACGGCGCCGCGATCGTCGACGTCCCCACCGACGCCGGCACGTACACGGTGCAGCTCAACCAGGTGAACGGCTCCTGGAAGGTGCTCCGCGCGATCCTCCCCGGCGAGGACGGCTGACATGGTCAAGTTCGTTGTCGGCGCCGTCGCGGTCATCGTGCTGTTCATCGGGATGCTCCTCGGAGCCTCCGGTGGCAGCTCGTCCGCGGCCGCGGCGTGCGGCACCGGCGCCGGCGACACCGGAGCGGTGACGAAGGACCTGCCGAAGAAGGTCGGCACGTGGGACGCCGACCAGGTGAAGATGGCCGCGCGGCTCGTCGCGGCCGCGCACGAGGTGAAGGTCAACGAGCAGGCGACCACGATCGTTGTGATGACGGCGATGGGTGAGTCGTCGCTGACGAACCTGAACCACGGCGACGCCGTCGACAACACCACCATCGGTGTCCTGCAGCAGGACTCCAGCTACGGAGAGCGCGCCGACCGGTTGAACCCGGAGAAGGCCGCGAAGGCGTTCCTGGCGAAGCTGGTCAAGGTCCCGGACTGGGAGACGCTCGAACCGACGCTCGCCGCGCACAAGGTGCAGGTCAACGCCGACCCTTACCACTACGCGAAGTTCTGGACCGGCGCGCAAGAGATGGTCGCCGCCGTCACCGGCGCCGCGACAACGTCCGGCTGCGACGTCTCCGGCGACCAGGTCGAGCTTGCGAAGACGCTCAAGGCTGCGTGGGTGAAGGGCACCTTCACCGACACGTACCACCCGCAGATGGTGGAGCAGGAAATCCTCCCCATCGTCGACGGCACTACGAAAGACGGCTGCCAGGTCGACACTCGCATCCTGCAGCTGCTCGTCGCCGCGCTCAACAAGTACGGCTCCGTGCAGATCTCCGACATGAATCGTCCCTGCGTCGGCATCGGCACGCACTGCACGTCGGGGTCGCTGCACTGCAAGAACCCGGCCGTGGCCGTGGACTTCAACGCCGTCGGCGGGAACGTCCTCCTCGGCTCCGGGAAGCAGGACATCGAGTTCCTGCAATGGCTCGACACCGTGATGCCCCACGGCTCCCAGGCAGGGCAGGTGCAGTGCCGGCCCAACACGCAGCTGTCGAACCTCCGGCAGTTCTCCGACCCCTGCTCGCACCAGCACATCGACCTCGGCTCCACCACGGAGCCCTTGACCCTCGGCAAGGACGCCTCATGAGCAGATTCGGCATGCCACTCGACGCAGCCGCTCTCGACTTCGCGAGCGTCACCCAGCTCCGCGATGACACCCAGATTGCCTGGGGGGAGCTCACTGCGGCGAAGTCGCACATGTACTCCCCGTCACTCGGCGCGGCCTTCCCCGACTACACCGTGTTCCCGGACCCCACTCGTCCGGATCGTTTGTACGTGTTCCGAAGCGTGCCGCGATCGCTCGACACGCACAAACCGATCCATGTGGGAACCAGGACCCTCGGCGCGGCGCTCGAGTGGATCGACGCAACCGAACCGGTCTGGCGTTTCGAAGTCGGAACCGACCTCGATCCCCTGGATCCAGATGGTGACCGCTTGTCACCGTCATTGGCTGTTTGGACGGGCCCGATTGTCGATGCCGCCTTTGTCCCCGCAGCCGGTGGTCACGGCAACCTCCGCGGCCGGATTGTGTTCCGCAATCAACTCTCCGACCGGACCAACATCGGGGACGAAGACCCCGGGCTGCTGCCGCACCCGAAGATCATCCTTGAACAGCACCCGTCGTGCCGCGAGTGGACGCTGCGGTCCGGCCCGCAGATGCCATCCGAACTACACGAGTCGGGCGCGGACCTCCGAACCCTCGATGATGTGCTGACTTGGGCGGTGCCCTGGCTCGCAGCCGCTGCTGATCTTCCCTACGCGCTTGAGGTGCAGTCATTCGTGGTCTCGACGCGCGGGCCCGGGCACCCGTTGACGGTGCGGGTCTGGTGAGCGTCGTGGGGAAGATCGTCGACGCTGTCACGGGCGGGGTTGACGAGGTGCACCGGACCGTCGCCGCGTACAAGGCCGCCCGAGAAGCACGCGACCTCGCGATCGCCGAGGCCGCCCTGACGGTCGGCCACCACCGTGTCGCGCAGGAAGCCGGCCTCTCTCCATCGCGGGTGCGGCAGATCCTCCACGACGTCACTACGCCGCAGGACCACCACGGTGACCGGGAAGGGGGCCCCCAGTGAGACGCCGCACGAAGCAGCAGCTCGTCACGGCGGCCGCCCTGTTCGCGGCCGCGGCTGTCGGCGCGATCGCCGCACCCTACGTGCACCCCACGACCGCGACCGGCGAGGTCCGGTCGACGTCGACGGGGCAGCCGTCGCCCTCGAGCACGGTGTCCGCGGCCGAAGCGCTGCGGGATCTCCGCGGCCTGGAGATCTCCGACGCGTACGTGCCAGCAGACTACGACCGGAACGCGTTCGGTCAGGCGTGGGCCGACACCGACCGGAACGGCTGCGACACCCGCAACGACGTCCTCCGCCGCGACCTCACAGCCGTTGTCACGAAGCCGGGCACCCACGGGTGCGTCGTGCTCTCCGGGACGCTCCACGACCCGTACACGGGCCGCACGATCGTCTTCGAGCGTGGGAACACGTCAAGCCTCGCCGTGCAGATCGACCACCGCGTCCCGTTGTCCTACGCATGGCGGCACGGCGCCGCGTCGTGGACGGCTGCGCAGCGTGAGCTGTTCGCCAACGACCAGGCGACGAACCTCGTCGCCGTCGACGGGCCCGCGAACGAAGAGAAGTCCGACTCCGGGCCCGCGGAGTGGATGCCGGCGAACACCGGCGACGCCTGCAGCTACGCGGCGTCGTTCGTGACCGTGGCCACGAAGTGGCAGCTGTCGATCGCCACCGACGACGAGCACGCGCTCGCACGCACCCTGACCACCTGCAGCTGAAGGACACGACGATGACCGACAAGCCCGTTGACACGGACCGTTCCGACGCACTGCGGTTCGGCATGTCCCGTACCCGCGTGGTGTTCCTCATCCTCGCCGTGGTGCCCGTTCTCGTCGGCATCGGCTGCGGGGTCGAGTCCTTCCGCGCAGGGTGGCAGCCCTACGTGGCGTATTGGGGCGCGCCGATGCGGGCCGTTCCGGCCAACGACGCCGCAACCGCCTGGTGGCTCGCGGCAGTAGCGGCCGTCTGCATCGGGGCCGGAACAGCGATCAGTGCCACGGCGCCGAAGCCGTTCGTCGCCGCCGCGTCGATCGCAGGTGTCTACAGCGTGATGACCGCGCTGTTCTTCCTCGTGCTGGCGGCGATCGCATGAAGCGGCCGACAGCGCCAGTGCCTGAGCCGCGGGCGACGGTGCGCCGTGGCCGGCTGGCGATCGCGCGGCTGTGCCTGCTGCTCGGCGCTATCTGCGCGATCGCGGCCACCGTGGTGGGGCTGCCCGTCGTGCAGCTGCTCCCCGGCGGCGTCACGGGCCCGGTGGAGCTGCATCTGACCGCGCAGGCGGTGTGGGCGCTGCTGGGCGTCGCCCTCCTCATCGCCGGCAACGTGATTGTCGCCGGCGAGTTCGACCGCATCGACTGGGAATGGCAGCTGGAGGACCTCCTATGACCCCGATCCCCACCGAGTGGGACATCACCCACACCTGCGGGCACACCGTCCGCAAGAACCTCTCCGACAAGCCCGCCGGCCAACGCGCCGGCACTGCCCGGTGGTTCGCGAAGAACCGGCAGTGCCCGGAGTGCGAGGCAGCGCAGCGCGCCGCTGAGGATGCCGAGCTGCGAGCGGAAGCCGAGCGGGACGGCATGCCCGAGCTGGTCGGCAACGACGGCGCCGTGCGGTGGGCTGTGCGGATCCGGCAGGAGTTCCTCCGCGCATCGTTCCGTGAGCTCGTCGAAACGAACCTCGTCGACGCCGCGGTGTTCCAGTCCGACGTGCTCGAGGCAGCCCGCCGGGTCACGGCCGCGCGGTGGTGGATCGACAACCGAGAGATCGCCGCCGTCGACCTGCCCGAGCTCCTAGCCGAGCCGGGCCCCGGCGCGATCGCGAAAGCACCGGCCGCACCGGCCGCCGCATCATCCGACCCTGCACCCGCCGCCGGCTGGGTGTCGTTCTTCGACAAGGAAGCGAACCGCTGATGGACACGATCAAGGAATTCTGGGCGTCGGCGCAGGTGTACGTGTGGATGGCTGTCGTCGTCCTCGCGGGCTGGACCGGCCTGCACATCGCCGCCGACCAGGACCCAAAGGTCGGGCACCTGTCGTGGAACCCGCTCGACGTCGCTCTCACCGCGCTCAAGGGCCGGTTCCGAATGCCGGAGAACGGCATCGTGTTCACCATCGGCGCGATCATCGTCGCCGTGGTGATCCTGATGGTGCTCTGGTTCGCCGTCCCCGCCATCTGGCGCGCAGCGTTCGGCCCGTCGAAGCCGAAGGCCGAGGAGGGCTTCGCCGGCGTCCAGGAGCTGCAGGACCGCGCCGAGATCGGCCACAAGGTCGAGACCACCGAGCCCTACGCGTACATCGATGACCACCCGATCCGCGCGACAACCGAAGACGTGGCCACCGTCGTCGCACCACCCCGGTCGGGCAAGACGATGCGGCTGGTCATCCGGCTGATCCTCAAGGCGTTCGGGCCGGTCGTATCGACGTCGACGAAGCCCGACGTCGTCCGGCTCACCGCCTGGCTACGGTCCAAGGTCGGCACCGTGCACGTCTTCGACCCGGAGGGTGTCACGAAGTGGCCGAACCGGGTCAAGTGGAACATCGTCGCCGGCTGCGAGGACGACATGGAAGCCACCCGGCGGGCGAAGGCGATCATCGCCGCCCGGCCGCTCGAGGGCGCCAGCAACGCGGGCTTCTTCGCCGGCACCGCGCAGACCGTGCTGCAGTGCCTTCTCCACGCCGCCGCGCTCGGCGGCCACTCGATGCGCGACGTCGTCCTGTGGTCCAAGAACTTCACCGACGACACCCCGTACAACATTCTGCGCGACCACCCGGACGCCGCCCCGGGATGGCTGTCAGACCTGCGGAAGTTCTGCCGGTCCAAGGCGCACGAAACCGTCGACAGCACCGACATGAGCCTCCGACTCGCACTCGGCGCGCTCGGCATGCAGAAGATCCTCGACGCGGTCTGCCCGGCCGAAGGCGACCAGGTATTCGACGTCGCCGCGTTCATCGAGTCCCGCGACACGCTGTTCCTGCTGAGCGAGTCCGGGGACGCGTCGCTCGCGGCGCCGGTCATCACCGCGCTGGTGTCGACGATCGAACGGGAGGCCAAGGCCAAGGCGACCCACTACGCGACGAACCGACTGCCGAAGCCCCTCACGTTGGTCCTCGACGAGGTCGCGAACATCGCACCGATCCCGGGCCTGCCGGCGCTCATCACCGACGGCGGGGACCGCGGCATCATCACCTGGGCGATCCTGCAGGACCCCAAGGATGCAGAAGCACGATGGGGGAAGGCCGGCGGAAACAAGATCCTGAAGTCCTCGAACCTGTTCATGGTGCTCGGCGGCCTCAAAGACGACGACTTCCTGGAGAGCCTGTCGAAGCTGTGCTCCGAACGGGAGGCCGAGCGGGTCGGCACGACAGAGTCGACCAACGGCACGTCCACGTCGACGTCGACGTACAAGGAGCGGGTGCTCTCCGCCGGCGCGATCTACCAGCTCGAGCCGGGTAAGGGGCTGCTGTTCTACCGCGAGCTCCCGCCGGCGATCGTCGACCTGCCGGGCTGGTGGGACGAGGCCGACAAGGACAGCATCGAAGAGGGCCAGACGTGGGCGCTCAAGCAGGAAGGGATCGCAGCGTGACCGACGACACGAGCACCCCCGAACCGATCGACGAGGGCGCGGCCGCCGAGCAGCAGCCAGAGAGCCTAGAGGACAAGGTCCGCCGCCTCGAGCAGCTCGTCGCCGGGATCCTCCTCGCAGACGCCGGCGCCGCCGCCGACGACGAACCGGAGGTACCGCACATCGGCGCTGCACCGGTCGCCGAGACGTCGGTCGCTGACACCGGCGGGCCCTGGAACTGGGTCGGCGTCGACACCGAGCGCCGGACGGGGCTGGCCGAGGAGCTGACCGCGTTCGTGCACTGGCTCGAGGAACGGTACCTGCGGCACCTGAGCAGCGAGGAGTACCAGTTCCCTGCGAACTGGTATGAGAACCCGGTCGTGGTCGAGGTCCTCACCGCGGTCATGGTCGCGCGGCAGGCGGCCTACAGCGACATGCTGGCGGACCCATCGTCGGCGCTGTCCGAGTGGCACGAGCGGGCGCTGTGGCCCGCCCTCGAACGGCTGCAGTCCCTCAACGTGTTCCACGACAACGGGTTGGTTCCTCGGAACCGACCGGCGGTCACAGCCGATGACGCAGCGGCACAGCTCGGCAAGGCGGCCGAGGTATCGGTGCGCGCCCTGTCTACCGGCGCCGCAGATCCCAGGACCGGGGAGGTGCCGACGGGGCCAGCAGACCCAGCGACGGAAACGATCAACGTTGTTGCATGACCCCGGGTTGACGGAAAGAGTCGGGTAGGACACCATCTGCCTGTCGGTACGACCGGCAGGAAGATGGGGGCACCATGCCAAATGGCCAATGCACCGCGAAGGTGACCGGTAAGCACTGGAGTCCGCTGGCGGAGGCGCGCTGCCCGGCCTGTGGGCCGAGGATGAGTGCCTCATCGAGCTGGTCCCCGCGGACTGCTGACTGGCCCTCGAGGCGAGGATCGGTCTCCACTTCGGTGCCCTCGGCTGTGCGGCCAGCACAGCCTCGCACCAACTATGGCGACATGTTCCAGCATCACATTGATGACCTGTCCGATCAGGTGCTTTCGCTCATGCTGACCGCACCTGACGCGCGAGTGAAAACTGCAACAATCGACCTCATCACGGCGCTTACACCGTCGAGCGAGACACCACCCAAGGGCAACCACCTGCTCTGCGTGCTATTCGAACACGTCGCAATCGGGCTTAGCGAGTTGATCGATGCTCCAAACGCTGTCATTCGAACCGTCGTGGGCAGCAAAGTCGGCGGATCGCGAATTCTGGCATCGGTAGTGCGGGTTCTTCTCATACGTGCAATGGCAGCGGTCGGCCCTATGGCACCGCTGCTACCGATCCGACTGAAAGCATGCGCGCTCGCAATAGCCTTCTGCCCCGACCAAAATAATCACCGATCGCTCGATAAGACGTGTGGTCTTCCACTATTTGAGGCAGGCGCTGAAGCAGCTGACGCCTAGTTAGAGGTGCCGCTGTGGGCCGCCCTGGTCGAGGCGCGGTCCCGACTGGTCGTAGGTGTTCCGCTTCGCGGCCTCGGCCTGCTGCTCGGCCTCGCGCGCCGCGGCCGCCGCCTCGCGTGCGGCGGCGGCTTCCTGGCGCCGGCGCAGCGCGTCGGCGAGGGCGTCCGGGTTGTCGGCCAGCTTGCGGAGTGCGTCGGAGGCATCCGCGGTCTGTTTTTCAGCGGGACCAGCTTCGGGCTCAGCCATTTGGGCTCGGGGGTGCTCGACGGCGACGCGCTGCTCGGTTTCCTCACGGGCGTCAGGCGCTTGGCCCTCGACGACGTCGGGCTGCCGCTCGGGCTCGCGAGCGTCGGAGGGGTCTGGGGCTGCTCGTTCGGCCGAGGGGGCAGGGGTGTTCCGCTCGACGCCGTCGCGATCGCGCATCCATCCAGTGCGGCGGAGGTCTTCATGTGCCTGTTCCGCGGCCGCGAACGCGTGGCGGGTGTCGCGGTCGACCATGCCCGGGTCGGTGAGCCGGTAGGCGTCGTCTGGGATGCCGTAGGTGTCGCGGTACGCGGCCACGGTGGCAACCTGCTCGCGCCAGGTCTCGCGTGCGTCGCCGTCCGCGGGCTGCGTGCCGTACTGCGCCACCCATGCCGGCTTCTGCTCGAGGAGCCGGTCCACGTCGACGACGACGGCCGTCTCGGGCAGCGTGGCCGTCGACGTCGCACCCGTGCGTGCGGTCGGGTCGATGCCCATCCGCTCGAGGGCGGCCGCGGACGCCTCCGCGCGGCCGAGACGGTCCTGCTGCGTGCGGATCTCCAGGCCAGCGGCGCGGGCGTCCTGCCAGGCCTGGACGGCGTGGGAGCCGCGGGGCTCTTCGCTGAGGACGGCTTCGCTCGCGGGCACCTCGAACGCTTCCCGGTACGCGACGATGCGGCCCATGTTCTCCCGCCACTGCTCCGCTTGCGCGGGATCCGCGGGTACACGGCCGAACGGTTTCGCCCACGCCGGCGGTTCGGCGACGACCTGGTCGACGAGCGAGCTGATCCGGTCGCGCATGAGCTCCTGCTGCCCGTGCAGCCAGGTCCGAACCTCGGGGTCGCCGATCTGGTCGTTGAACGGCGTGACCCACTTCGGCAGCCCCTCGACCGGTGCGAGGTCGGTGCCGATGGTCGTCGCCGGTCCGAGCCGGAACCAGTACACGCGGGCCGGCGACTCGATGGGGCTGAGGGTGTCGAGGTCGCGGGGTCGGACGAGGCCCTGCAGGCGGTCCTGCAGGGCGGTGCCGGCGAGGTCGTGGTCGACCAGGCGGGCGGCGAACGTCGACCACGCTTCATCGGCAACGATGCGGGATGCCAGCTCTGCGGGGAGGGCGTCGCGGACGGCCTGCTCAGCACGCTCGATCGCCTTCGGGTCGAGGACGGTGACGCGGCCGTGGTCGTACTGCGGCAGCAGCGTCGTGAGGGAGTGCGCGGTGTCCTGCTCGGCCCGCAGGGTTTCCGTGGCGCTCTTGGTCGCGCCCTCGCGGGCGAGGACCTGCTCGAGGGCGCCGCGGATGGAGTTCTCGCGCTCGTCGTCGGTGTGGCCGGAGGAGTCCAGCGGCTTGTCGATGACGACGTAGAGGCGGTTCTCCTCCTTCGCGCGGGTGCTGTCGACGTAGAGCTCTTCGCGGGTGGTGCGGTCCGGGTCGATGACGGCGCCGCCGGTGGAGACGGTGTCGCCCTGGGTGCCGTGGCTGGTGCGTGCGTAGCCGAGCTGCACGTGCTCGTCGACGTACTCGAGCGGGAGGGTGACGGTGCCGCCGTGCAGGTGTGACTTCGCCATGACGCCGTACGGGCCGACGGCGGTGACGGTCCACATGGCGTTGTTGGTGACCCAGTCCTTGCCCTGGTTCATCCGGAGGGACCGGTCCGTGTTGCGGGTCAGGATGACGTCACCGGTGCCGACGGTGTTCCCGTCTGCGAGCAGCCGTCCGGCCTCCTGCACCTGGCCCTGGGCGATGCGGTCGGCGCGGGCCCGGGCGTTCAGGGCGGACACTTCCTCGTTGGTGCCGGCGATCATCAGCGATGACTTCCCGGCGGTCGTGTCGGCGTGCCAGTCGGTGTAGATCCGGTCCATGACTTCGTCGCGGGTACCGGCGAACACACGACCCCGCTCGATGTAGAAGTCGAGTCCGGTGGTGTCGCCGGTGCGGAGCTTCAGGGATGCGGCGGCTTCGGCGGTGGCGTGCTCGCCGGTGAAGCGGTGCACCTCTTCTAGGCGGGTGACGGTGGTCTCGCGCTCGAGGAGGCGGAGGACGCCGCCGGCGCCGATGGAGCCGTGCTGTGCGGGGTCGCCGAGGGGTCGGAGGGCGGCGCCGTGCTCGTCAGCAAGGGCGAGGAGACGTCCCATGAGCGGCGTGCCCGCCATGGACGCTTCGTCGACGAGGAGGAGCGTGTTCGCGTCGATGCGGTGCTGCTCCGCCACCGGCCGTCCGCTGCGCTTCGCGTTCGCATGCGCCTGCAGGAGCATGTCGACTGTGTCTGCCGTCGTGCCGAGCTCGCGGCCGAGAACTTCCGCCGCCTTGCCGGTGGTGCCGAGCGCGAGAACGCGACCACCGCCAGCCTCGACGGCGTAGATCGTGGCGCGCATGGCGGTGGTCTTCCCAGTGCCGGCAGGGCCGATACCGGTCTCGATCCGGTGGCCACCGGTCGCGAACTGCCGGGCGAGGTTGATCTGGCCGGCGTTGAGCTCGTGGTGTCCGTCGGCGATCGCGCGGTCGTTGAACCGCCGCATCGCGTCGTCGAACGCCTGCTGCTCCATCGCGAAACCACCCCGTGTGCGGGCAGCGTCGAGGATCGCTTCCTCGGTGCGGAGGGTCTTTTCGGAAGTGAACTCGTCGGCACGGTGGATCCGGAAGACGCTCTCACCGTTGCTGCGCTGCAGCTGCGCAGGCGTGGGGTTCAACTCCGGCGGGGCGAGGGAGATCGACCGCTGCACCGCGGCGGCGGTGATGTCGCGGGTGAGGGCTTGGACGTCCTGCCCGGTGGCCTGCGCGACGCGGCGTGCGACGCGCTCTGCCTCGGCCTGCAGGTGCGAGTCCTTCCACGTCGACCGGTCCTGCTCAACCCGCGTGACGACGAGATTCCCGAGCTGCTGCACGCTCTGCCCAGCAAGCAGATCCTGCGCCGGCATCGCGTTCGATTGGGCGACGATGCCCGCCGCCCACCCGTCGACATGAACCTTCTCGGAGGCCGCACGGCGCCACTCGGTGACCTGGTCCTGCTCCGACGACGGCGGTGCTTTGTGGTCTCGGGTGGCGAGGTTCGCCTGCTCGTAGAGCTTGTGCTGGATGTTCTTCGGCGGGGTGTGGCCGTGGGAGGCCACATACTCGTCGACGAGCTCGGCGTACGCCTGCTCGATCCCGACGCGGCGGGACGAGAAGCCCTCGCGGAGGCTGCGATCGACGCCCATGATCTCGCGCACGTCTCGCTTGCCGGCACCCCGGGACTCGTCGACGAACTGCACGCCGAGACGGTTGCGAAGCTCCTCCTCGACGAGGGAGTTGTACCGCTCGGATGCGGCCACACCGAGGCGGTGCAGCATGCGCCCGTCGAGCGATCGCCACTTGCCATCGACGCCCTCGACCTTGGTCGAGACAGCGACGTGGGTGTGCAGGTCCGGGTCACCGGTTCGGGAGTCGCGATGCTCGAACGCAGCGACGATGAGACCCTTCGTCTCGACCTGCGCGACGCCGCCGGCACCCGTCCGGGTGAACGCTGCTTCCTCCTGCAGGAACGTCATCGCACCCTGCCACGCAGCCTCATGGGAGGCGTGCACCTCACGTGCAATGTGCGCCTCACGAGGGTCGTTCCGGTCCGCCAACGCCCACAGCAGAGACACCGACTTGACCGGGCTGAACACCAGGTCGTAGCCCGCGACGGGCTGGCGCGGCGGTGTGCCACGCTCGGTCAGGAACCGTGCGACCTCACCGGTCGTGGCCTCGCGGCCGAGCGCGCCGCGCAGGTGATCAGCGGCGAGGTTGTGCTTCACCAAGTCGCGCTCAGGACCGGTCTCGGGGTTCCGGCCGACCTCGTCACGGAACCCCTGGTAGCCGCGGGAGACCTGCTGCTTCCAGTCCGGAACACGGAGCGCGACGAACCAGGAAACCTCGTCCGATGTGGCGGGTCGACGCAACGACTTCTGCAGCATGGCGGACGCGACGTCGGCCTTGATGCCGGACAGTTCCGCGTCCGCAGGGGCGCGCTGGTGGTCCCGCTCGAACGCGACGGACGCGGCGTGGATCTGCACCTGCCACTCGGTGTCGGGGTCGTTCGTGGTCATGAATCGACGGCCCAACCGGGCGGCGTCGATGGCCTCGGAGGCGGACGCGCCGGCGGCGATCTGCTCCTGAATGAACGCAGTTGCGTCAGGGCGCAGCCCCTCACCGAAGAGGGCCTGCATCTGCTCTGCAGACACCTGCCCGGACACCCCCAGGGAGGCCAGGCCGTTGCCCCACCACTGGCCGGGCTTGGCGCCCTCAGCGGTGTAGTAGTCCGTGAGCTCTTCGCTCCGTCGGACCTGCTGATCGCCCGCCGCAACCTGATTCGTCAGATATGAGTATCCGTCACCTGCGTGCAGGACGTGCACCGTCATCACGAGCGATCACCTCCTCCCACACCCCCACCGTAGCCGGTCCGGACCCTCCACACACTGTTAGTGCAAGAGGTGTGTAAGTTCGGTAGTGTGATGTCAGGTGGTCGGTCAGACTGCGTCAGCACCTACCAAAGCTGTCGTTGCGATCGTCGGAACTCGTTGAGGGGACCAGCGAGAGGGAAGCAACCATGGCTCGAACCAGCACGAAGAAGGACAACCGAGAACGAGCACGTCAGCGCCGGGCAGAACTCGACGCGGAACGAGCCCGACGTGACGCCGCGATCGAAGAAGCCGCCTCGACGTTCTTCGATGCCAACGACGACCGGGAAGAACTCATCGCCAAGCTCGACGCGATCGACGTAGACCGCGCCCTCGCCGTCCAGACGCTCGTGGAGCTGAAGGAAACCAACCCGCGCATCGCACAACTGCTCGACATTCCGGTGGCGGAAGTACGCCGCCTGCGAGACCTCGGCGCGGAGTCCGCCAGCGCGAACGATGGCGCGGCATCGGACGTGGAGGCCATCGAGGGTTCCGCGGCCGCGGAGCACGCGAGTGAAGCCGGGCGGGCGGCGTGAACATCGGAACGGCGATCGTCGCGTCCGCGATCGGCGTCGCGTGGATCGTCTGGTACCTCGGGTGGCGACTTCGCAGCCGAACGGGTCTGCGCCGAACCGACCGAGCGCGTCGCGCGTCGAACGCCGTGATGGGGTGGGCGGCGTTCGAAGGGCTCGTGCTGACAGGCACCCTCGTGTGGACGCCGGCGCTCGGCGCGGTGCTCGTGCTCCTGCCGCTCTGGCTGGTGCTGCGCGGAGTGATCGCGATCGTCGACCGCAGCGCCGAGCGCGCCGCGCAACGTCGCGACATGCTCAACGGGTACCCGCCGGAACCGCGACCGGTCAGCTGGGACAACGTTCCCATGGTGGTCGTGCTCTGGTGGTTCGCGATCGCGTACGTCGGGGTCTTCCTGACGATCGTGTTCCTCGTTGCGTTCGCCGGCCCCGACGCGCTCGAGTCGGACCTCTCGACGAACGTGCTCATCGGCAGTGTCGCCGCGTGTGCCGTCCCGGCGATCGTGATCGGCGTGGTTCGTAAGCTTCGCCGCGATCAGGCCATCCGCGACTTCCAGGCCCTCACCGCCGGGATCGAATCGCGGGTGCGGCTCGCTCAGGGCTTGCAGCCGGACGGCCCGCGCGACGAGCAGTAAGCACCGCCGGCCGCGCGTAAGCGGGCAGGCAAGATAGGAACCGCCGGGCCGCGGTGCCGCGACGCGCGGGGCGCTGTGGCCGTTAGGGATGAGGAGCTGGACGATGGGTGCACGAGCCGCGATGGTCATCACCTGCGACGTCGCCGGCTGCGACCAGGTCATCGTCCCGATCGCCGGACCCGACGACAACAGCAGCCGCACCGAAGCACGCGCCTACGCCCGCGCTCACGGCTGGACGACAGCCGATCACTCCCCCAGCTGGACCGACACATGTCCGTCGCACACTGCGGCCGGTTCAGGCGGCGCCGGCGCTCGGACCGCTGGCCAGGTTGGGGCCTCTGGCCGTTAGGTGTCGGTGGTCACCAGAGCGTCGGAGTGTCCGGCGCGATCCCTGTGCGGCACGCACGGATCGCTGCCGGATCCCACCCGTGATCCCGGAACGCTTCGCGGAGCTCACGAGACAGCGCAACACGTTCGCTGCGCTGCAGGCCAGCCATCCGAACCGCGGTCGACCCGTTGCGGTGACGGCCGCGCTGTACACGCTCGAGCATGTTCCCCCGGTGCGTTCCCGGCGCCAGGTGCGACACCGAGTCGTCGACGTCGACGTGGACGCACAACGGGATATCGCAGGCATGCAGCAGCAGCACCGTCGGGTGCAGCGCCGTGCCGGTGAGGTGTTCGTACAGCCGCCGTTGCGGCCGCATCGCACGCTGGCCACCGTCGGGCTGCGGAACCCAGAAGCGGCCGTAGCCGTCGTCGCCAATGGCACCGGTCCAGATCCAGCAGTCACTGGGCGCAGGACCCCGCACAACTTGCGAGAAGAAGCGATCCTCCGCGGAGGTCGACTGCCGTCCGGGCATCAGCCGCTCAGTGCACAACGAACGAGCATGCTGAGGATGGCGCCGGGCCACTCGCTCATTCCGACGGCGTTCATCAACGAGTCCAAGTGTCTCGGCTGGTCACGGTCGCTACGACGTTCCCCGCCACCGCAACCGCAGTCTCTCGGCGATAGACCGGCCCGTCGAGGCGTACTGGGGCGAGTGTGTAGAGGTATCTCGCGCGAGCACCCTTTACGTTGCCGTTGACGTGATGCCGAGACGGCGGCTCAGCGAACAGGTAGACCGCTTGCTGCGAGCGAGTGATTGGGCGGTCGGATCGGAACATGCGGGCGCTCCGTCGGCACCGAGCCTGCTCGAGCATGACCATGTCACCGACAGCCCAGTCCTCCGCGGTGGCGTGCCACACCGATCCGGACATCAACGACGTCGTGTCTCCTGCCCCGAGGAGTCGGTACCCGCCGCACACCCACGGAACCAGCGAGACCCCGATGAAAAGCAGGGGCATCACACTCAGCACGACGATCAGCGAGCCGACACCAGGGGCAACAACCGACCACACCATTGCGCCGAGATAGACGAGCAGGAGCACAACGACCGTTACAGCAAGTGCTCTCCCTGCTCCGCCACCAAACGCTGTGCCGGCGCGAACCGAGGCGGCTGACGGCTGCCCTGCGCTTGCTTGGTTCCGCTCCCAGTTCACCGTTTCAGTCTCCTCCGGTCAGGCGCGGGCGGCGGCGTACTGGGGGAACATGCGGTCCATCGTCGCTTCGTGGCGGGCGGCGCGGTCGTGGTCGCCGCGGGTGCGGGAGATCTCCGCGAACGTCGGACCCGACGCGGACGGTTCAGCGGGTGCGGGTCGGCGGCTCATTTCGGCGTAGTACCGGTCGGCGTCGTGCTCGGCCTGCTCGAGGCGGGCCCGCAGCTCGAGGACCTCAGCCACGAGTGCCGGGGCGGCCATCTGGAACCCGACCATGAACCCAGCCTCGTAGACCTGACGCTGCTGGTCGTCGAGTTCCCACTCGCGGACGTTCTCGGTGGGGTCGGCGCATGCCTGGTCGATCGCGCGGAAGGCTGCGACGGTGTCGCCGGCGTAGAGCTCGTCGACGGCGTCGCGGGTGGACTGCTGCACGATGTCGGGGCTGATGGTGGTCGGACGTTCGAGGGTCATCGTCATCACGCGGCCGTGCTCGAGGCGAGTTCGCTGATCTTGTCGGGGCGGAACCCGCTCCAGGAGCCGGTCTCCGTGTCGGTGACGACGATGGGGGCGTTCATGCCGAGGGTGGTCTTCCACTCGTCGATCTGCGCCTGGTCGACGTCGTCGAGGTGCAGCTCGGTGTACTCGATGCCGGCGGAGGCGAGAGCACGCTCGGTGGCCTTGCACATGCCGCAGAACCCGGACTTGGTGTAAACCGTGATGCTCATCGAAATCACCTTTTCGTAAAGTCTGTTTGCCGGGGACCCGCTCCCCGTTGCATGCTTCTATTCTACGTCGGCGGCACCAATAATGGTACCCTTTTCCGCACATTCTTCTACTATTTTTTAGCCGGGCGGCACACCTGTTGCGGACCCATGCGTGTGCATTGTTTGGCACCAGGGAATGGCGTTTATGAACGCACGGCTGGGGCATCAATAACGGCGGGAGGGCTGGGGATCCCCAGGAGCATTGAACCGGTAATGCAATCACGGGAAGCCGTTAGGAATAGTGGGCTGCGCATTCCTGAACTGTGTCGTCCCGGCGCTTTTCACCACGTCGGGGACAGCCGCCGCCTCCCGTGGGTCAGCCCGTGACGGGGTGCGGTGCGCTGGTCGCGGCGGTGGTCACGGTGACGTCGTCGTGGTCGCACTCCCAGAACAACATGCGGACGTCGTCGGCGATCGATTCGGGGAGCTGCTCGTTCGTCCACGCCGTCGACGGGAACGAGACCGTGACGGTGACTGTCGTCATGGGGGCGGTGGAGGACGGGCCGTGGCCGGCGCCGCCCCACTCGTACTGCCACGCGATCGCGACGTGTCCGGCGGGGCCGCCGTGGTAGCGGTCGAACACGGCCCGGTGCTCGTCGTCGGTGTGCTGCAGCGGCCGGGTGCAGGTCCAGCGGGTGCCGTCGACGTCGTAGGTCGTCGCACCGCACACCGGCACGCGGGGATCGACGTCCGCGCCGGGAGCCATGTCCGCGGCCGGAGCCTGCGGGTCGGTCTGCTCGTCGTCGAGGTGGGTGGGGCGTTCGTAGGTGATGTACATGGTCGTGGTGCCTCTCTAAGCTGTGTGGGCGGTCTGGGTCGAGACGTCCGGACCGCGCCTCAGGGAGGCGGGGGCGTTCCGAATCCGGGACGCCCCCGCCGTTTATCTAGCGGCGTGCGGCGGCCGGGGTGAGGTCGACGTGCTGCAGCAAGAACCGCACCGCGGACCATGCAGAGAGTTGCGGGCGGTCCCAGGCGTGCCAGCCGTCGTTGAACTCGCAGCCCTGCGCATCCGTGATGTCGCGGCCCTCGACCAAGACGCCGGCGTCGTCGCAGAGGACCAGGTGCGGCATGTTGCTGCACTCGCGGATGATCCGCTGGGCTTCGAGGTGCCCGGCGGCGGTGAAGTCGCGGGCGGTGTTGATGCCGTCGCAGCAGTAGCGAATCTCGGTCGGCATCTCCCCCGGCTCCCCAGCGACGAGGGTGGTGCCGTGGTCGGTGTAGGTGTCGGTCATCCCGTCGAACGAGCGACCCTCGTACTTGCCGCAGATCTCGTCGACCTGCGCAGTGGTGGGGCCGTCCTCGTGATGGACGTTGATCCACGCCGCCGCGGTACCGGTGGAGCAGCGCACGGAGAAGCGCTCGCCCGGGAACTGGGTGCGCAGTTCCTTGCGGAGCAGGGCCGCGACGGCCTTGGTGGAGATGAGGGTGGTAGGCATGTGGTGCCGGTCCTTTCGGGGGTCGGTTGTGGGAGAGTGATTCGGGCGGCCGGGACCAAATTCGTGTTGGTCCCGGCCGCTTTGTCACTCCCGACCGCTGTCGTGGGTGAAGGTGTCGACGAACGTGGTGAACTGCAGACCCGCAACCGTGGCGGTGTGGGTCAGCTGGTAGCCCTGACGGGCGCGGCCCCGGAGGTCGTCGTCCCGTTCGGCGATCTTCGCCAACTGCCGCGGAATGTCGTCCTCGCCCACGACCGGAACAATCGTTGTGACGGTGTCGATGTGCTGCATTCGCTTTCCTCTCCCTCTCGTTGTTTTGCCTGGAAGGCGACTTGTCGCCGCTAGGACGGGAGGGTGGAGTGCAACCCGAAGGGCGGAGGGGAGAGAATTTCGGCGCGAAATAAGCGAAGCGCGTGCCGGAAATCTCGGAGGATCCGGCCGCGCAGCGGCTTGCGCGGAGCCCGGACGTCCGTACGCTGCCGAAGGCTTCCAGGCAAAACAACGGCTCGCAGGGTCTGACAGTGCCGGCGGAGCCGGTTCCACCCGGAGCGCAGCGACTCCCGGCCCCCGGCCGGAAGCCCTGGAAGACTCACCCCATGACCGAGCACGCAGAACACTCCGCCCCGCGGCCACGCCGGCGCCCGTTCCGCGCGATCCAGCGGTTCCTCGACTCGATCGCGCCCCTGCTCGACTTCCTCGGTCTGCTCGCAGGCCTGGTGCTCGTCATCAACCTCATGATCCGATCGCTGAACGGCGAGCACTTCGGCATGTTCTAACCCCGAGACTTTGTGCAAGACCGCACAAAGTGCGGCAGGATCATGCAAGCGCGTCGACGATGCGAGCGCTTCATCCCTGGGGGGCGCATCGTCGATGCTGCTCATGCCCGACCCGAGGGGAGTCGATGGTGCTGCTGCGGAAGCATGCTGAAGAGATGCGTGACATGTACGCGAACGAGATCGCGGCCGCCGTCCACGGCGGCGTCGAACCGGCACAGCTGCAGGTGGAGTCGTGGGCGCGGTACGACGCCGCGGTACGCGGCGGAGATCCCGCGGCCGCATTCCCATCGTCCCGGCCCTGACCGGCAGCCGGCCCGCTCGAGCGTCGATCCTGGCTGCTCCCCTGGCCCGCCGGAGGCGGTGACAGCCGCGAGCTCCGTCGAGCGGCTCCGGGTCGGGAGGGGCGAAGCCCTTGCCGCCGTGCCCGCAGGGTGCGGCGCAGCCCACGGACACCCAGACGGTCCAATGGGACATGTTCGGGGCCGGATGGGACACGATCGTGGGCTGGGTGGGCGTGAGGGCCGCTTGCTGCGACCCTCACGCCGGTTCACCTACTCGGCCGCGGTGTCCTCGTTCGCGGTGTCCGCGGTGTCGGCTGCCGCCTCAGTGGGGGCGTCGCCAGCGCTGGCCTGGCCGGTGACGATCTGCTCGACGCGGGAGAGGGTGTAGCCCCACGCGGTCAACTGGGTCAGGTACGGCACCGCGACGGTGGCGGCCATGCTCCACCCGTACCGGCTGATGTTCGATTCGGTCTCTGCGAGAGCGAACGCGAACGCGATGTGACCGGCCTTCCCGGGCCGCTTCCGCGCCCATTCGGCCGCGTCGGCGTCATCCGGGACGCCCAGCAGGTCGGCTGCGGTGAGCCGCTGCCCGTAGTAGTCCCGAGTGCCGCCGATCAGGACCGCAGCGGTCCAGCGGGCGGCGTCCTTCGGGATCGCCTTCGAGGCCACGAGTCCGGCAAGCCAAACCCGACGGACCTCGCGTGCAGCGGTCCACTCGTCCTGCAGGCGGTTCTCCCGCTCACGGCGAGCCTCGGCCGCTTCGGCTTCGGCGGCGCGCTCGGCTTCTTCCTCCGGGGTCAACTCGGCCACGGGGCGGTCGTAGAAGTGCCGAGCCGTGTGCTGCTCCGGGGTGGTGCACACCGCGGCTACGGACGCTGCGCCACCGATCGGCTGCACCAGCACCGCGTGCCCCGCGCACGCGGTGTGGGCCTCCGGGTCGAGGGCGGGGAGCATGGCCCGCGAATCGTTCTCGGGGACCGACTCGTCCGACAGGCCGTCGAGGCGCTTCCACCCGAGCGCGGTGTCGTCGTCGACGACGGCGGCACCCTGCTCCCGGTACTGCTCCTGAACCTTCACGGCCTCCGCTTCCGCGATGCGGCGGTTGCGGTGCTGCTGGGCGACGAACGGCAGTTCGTCGTCGTAGCCCTCGCTGATGCACTCGTTCAGTTCCGCCGTGGCGTCCTCGTCGCCCTCGAACTCGGCCAGCAGCAGGGCCGCGTCGAATGACACCTGCCGGTCCACCATGGCGGCGGTGGCGGCCTCCGACTTCGCCACGGTGAGGGTCGCCTTCACCTGCTCCTTGTCGGTGCCGGTTTCGCGGGCGATCCCGGCGACGGAGAGTCCGGCGAGTTCCAACTGCCGGTAGGCGTTGAGCCGGTCGCCGTCCGTCAGGGCGGTGCGGCGTTCGTTGGCGACCAACTGTTCCGCGATCCGTTGGGCGGGGGTGTCGCCGCGCTCGGTGACGAACACGGGCACGGTCGCGCCTGCCTCGCGGGCGGCGAGGACGCGCATCTGCCCGTCACGGACCACCACGGCCCCGTCCGCGTTCCGGTAGCCGATCGTCGGCAGGAGGACCCCGTGACGCTTCACGCTGGCGAGGAACGCGGGGTCGAGGTCGGCCGCGGTGCGGACGTTGTCCTCGATCACGGCCTCCGAGGCCGGGATAGTGACCAGGTTTACGCCCACCGTGTCAGTGGTGGTGGTCTGGGTGTTGTCGGTCATGGTCATGTCGTTTGCTACGCTTTCCGGTAGTGACCGGGTGCGGGTCCTGGCAAGTGATGATTGTCGGGAATACCGCACCCGGTCTTTTCTTGTGTTGGGTGCTACTGGTGTTGCGGGTGTCTTACTGGTGGAGTGCCGCGGTGAACGCTTCGGCCCTAGTGAGTGCGGCGCGTGCGCGGCCGAAGGCGGTCATGACGGCCGTGTACTGATCTGGCGACAATGACCGGGTGTCCCCGGCGTTGTCGTAGGTCAGGAACAGGACCGTCCCGTACAGCGGCGACGCCGCCCGCGACCGACCCAGCGCGACCGCCGCGACGGTGGCGAGGTCGTTGCGGTCCCCCGCGTACATGCCCTCGTCATCGATCCACGCATCGATCCGGCCGTCGAGGCGGACCACGTCCACCACGCGGCACCCGATCTGCTCCCGCGTGCCCTGCAGGGTGGACTGCGCCGCGTTCACCACGACGCCCTCGACCGCACCATCTGCGGTCGCTCGAATACCCATCATCTTCATTTCCTTCTTCCTCTCCCTTTCGTTGTTTGCCCGTGAAGGCACGAAGTGCCGATCAGGGAGAAGGCCGCTTTGCAACCCGAAGGGCGGTGGCGGAGAGAAGTTCCGGCCGAAATAAGGGAGCTTGCGACCGCGGCCGGAAGTTCTCGGGGGAACCGGCGGCTTGCCGCTTGCGATGTGGGTGCCGACCGTACAATCGCCGAAGGCTTCACGGGCAAACAACGAACCCGGCAGGGTTCGACAAGCACAGGCCGGCTTGCCGGCTCCTCCCAGTCAGAAGAGGCCGCCGCAGGCGGGGCAGCTCAGACAGAACAGCCCGCCGGCACGGCGGCCCGCTCAGCTCTCCCCCTCGAGGAGCTCGCCGGCGCACAAAGGCCGGGCGGAACATGGAAGGGCCCCGGCCCTGTCAGAGCAGGACCGAGGCCAGGGCCACCCGGACAACGTTGGGGGGAACTATCCGGGCAACCCAACCGCTCGAGGCGCTAAAGGGGGCGTGCTCCGAGCAGACTGCCCACCGTACTGACAACGTCTTAACGACGCACCCCAACACGCTCAACGGTCACTGGAAGCGGAACGCGGTGCTTCACCGCTGCCCGCCACACCCACGCAGCCGTCGCCGCCTGGCCACTCCCCCACTCGATCAGGACCGCGTCAGCGGTCGCCGCGATCGCGCGCGCTTCCACCCGTCGATCGACACCGCGGTAGGTGCGGATCCATGCCCACACTGGGGCCGCCGGCGCAACATCACCCACGGGCCCGCCACGGGCCTCCTGCGGGATCGAGACGGCTTCCTCGGGCAACCAGCGGCCACGCCGGCGCTGACCCATCAGCGGCGCGCCTGCGGCCGCAGGGACCGCTTCTTGAGCCGATCCATTGGCACCCAGACGTGGTGGACGAAACCCATGTGGACGAGCTGCACGTAGACCACATCGCCGTCGGCCTGCTCGACGAACCCGGGGCACGTCTGCGGGCCCGACCGGGTGAACTCGACCTGCACCCACACCGCCGGGTACCCGGACACCCGGTCAGGCGCCGGCGGCGCCTCGATGCCAAGCGGCTGGTCCTCGGGCGGATCGGGATGACTCGGCGGCGCCCACCGATGCTCGGGCATACACCGATGATGACCGCGGCCGCCGGCGCCCGTCCTGCACCTCACCAATCAGCCGCATCGTGCGCTGCAGTACCGCCTCCCGCCATGCAGCGTCCGGCGCAGATCGGTCGAGCCGGTTCAGGCGACGAATCGCGCTCCGGCGGGCGGCCGCGAGCTCATCGACGGTCAGCCACTGCAACCGCTCGAGCTCGTCGTCCACGATCAGCAGGGTAAACACTCGAGCCGAGCACACATCCACCATGACCGACCACCTCGAGCAGCTGCAGCCGACGTCGACGAATCAGCCTCGGCCCCTCCGATGGCCTGCGTAGCGCAGCGAAGACAGGGCGCAACCGCCCGACAGCGAATTCGCTTCTAGCCCCGATCCGTCAAGAGTCGATGTCCGGCTGGGCGCGCGGCGGGCCATGCAAGGGCCACGGCACAGAGCTATCGATCTCGGCCCAGAGTTCCTCCGCCGATCGGCTGTTCTGAGCATCGATACGGGGGTTCGCTTCCAAAGCTGCAACGTTGAGGAACCACGTCACCTTGTCGAGCTGATCTGCATACGCGGTTTGCCCTTGCCGTGCTGCGTCGATGATCGCGGCAAGCTTCTGCACTTGCCGGAAGGTCAGCGTTACTGGCGCATCGTCGCCCTCATGGTGGCCGTCGGTGCTCTTCTGGTACTGCTCTATCGAGTCGATGCGAGACTGCGCCAGGGCTGCTTCAACGTTCTCGGGTTCGGTTGGTACGAGGGAGTCTGGAACGTACGTGATGCTGATTACCACGGCCGCAGAGCGGATCGGGGTGGAGGCCGACGCCCTGAACTGCAAGGTCATGCCTGTGACGTCTCGCCCTCCCTCGGTTGCTTCGTGGATGAGAACGGCGGGCCGATCAAACGGGATCGCCTCAACGCCGGCGTCATTGAAGCCGTCGATATCCCGTGCGATCTGCAACGGCGAATCGGATGGTGCGACGTGATCGACAACCCCGTACGCACTGATGACGATCAGCGACGAGGGATGGTCTGGGAGCTGAGCCTCGATCATCCATGAATCCATGCCGCCAGAGTAGGCGACTCGCGGAATCGGAACCCGGAACCCGGAACACCCGTCTCGATAGCCGATGGTGGTTTCAAGTGGTCGTTGCAACGGGCGGTGGTGGAGGCCTCAGAGTAGCGGTCGGCGCGCAATGATGAGTCGTGGCCTACTTCCCTGTGACGAGCGCCGATGTCGACGAGCTGCGGGCGTTCTTGCGCGAGGCTGACCTGACCCTCGCCGGGCTTGATTCGCCAGCTGTGCGGATCTGGATCGAGCGCGGAGCCAACTCCGGAATTGTTGGCAGCACCGGTTTTGAGCTCAGCGCTGATGGCAGTCATGCCTTGATTCGAAGCGTCGCGGTGTCGGGATCGATGCGGGCGGCTGGGACTGGAACACGGCTTGCGAGATACGCGCTGGAGGAGGCCGCTCGCGCCGGCGCTGAGCGAGCATGGTTGTTCTCGCGTCGGTCGGGGCCCTTCTGGCAGAAGCTCGGTTTCACTCCCGCAGACCGCGACATGCTCGCGTCAGTCCTTCCCGAAACGCAGCAGGTTCGTCTGTTCACCTCAACTGGGCAACTCGAACGTGAGGTTGCCTGGTCTCGCGACCTCAGCGGCCTTTCACGGACACAGCAGTAGCTGTTCGAATGCTTCTGCCGGGGTGCGGTAGCCGAGCGTTTTGCGGGGTCGGCTGTTGAGTTCGGCAGCGACTTCGAGGAGCCGTTCCGGGGTGTGGACGGTGAGGTCGGTGGACTTGGGGAAGTACTGGCGGAGTAGGCCGTTGGTGTTTTCGTTCGAGCCGCGCTGCCAGGGTTTGTGGGGGTCGCAGAAGTAGATCGCGAGGTCCGTGGCGAGGGTGATGTCTTTGTGTCGGGCAAGCTCGGTGCCCTGATCCCAGGTCAACGACCGACGCAGATGCTCGGGAAGGGTCTGGATGGTGGGGATCATCGCGTCACGGACCGCGTCGGCGCTGTGTCCGTTTGGGAGGTGGAGCAGCATCACGTACCGGGTGGTGCGTTCAACGAGGGTGCCGATCGCGCTCCTGGCGTTGATCCCGACGATCAGGTCCCCTTCCCAGTGGCCGGCGACGGCACGATCGTCGGCTTCAGCGGGGCGTTCGCTGATCAGGATCATGTCGCGGATCTTCGACCACGACGCCCGCCGGGGTTCACCACGATGCCGACGGATCGCACGGCCGGTGCGGAGGTGTGTGTGCAGGTCAGCGCGCAGGTGACCGCGGCCCTGCACGAACAGGGACTGGTAGATCGTCTCGTGCGACACGTGCATCTCCGGCCGGTCAGGGAACGTCCGGGCCAGGTCATCACGGATCTGCTCCGGGGACCAGTTCCGCACCAACCGCAGCTCGACCTGCAGAGCAAGCTCGACTCGGTCCAGCTTCCGCGGTTTCGGGCGCCGCGCACGAGCCCGGTACTGCTTCTCGGCGGAGTACGGCCGGTAGCTGCCGCCAGCCGCGGCGTTCCTTGTCAGCTCTCGGCTGATCGTGGATGGTGCCCGACCGAGGGCTTTCGCGATCGCACGCACGCTCGCGCCGCTGAGGCGCAGGTCCGCGATCTGGAGCCGCTCTTCCTGGCTCAGATACCGGTCCGAGCGGGGCTTGTGCGCGAACGGGTTCCGTCCGCCGGCTGCTTTGACCCATCGGTATCCCTGACGTCGGTCCACGCCGACAGCATCACAGGCCGCCGTTCGTCCGAGGCCCTGTCTCAATAGCTCCCAGAACCGTGCCTCTCGAGCACGGTGTTCCAGCCTCGATCCCATCTGCAGCACTCCGATTCACGGTGGTGTTGCAACGACCGGCTGAACCCAAGGATCCTTCATCGAGAACGGTTCGGAAGGAGAAACCTTGCCGAATGGCGTGGCACCGATGAGATGGGCGGGAGTGCTGAGTTCAGACGCTTCGGGAGAAGCAGAGGGATTCGGAGGACCCAATGTAGGAACCGAACAGAGGGATTTGCTCGTAGCCTTCGCGTTCGTAGAAGCGGATCGCGTCCGGTTGCAGAGTGCCGGTTTCGAGCACGATCTGGCGGGCACCCAGGTCACGTCCGGCACGCTCGAGGGCTCGCAGGACTGCGGTTGCCACGCCGGAGCCTCGCGCCCCGGGTTCGACGTACATCCGTTTGACCTCAACGCTCGCGGGGCCAACTACCGAGTCGGCCAGCGGGCGGAGACCCCCGCAGGCGATTGGTCGACCTTCGTCTGTTCGTGCCACGAGAAACACCGGGACGTCAGCCGCCGATGGTGGCGTGCCGGGCTCGTGGTCGTCACTCCCGTACCGGGCATCCAGCTCGGCTCGTTGTGCGCGTCGAAGACTGTCGGCGTCGGGGTGGTCGAAGGGGGTGGTGCTGATCGTCCAGCTCATAGACATCCTTTCGTGACAATAGTTACGGTAACAGATGTTACGATTTCTGCGTGAGTAGAACTCGAGACATTTCCGAGGTCCAGCGACGCCTGTCAGACGCCGTGTTCATGACGCTCGCCGAGCGAGGGCCGACGGGGCTGACGCTTCGGGCGGTCGCCGAACGTGCCGGATGCACGACGGGCCTTGTCCTCCATACCTTCCGCGACAAGCGGGCCCTGCTTCTCCATGCCCGAGATGAGCTGCACGAACGCACTCGGCTGCGCTCCGACGCGCTTGAGGCCGAGGCCAAAGACCCGTCTTCCGCACTGCGCGCCGTGGTTCTCGGTGCGTTGCCCGCGGATGAAGAGCGACTATCCGAAGCGCGCGTGTGGGTCGGATTCCTTGCGGCAGCGCTCGATGATCCCGTCTTGGCCGAACGGCATGCCCGCAACAGCCGAGCCTTCGTGGATCGGCTGACCCGATTGGTCCAGGCCGGAGATATGGAAGGGCACGAGGATCCCGCCACTCGGGCTGCGTCCCTCGTCGCCGCAGTCGAGGGTGTCTCGAGCCTGGCAGTCGGCGACCCCGACGAGTGGACCACGGCGCGGCAGGTGCAGACGCTCGAGTTCGCTATGGCCGCAGCCGCACCGCCGACTTCGTCGCGATAAACGATCGGTCAGCGGGCTTTGGTCTCTGTCCCCATTGATCTGAGACGCTGTTGCCATGACTCAAGATGGCGCCGAAGGCAAGCAAGTACCTCGGCGGTTCCGGTGGCTCAAGTTCAACCCACTGCGAGATGTCTTGCCCATCGTTGCCGTCATCGTCGGGGCGTTCATCGCTATACGGGCTGCATCGGGGCTCAGCAACGGGGGCGATCCCACGCTCGTCTACGTCGGTGCGGGCCTGGTCGTAGTCGCAGTGGTCGTGTTCTTCGTCAACCGCTGACAGGCCGCGCGTGGTCTCCGAAGTTCGATGAACTACCGTCCGGTAGAGGATCGGTGACCGAGACGCCCGCTACGCCTCGCACGACCATCCCTCAAACTGGTGAGATGGTGTGAGCAGCCTCGCTCTGTGTCGTCGTTTTCGCTGCGATCGGTGTCGGGTCAGGTGGTGCCGATGACGAGGGTGCTGCGGGCGGCCTCGACGA
>NZ_SMBV01000013.1:0-49750 GCF_004346515.1 Curtobacterium sp. PhB191
GGTGTCGCGCTCGGCGCGGCTGCTGTGTGCGCGCCGAACACACCCTGGTGCAGGGTGGAGAACCAGCAATGTGCGGCTGGTGAGCGCTCCGGGTGGTTCCCGGTCTGTGCAGGTGATTCGGCGCCCTGCCCCAAGTCGATTGGAATCCGTTCGGACGAGTTTCGCCGACGGCTGTCTGTCCTACGCTCGGTCCATGCAGGGGATAACGATCCGACCGACGACCGAAGCTGACTGGGAAGCCGTCCGAGCGCTCCGCCTGGAGATGATCCAGGACACCCCGATGGCTTACGCGGAGCACCTGGCGGACGCCGAGCACCTCGACGAGACCGAATGGCGTGCGCGGGGTCGCCGCGGTCAGGACGTCGGGGGGACCTCGCTCGTGGCGATCGACGCCGAAGGCCGCTGGGTCGGTGCGATGGGGTCGTTCATACCCGACGCCGCGACCGGACCGTTGCTGGTCGGGGTGTACGTCGCACCGTCGCACCGCGGCCGTGCGGCCGGCGTGACCGATGCGTTGCTCGACGCCATCGAGTCGTGGGCTTCCGGCCACGGCGCCACGCTCCGACTCCACGTGCACGAGCGCAACCTCCGGGCGCAGGCCTTCTACGCGCGACGTGGGTACGAGCTGACCGGGGCGACCGAGCCGTACGTCCTCGCGCCCGACGAGCGGGAGCTCGAGATGATCCGTCGACTCGACGGGATCTCCGCATGACCGGCGGTGGGGTGCGGTGGCTGCTGCTCGACGTCGGTGGCGTGCTCGAGATGGTCGACGACGCGGCATGGCCCGGGCAGTTCCGCACGCGGTGGGCGGCTGCGTTCGGCATGACGGACGAGGAGTTCTCCTCGCGGTTGTCGGACGCCGACCTGCCCGATGCCGCGCGACGGACCGGGGTCGACGACGAGTACTGGGGGAAGATCGGCGCCGCTCTCGGCGCCTCGGCCGAGGTGCTCGCGTCGATGCGAGACGACTTCTGGGACGCGTACTGCGGCTCCTTGAACGAGCCGCTCTTCGACTTCGTCGCCAGTCTGCGCGGGACGGTCGCGCTCGCGATCCTGTCCAATTCCGGTGACGGCGCCCGTCAGGAAGAGGAGCGACGATTCGGGTTCGCGGCCGTGTTCGACCCGATCTGCTACAGCCACGAGATCGGGGTCACGAAGCCGGAGCCAGAGGCCTTCCGGATCACGCTCGATCGGCTCGCTGCCGCGCCCGCGGATGTCCTCTTCGTCGACGACGTACCGGAGAACATCGAGGCTGCGCGGGCGGTCGGGATCCGGGCGCACCTGCACGTCGAGACCGCAGACACGATCGCAGCAATCCGCGCGGCGATGCCGGAGGATCGGGAGCAGTGACGGAGCCGGTGCGCGGCATGGTCTTCTTCGACGTCGACGGGACGCTCGTGTCGACCGGTTCGAGCAGCAGTCATCTCGCGGAACGATTCGGGCACCAGGACGCGCTGGACGAGGCTGAGCGTCGGTACGCCGACGGCTCGCTCACGAATCGACAGGTGAGCGAGATCGATGCCGCGGGCTGGCGCGGCGCATCGACGACGACCGTGGACCGCTGGCTCGACGACCTACCGGTGCTCCCCGGTGTGGAGCTCGTGGTGGCGTGGTGCCGCACGCACCAGGTCGTCCCCGTGCTGGCGTCGCTCGCGTGGCAGCCGGTCACTCGGTCGCTCGCGCGGCGGTTCGGGTTCGTCGCGCACGGCGGACCGCGGGTCGGGGTCACGGGTGGCACCTACGACGGGGCGGTGGCGGAGCACTTCGACGAGTTCGACAAGCGAGACCGTGCGCTCCGGTACGCGCTGGCCCGTGGCGTGCCGATCGAGCGGTGCTGTGCGATCGGGGACAGTCGGTCGGACATCCCACTCTTCGAGGTGGTCCCCGCGGCGCTGGCTCTCAACGCGACCGGAGCGGCCAGGGCGGCAGCATCGACCGCGATCGACACGGCGGACCTGTCGGACATCGTGCCGTGGCTCGAGACGTGGCTGAACAGTCTGGACTGACCCGGCTCAGCGAGTGGATGCCCCGGCCTCCGTCGTGAGCGACTCCACCCAGCCCTGCGCCGCGCGGAGCAGGTCGTCACGTGACGCGCCTTCGAACGCGCTGAGGCGCAGGAAGTGCTGCGTGATCGTGATGCCGAGGATGCCGCTCACGGTCATCAACGCCCGCAGCCGGGCGTCGTCGCCGTCGAGAGAGCGCGCCAGGTTCTCGACCCGCTCGTCGAGGTAGCCGCGCATGGTGTCCGCCGCCTCGGGAACCGTCAGCATCGACCGGACGAGCGCGGCCGTCTCGGCGGGGAGCGCGTCGAACCGGATGCCCAGGACGTCGAGCAGGTGGTCGGCCGCCGCACGCTCGCTCCCGCCGTCCGACGTGGCCGGCAGCTGCACGGCGGTCGCGAACAGTGCCGCCTTCGACCCGAAGTGCTGCATCACGAGCGACGGATCGATGCCCGCTGCTGCGGCGATGCTCCGGATCGTCGTGCCCTCGTACCCGTTCGCACCGAACTGCCGCCGAGCGGCTGCGCGGATGCGCTCGGCGGTCTGTGCGCGTTTCGCGTCGCGTGAGGTCTCGGCCATGCGTCCGACTCTACGGCGTTGAGCGAGGTGTACGGTTCACTCAACGCCGATGAGCGAACGCATCGGTGCACGACCTGACGGAGGAACCCCGATGACCCTGATCGCGATCGAAGAGCACTGGAACCACCCGGCCCTGACGGACGCCGTCAACGCCCTGCCCGACGACCGCCGCGACCCGAGCACGGCGCTGGACGAACTCGGCGACAACGGCGAGCTGCTCCGTGACCTCGGTGACGCCCGGCTCGCAGCGATGGACGCGCAGGGGATCGACGTCCAGGTGCTGTCCCTTGCGCCGCCCGGAGCGCAGCCGCTCGATGCCGCGGACGCGATCCCGCTGAGTCGGCAGGCGAACGACATCGCGATCGCCGCGGTCGCGGACCACCCGGACCGGTTCCGCGCGTTCGCGACCCTGCCGATGGCCGACCCGGACGCTGCCGTCGCCGAACTGGAGCGCACTGCCGGCCTCGGTTGCGTGGGGGCGATGGTCTACGGGCGGACGGGCGAGGTGCAGCTCGACGACCGCCGGTACGACGACCTCTTCGCCGTCGCGGCGTCGCTCGGGCAGCCGGTCTTCATCCACCCGCAGATCCCGTCGAAGCAGCTGCGCGAAGTGGCGTACGAGGGGTTCGAACCGATGGTCGAGCTCGGATTGGCGACCTTCGGGTGGGGGTGGCACCTCGAGGCGGCACGCGCGGCACTGCGCCTGATCGTCGGCGGCACCTTCGACCGGCACCCGGACCTGCAGGTCGTGCTGGGCCACTGGGGCGAGCTGCTGCTCTTCTGGCTCGACCGCGCGGACAGCCTGTCGCGGATCGCCGGGCTCGAGCGGACGGTGTCCGACACCGTCCGCTCCAACGTCCACATCACCAGCTCGGGCATGCTCAGCCACACGCTGCTCCGGCACGCGCTGGACGTCACGACGACCGATCGGCTGCTGTTCTCCACCGACCACCCGTTCCAGCGACCCTCCGCCGCCGAGATCGACACGTTCCTGCAGCAGTTCCCCTCGGACGCGGCCCGCGACGCGTTCACGTCGGGGAACGCACGTCGGCTGTTCGGGATCGGCGACCAGAAGGATGCGGCATGATCGGTCCGTGCCCAACCCGAACGTGACCGCCGCGTACCGCGCTGCCCGTGACCAGTTGCTCTCCGCAGAGTCCGCCGATGCCGCCCGCGCCGCCTTCCGGTGGCCGGACCTCGGCGACACCTTCAACTGGGCGGACGACTGGTTCGACGTCATCGCGGCCGGGAACGACCGCATCGCGCTCTGGATCGTCGACGCGGCCGGCTCGGAACAGCGGCTCAGCTACGCGGAGATGGCCGCCCGGTCCGACCGTTTGGCCGTTCGCCTGCACGAGCACGGCGTCCGGAAGGGCGACCACGTGCTCGTCATGCTCGGCAACCAGCTCGAGCTGTGGGAGACGATGCTCGCGGTGATCAAGCTCGGAGCGGTGATCCTGCCGACGTCGACGATGCTCGACACCGCCGACCTGCAGGACCGCGTCGACCGCGGAGCCGTCGCACACGTCGTCACGAACCGCAGCGAGACCGCGAAGTACGACGACGTCCGCGGGGAATTCTCGCGCGTGGTGATCGGCGGCACGGCGGACGGGTGGACGGACTACCCGTCGGATCTCGGCGAACCAGCGCCCGCGGGGGAGTCGCGACCGGTCGTGGTCACCAAGACCGCCGATCCCTGCCTCGTCTACTTCACGTCGGGCACGACCTCGAAGCCGAAGATGGTCGTGCACACCCAGACGTCGTACCCGGTCGGACACCTCAGCACGATGCACTGGCTCGGTCTGCGGCCCGGAGACGTGCACCTGGCGATCAGCTCACCGGGCTGGGGCAAGCACGCCTGGAGCTGCTTCTTCGCGCCGTGGATCGCCGAGGCGACCGTCTTCGTCCACGACACCCCGCGGTTCGATCCGGCCGCGCTCCTCGCCCAGCTGGAGTCCGCCGAGGTGAGCACGTTCTGCGCACCGCCCACCGCCTGGCGGATGATGCTCCAGTCCGATCTCGGTGCGCGCCCTCGGGCACTGCGCGAGGTCGTGTCGGCCGGAGAACCGCTGAACCCCGAGGTCATCGACCGCGTCGAACGCGCTTGGGGTCTGACCATCCGCGACGGCTACGGGCAGACCGAGACCACCGCGATCATCGGCAATGCCCCCGGCAGCGCTGTGACCCCGGGGGCGATGGGCCGCGCGTTGCCCGGTGTGACCGTGACGCTGCTCGACCCGGTCACCGGGCAGCCCGGCGACGAGGGCGAGGTCTGCCTCGACCTCGACGAGCGACCGGTCAACCTGATGGCCGAGTACCTCGGTGACCCCGACCGGACCGCGGCATCGATGCGTGACGGCTTCTTCCACACCGGCGACATCGCGGTGCGGGACGCCGACGGGGAGCTGACCTTCATCGGTCGGACCGACGACGTGTTCAAGTCGTCCGACTACAAGGTGTCACCGTTCGAGGTCGAGAGTGCCCTGCTGCAGCACCCCGCCGTGGCAGAGAGCGCCGTCGTACCCGCGCCGGACGACGCCCGGCTCAACGTCGTCAAGGCGTACGTGACGCTCGCCGCCGGGTTCGACGCGACGGCGGAAACCGCCGAACAGGTGCTCGCGTACGCGCGGACCGCACTCCCGGCGTACGCACGCGTGCGTCGGGTCGAGTTCGCGGAGCTGCCGAAGACCATCTCGGGCAAGATCCGGCGCGTGGAGCTGCGGGAGCGCGAGGAGCGTGCGGCCGCAAGTGGCACGCCGATCGACGGTGAGTGGCGCGACGAGCAGTTCCCCGAGCTGCGCGTTGGCCGTCCAGCCAGGCCGTCGATGGAGGCCTGACTGCCGGGTTGGCCCTGACGGCCGGAGTCGCACGGGATCAGCCTTGACGCTGACACTCCGGAAGGAGTGCGTCAAAGGCTCCCGCCTCGGCTTCGCGCTTGATCCGTCCGTGGTAATCGCCGGCAGGGATGGCGCCAGTGGTGATGCTCGAGGTGCGTCCGATGGCCTCAGCGTCCGCGCACACGGCGACGATCACGCCGCCTTCGCCATCCGGTTCGGCCCCTCCGATCAAGTCGCCTTCCCGGTGGAGGATCTGCTCGGTGAGGTCGTACCATGCGTACGACCGACCCGAGGGGACCTGCTCGGTGGCCAGCGCGACGCTCTTGCCGATGAGATCGGTGGTCGCGACGTCAGGAGCGGAAGTGCACCCTGACAACCCGAGCAGTGTGGTCACGATCGCAACGGAAACGAGAGTGATGCGCATGCGTCCTCCTTTAGCTAGAAGCTCCTGATGTCGCAGGAGACGCGTGCGCTGCCAGGATTGAACGCGTACAGCCACTTCGACGTGCCCGACACGTAGTCCTTGCCAGCGCCGGTGATGTGCTTCTGGATCTTGTACTTGTAGCGAACGCCGACCGGGTACGCGACGAGTTGCTTGCCCTTGGGGACCTTCCGCTTGCTGCAGGTCACCGAGACGCTCTGGGTGGTCGAGGCGCTGATCTTCAACTGGCCAGCAGCCCAGCCGCGAGAGGCGCCCAAGTCGAGTCCGATCGTGCGGTTGGCCGTCCTTCCGCGAGTGAGTGAGCAGTCCATCGCGGCGGTTCGTGATCCACACGATGCGAGTTTCTGGGAGCCTACGTGGCTTCCAGTCGACGTCTTGCTGATGATCTTGTGGTAGCTGCCCCACGCTGCTCGAGCGTCCTGTGCGCCCGGTTTCTCCGCCGCGGTCGCCGGACCAGTGGCGCCCAGCCCTGACACTGTGAGCGCGACGCCGATCACTCCCCCGAGGGCAGACTTCGTTTTCAGCCGAACAGACATTGATCTCCTGAAGTTTCAACTATCAAATACTGCGTAAGAGTTTGGCGTGCTTCACCCTTGTCCCGCAACTCGAGTCGTCAGTCGACCCACGATCGCGTGGGTGTCTAGGCTCTGCACGTGGAACTGATCACCGACGTCTCCCGCGGCACCTGGCTACTCGCCCGGGCGGGTGTATTCGCCACCGTGGGCGGGACAGTCGGAACCGGCTTCGACGCCTACGCGCGCATCCTCCATCCGGTGTCGGCGGACCGAGGGGACCGTTCGATCGTGGACGAATGGGACGACCACTCCGTCCTCGAGTCCGCCCGGTGGCGGTGGTCCGACGTCGCGTCGCGAACGGGCGGCATCGCGCACCCACTCGTCCAGTGGCGGAGCCTGACCGGCCGGACCGACGAGTCCGACCTGGTGTTCGAGGACGGATGGCGCGTCCACCCGCCCGAGGAAGGCTGGTTCGAGCCGAGCCTGCTCGCTGCGCTCACCGAGCACCTGGCCGAGGCCACGTCGACGCCGGACGACCTGGTCGCAGCGGTCTGGGACGGGTGGGGTGAACTGAGCGGTGGTTCGGCGCTCGCCGTCGGTTGGCAGGGTCCGGACGAGCCGACTGCGGAGGAGATCGAGTCGATGCAGCGGTACGTCGTCGAGCAGCAAGCAGTGCACGACGGAGAACAGGCGGCGATCCGCGCCGCACTCGCCGTCGAGCTCTTCCCGTGGCCGCACCGCGAGTGCTGCCTCCTCTCGATGACCCTGCCGCAGCTCGCCGACCCGACGTGGCTGGACCGCGCTCGGATCGGGACGGTCGTCGACCTCGCCCACACCCCGCAGATGCTCTGGCCGGAAGACCACTCCTGGGTGCTCGCGTCGGAGATCGACTGGGACTCGACGATCGTCGCCGGGTCACGTGCCCTGGTCGACGCGGTCTTGGCCGACGACCGGTTCGAGGCGTTCGCGGTCGACGAGGACAGCGACCTGACGTGGGGCGGGGACCTCGTCAACGGTTGAACCGTGGCGGCCGTCTCGTCCGTCGGCCGTCCGCTAGAGCCGAGCGGGGAACGCCGAGCGCCGACCGACCAGGGTGAGCACCGCAGCGACCGTCCCGAAGACGATCATCACCACGGCCAAGACCAGTCCGTCGAACACGGTCAACAGCGCGGCTCCGAAGATCCCGGCGACGAAGATCGCGATGTTGAACGCGACGGGCAGGAAGGCGCTGGCGACGTCGGCGTTCTCCCCACCTGCCGTGGTGAGCGCCGCCTGCAGCTGCGTCGAGGCGCCTCCGAAGCTGACACCCCACAGGACGGCGGCGACGAGGACGGCGACCGGCGACGCGTGGCCGACGAGCAGGACGACCCCGGTGACGACGAACAGTCCGACGCTCAGGTGCAGCAGCGGCCGGGGATGCCGGTCGAGGAGCGCGCCCGTGACCACGACGCCGAGGATCGCCGCGATGCCGTAGACGAGGAGGACGAGCCCGGCGCTGAGGTCGGTGCCGGTCACCCGCAGGTACGGGGAGATGTAGGTGTAGATCGTGTTGTGCGCGACCATCCACGTGGCGATGACGGCGAGGATGATCGCGATGCCGCGGATGCGGAACACCCTGACCACGGAGAGCTTCGCAGTGCCGGTCTGGCCGGGTGCGTCCGGCACGAACGCCGCGATCAGCGCGAGTATGACGACCCCGACGAGGCTGAGGCCGATGAACGACCAGCGCCAGTCCAGGGCGGTGCCGATGAACGACCCGAGCGGTGTGCCGAGCGCGAAGCCGACGGGCGCACCGGTGGAGACGATGGCGAGGGAGACGCCCGCGAACCGGGCGGGACTGATGCGCCGCGCGTAGGTGGCGAACATGCCCCAGATGATCCCGGAAGCCGCGCCGGCGACGAACCGCGTGACGAGCGCGATGGTCACGTTCGGGGCGAACGCGGTGAGGGTGTTCGCGATGATCAGGACGGCGATGGCCGTCGTGATCAACGGCTTGCGGCGCAGGCCCCGCGTGAGTGCGATCGCCGGCACCGTGACGATGACCGTGCCGATCGCGTAGGCGCTGACGAACAGTCCGACCGTGCCCTCGGACGTCCCCATGCCGTCCGCGATGACCGGCAGGAGGCCCGCGGGCATGGTCTCCATGGCGACGAGCACGAACCCGATCGCCGCGAGCAGTGCGAGCGGGAACCACGGCAGCCGGTCGTCGGCAACCAGAGTGGTCGACGGAGCCGACGGAGCCGACGGGGTCGTGGTCACGAGGGGGTCCATGTCCCTGACGCTAGGGCGGCTCGAGCGTCGGGAGGGAGGTTCTGCTCGACCCCGTTTCGGCAGAGCCTCACTCGTTGCGCGGAAGTGGTCTTCGCTGGGAGCATGACCGAACCCCAGACCTTCTTCATCACCGGGACCAGCCGCGGCATGGGCACCGAGTTCGCGCGCGCCGCCCTGGACGCCGGACACCACGTCGTCGCGACCGGGCGGGACCCGGAACGTGTCGTCGCAGCGGTCGGCCAGCACGACGAGCTGCTCGCCGTCGCGTTGGACGTCACGGACGAGCGCACCGTCCGGAGCGCGGTCGAGGCAGCGATCGAGCGGTTCGGCCGCATCGACGTCCTGGTGAACAACGCCGGGAGCTTCCAGGGCGGGTTCTTCGAAGAGGTCTCCGCGGAGCAGTTCCGCGCGCAGATGGAGACGAACTTCTTCGGTGCGATGAACGTCACCCGCGCGGTGCTCCCCGTCATGCGGGCGCAGGGCTCCGGTCGGGTCATCAGCATCAGCTCGACCGCCGGCATCGTCGCCGGTGCCGGTGGGAGCGCGTACGCCGCGTCGAAGTTCGCGCTCGAGGGGTGGATGGAAGCGCTGCACGACGAGGTCCTGCCGTTCGGCATCCACACCACGGTCGTCGAGCCCGGCTTCTTCCGGACCGACCTGCTCGCGGAAGGCAGCTCCACCTTCTGGGGCGACGTCCACCTCGACGACTACCGGTCCTCGTCGGACCAGACCAAGGAGTTCTTCCGCGGCATGGAGGGCAAGCAGAGCGGCGATCCGGCGAAGCTCGCCCGGACGCTCCTCGCCCTGACCGAGATGTCCGCACCACCGGTGCGCCTCGTCGCCGGTGCCGACAGCGTCGAGGGGGTCGTGCGGAAGGCGCAGCAGCTCATCGAGCAGGCGCGGGCGTTCCCGGAACTGACCACGTCGCTCGACCTGGACGACCAGTCGCGCTGAGGCGGCCGACCGGGTAGCACCCGGGACACAGCGCGCCGATCCGGCTCCGGCGTGCAGCCCGCGGCAGCGAGACTGGGCCGGTGCGCTCTCGTCTCGTCATCGGACTCCTCGTCGCCCTCGCCTGCACCGTGCCGCTCACCGCGTGCTCGGCGGCCGAAGGACTGGCACGCGACGCGCTGCGGTCCGGTGGATCGGGCGGCTCCGAGACGGCGGTGTGTCCGAGCGGCGAAGCGCCGGCACCGGGGGCAGCGAATCCGGACCCGACACCGGACCCGACCCCGGCGCCGACGCTCGACCCCGCCGTCGCGAGCCAGGTGCGCACCGCCCTCCGACAGGTCCGTGCGCTCCCGGCCGTCGCCGAGGCGACGCAGACGACCACGAACACCCCCAGCTCCGCCCCGGACCCGACCTGCTCCACCCGGTGGGTCACGTCGAACCACTTCGCATCGCGGTTCACGGTCACGATGGACCCCGACGCGACCCCGGCTCAGGCTGGAGCCGTCCCGACGACGATGGCCACCGAACTGGCGTGGACCGGCGTCTCCCTGACGCTGACCGTGCCGGCGGACGAGGGGCACATCGCCAGCACCGTCCACTACGACGGCACGTTCGACCAGCAGATCCCGATCTCGACGTCCACTGCGGTGGCGCAGGGACTGGCGACCCTCGCCGCGACCCCGCACGTGACCGGGCTCGAGGCCTCGATCCCGTACACGATGCGCGTCGACTACGGCTCGCTCGTCATCGGCGTGGACTCGGAGGACCAGGGCATCCTCGACCGCGTCCGCGCCGTGATCGACACGACGGCCTTCGCGGACACGACGCTGCACGGCGCGTTCGGCAACGGCGCGAAACCGTGACCCGCGGCGGCGGAGCGCGCCGGTAGCGTCGAACGGTGATCTCCACACCTCGCCCCGGTGTCCGCCCGTCCGTGTCCGACGACGGGCCACAGCGTCAGCTCACTGACCGCGCGACCCCGGAGCGGTGGGGACGACTCGTCGCGGACGCACTGGCACTACCGGACGTGGTCGAGGGGCACAGTCAGGTCTCGCCGGCGTCGTCGCGCGCACTGTTCCTCCGCGACCGTGCCGACCACGTCGTGCCGTGGACGTCGCTCGCTCCCGATGGGCGCCTCGAACCCGTGCACCTGCACGGTGTCGATGACACCTCGGTGCACCTGTGCCTGCCGGCGGCGCGCGGCGTCGAGCTCACCGCTCTCGGGTGGGCGACCCCGCACCAGTACGAGGACCACGGCACCGAGTTCCTCGTCTACGGGCCGCGCGACGACCACGAGGTGGACATCGTGCTCTCGATCATCGCGGAGAGCCTCGCCTTCGCCCGCGATCCCGGCGACGAACAGCCCGGACACGGCCCGGCCTGAAGCCCGCCGCCCGCCATACTGAACCGATGACCCGCGCGCTGCTCCTCGTCGACATCCAGCTGGACTACTTCCCGGGCGGGGCCTTCCCCCTCGTCGAACCCGAGGCCGCTGCCACCGCGGCCCGCACCGTGCTCGACTCCTCCCGCGCCGCCGGCGACCTGGTCGTGCACGTCTTCCACGTGTCCACCGACCCCGACGCCACGTTCTTCGTGCCGGGCACGCCGGGCCTCGACTTCCACCCGTCGGTCGCGCCCGTCGATGGCGAGCCGGTCCTCGAGAAGCACGAGCCGAACAGCTTCATCGGCACCGGACTCCAGGAACTGCTGACCGACGCCGGAGTCGACGAGGTCACGATCGTCGGGATGATGAGCAGCATGTGCATCGACTCGACGACCCGGGCCGCGCACGAACTCGGCTTCACCGCGACGGTCGTCGCCGACGCGTGCGCCGCGCCGGACCTGACCTCCGGGAGCGTCACCGTCCCGGGTGCGAGCGTCCACGCCGCCTTCATGGCGGCGCTCGACGGCAGCTTCGCGACCGTCACGACGAGCGACGCGCTCAGCCGCTGACGTCCGCAGGGCGCGTTCGGGGCCCTGAGACCAGGGCGAAGCGGACGGGAGGCCCGTGGCGGCCCCGCCCCGCGCCTCCCGTCCGCCAGCCGGCTCAGTTGATGATCTCGCCGCGCTCGTTCGCGCGCAGTGCGGCCAGGCGCTCGTGCCAGAGGCGCAGCGCGTCGGGCGTGAGTCGGGGCCAGTCGGTGACCTCGCGGACGATCCGCACCGGTTCGGTGCTGCGGTAGGACCGGGTCGGGTTGCCGGGGAACTTCTTGTCGGTGACGTTGGGGTCGTCCTCGTACGGACCGGTCGGCGCGACCTCGTAGACCCGCGGTTCGGCGTCACCGGCGGCGAGCTCGGCCGCGAGCCCGGCGCCGTCGGAGACCGCCGTGAAGTAGACGTGGTTCATGACCACCTCGGGGCGGTAGTTCGACCGGAAGCCTGCGGTGAGCACGTCGCCCGGCTCGAGGTCGGCCTTGGTGCCGTGGAAGAACGGTCCGTCGTCCTGTGCCTGCTTCACGGCGACAGGCTACGCCGAGCGGGTCCGCCCCCAGGCACCTGACACATCCCCCTTCCGACGGACGCGCCGCCGGACACCGCTGCAATAGCGTGGCCGCCGTGATCGAAGTCAGCCACCTCACCAAACAGTACGGTCCGAAGACCGCCGTGGACGACGTCTCGTTCGTCGTCCGACCCGGCAGTGTGACCGGCTTCCTGGGGCCGAACGGCGCCGGGAAGTCCACCACGATGCGCATGATCATGGGCCTCGACCGGCCCACGGCGGGGAGCGCGACGGTGAACGGCCAGCCGTACACGACGTTCCGCGACCCGCTCCGACAGGTCGGTGCCCTGCTCGAGGCGAAGGCGGTCCACTCGGGCCGCAGCGCCTACAACCACCTCCTCTCGCTCGCGGCGACCCACGGCATCCCGAAGGCCCGCGTGCACGAGGTCATCGACATGACCGGCCTCGAGTCGGTCGCGAAGAAGCGCGTCGGCGGGTTCTCGCTCGGCATGGGGCAGCGTCTGGGAATCGCTGCCGCACTGCTCGGCGACCCGAAGACCCTGATCCTCGACGAGCCCGTCAACGGCCTCGACCCCGACGGCGTCCTGTGGGTCCGGCAGCTCGCCCGCCGGATGGCCGCCGACGGTCGCACCGTGTTCCTGTCCAGCCACCTGATGAGCGAGATGGCGCAGACCGCCGACCGCGTGGTCGTGCTCGGCCGCGGCAAGGTCCTCGCCGACGCCCCGATCGCCGAGTTCGTCGCCGGTGGGGGAGTCGCACCGGGCACCGCTGGCGGTGGCAGCCGGGTCATCGTCCGGACGCCGTCGCCCGACCAGCTGTTCCAGGCCATCGGCCCGAACGCGACCGTCACCCCGCGCGAGGACGGCACCTTCCTGGTCGTCGGTCCCGACGCACCGACGGTCGGCAACATCGCCGCCCAGGCCGGGGTCGCACTGCACGAACTCACCCCGACCGGCGCGAGCCTGGAGGAGGCCTACATGGCCCTCACCCGCGACGACGTCGAGTACCGATCGGAGGGCACCCGATGAGCGCCACCACCCCGCCCGTCACCCGGACACACTCGGCTTCCGTGCCGGACTCGGTCCGCCTGTCGTTCCCGCACCTGGTCCGCAGCGAGTGGATCAAGCTCCGCAGCATCCGGTCGACGATCTGGTGCTTCGCGATCCTGGCCGTGTTGACGATCGGCATGGCCGGGCTGCTCGGCGCCTTCGTCGACCTGCCCGCGAACTCCCCGCAGGACGTCGCGAACGGCAGCTTCGTGAGCATCAACACCACGGGCGTCTCGCTCAGTGCGCTCGTCGTCGGTGTGCTCGGCGTGCTCATCATCACCGGCGAGTACGGCACCGGTCAGGTCCGCTCGACCTTCACCGCTGACCCCCGTCGCACGGGCGTGATCCTCGCGAAGGCGACCGTCCTCGCGCTGACGACCTTCGTCGTGAGCGTGGTGTCGACCTGGATCGGCGTGGTGCTGTCGGCGCTGCTCCTGGCCTCCGACGGCACGAGCCCGCAGATCGGCGACCCGTCGGTGTTCATGCCGATCCTCGGCTCGTCGGTGTACGTGACGCTCCTCGCGCTGCTCGCCTACGGCATCGGGCTGTTCGTCCGGTCCAGCGCCGGTGGCATCGCGATCACGCTCGGCATCCTGCTCGTGCTGCCGGTGATCCTGTCGCTCGTGGCCGGGCTGCTGAACGCCGAGTGGATCGGTGACGTGTTCAAGTTCCTGCCCGACCAGGCCGGCAGCCAGCTCTTCGCGTACTCCTACGACGGCCAGGAAGCCAGTCAGGACGACATCGTCCTGAACGGCTGGGGCGGCTTCGGTGTCCTGGCGGGCGAGGTGCTCGTCGTGGGTGCACTCGCGTTGACGGTCGCACGTCGACGCGACGTCTGACCCGACTGACTGCGCACGCGTCCTGCGACGTCCCACCTGTCGATCGACAGGTGGGACGTCGCTCGTTGCACACGCATCGACTGACCCAGGCGTAGCTAAGCTCGCACCGTGCGACACCTCCCCGCCCTGGTCCTGCCGGCGCTCGCCGTCATGGCCCTGCTCGCCGGCTGCACGTCGGCGCCGCCCGTCGACGAGCAAGCGCTCGCCAAGTGGAAGACGCAGCAGGAGGCGAGGACCGAGACCGAGGATGCGGTCCTCGGGGTGCTGAGCGCCGACACGAGCCCCGGCGACGAGGACCCCGCCCATCTCGAGCCCGGCGTCCGCGTGCAGTTCCCGGACTCCCGGACGATCGACCACCTCGAGTTCTCCTGCTACGGCAACGGGCACATGCGTGGCATCGTGCGGACGGTGCTGCCGGGCGGATCGCAGAGCATCGAACTCGATCCGATGGACTGCCGCGACAGCCCGCACCAGATCGAACTGTCATCGAGCAAGGACGTCGACAGCGTCGCGTTCAACGACTTCGACAGCGACCGGCCGAGCGCCTGGCGACTCGTCATCTTCGGTCCAGGGCCCTCGGGGGAGTGACTACCGCAGCACCTGGTAGCGGTGCAGCGTGACACCGTTGTGGTACTCCCGCTGCTCGAGCAGGTCCAGCAGCACCGGCGGTCGCACGCCCGTCGCCGGCGGGTCGAACAGCGGCCGACCGGCGCCGAGCACCGCGGGGTGCGTGTAGAGCAACAGCTCGTCGAGCAGCCCCGCGTCGAGCAACTGCGTCGCGAGGTTCGGGCCGCCGACGCCGATGTCGCCCTCCGACTCCTCACGCAGGACGGCGAGCTGCGCGATGGCGTCGTCGCCCCCGATGACCCGGGTGTTGTGGTCGGCGCTGGTCCGGGTGCGCGAGACCAGGACCTTCGGCTGGTCGGTCCAGACCTCGCCGTACTCGCGCATGAACGCCGGCATCGACTCGTCGGTGCGGGCGTCCGGCCAGAACGGGTCCATCATGTCGCGGACGACCCGCCCCTCGACGGACAGGGTCATCGCCGCGGCGCGGGCGTTGAACTCACGGTGCAGCGGCTCGTCGATCCGCATCCACTCGGGCCCCTCGACGTCGCCGAGTTCGCCCTCGTCACGCTCGACGAAGCCGTCGATCGACACGTTCATCCAGTACACGAACCTCGCGGGCATCGCTGACTCCTTCGTCGCGCGGAACCGGACGGAACCGTCCCGGTCCGCTGCCCGCGAGCGTACGCTCGCGCACGCAGCCCTTCCTCGACGATGAGAGCAGGACCCCGTGCGCCGAACAGTCGCAACCATCCTCGCCGTCGCGACGCTCACGGCGGTCGCGGCCACGGGCCTCCCGGTCGGCCCCGCCGCGGCGTCCACGCCCGTGGCGGACCGGACCACCGGACACAGCGGCTCGGGACACGGCGCGGCGGCGCCGACCCACCGGAACCCGGTCGCGCTCAGCCTGCCCGACGGCGAGACGGCGGCGAGCTGCGCCGACCCGACCGCGATCCGCGGCGTCGGGCGCGACCGCAACTGGTACCTGTACTGCACGACCGACGCGTTGACGGCGACGGAGCAGAACGCCGACGGGTCGCTCGTGCAGCACGGTGTGCCGACCTACCGGTCGACCGACCTGACGCACTGGACGTACGTGAACGACGCGTTCCCGACGCGACCGGCGTGGGTGGGGTCCGCCAACGGGATCTGGGCGCCGGACGTCGTGTACCGCGCGGGCGACCGCGGTCGCGCGGGCACCTGGTACCTGTACTACGCCGCGTCCGACACGCCCTCGGCATCGGCACCGACCGGCGGGGGATCCGCGGTCGGCGTCGCGACGAGCTCGAGCCCGACCGGTCCGTGGAAGGACTCCGGCGGCCCGGTCGTGGCACCGCAGACCGCCGCGAACGGCACCGGGGCGCGCTGGGCGTTCGACCCCGAGGTCATCACCGACAAGGGCACCACGTACCTGTACTTCGGCAGCTACTTCGGCGGCGTCAACGTCCGCACGCTCAGCGCCGACGGACTCCGCTCCGACCCCGCGAGCGAGCGGCAGATCGCGATCGACAACCGGTACGAGGGCGCGTACTTGATGCGCCACGACGGCTGGTGGTACTTCACGGGCTCCGCCACGAACTGCTGCAACGGCGCCCTGACCGGGTACGGCGTCTTCGTCGCCCGGTCGCGCAGCCCCCTCGGACCCTTCACCGACCAGGACGGGGTGGCGATCACGAGCACCCGGGTCGGCGGGACACCCCTCCTCGCGCAGAACGGCAACCGCTGGGTCGGCACCGGGCACAACACCGTGGTCACCGATCTCGCCGGCCAGGACTGGATCATCTACCACGCGGTCGACCGCGGCGACCCGTACTACGCGGGGCAGCCGACGTACACGAAGCGGCCGGCGCTCATCGACCCGCTCGACTGGCGGCACGGCTGGCCCGTCGTGCGGGGCGGGGCGGGACCGTCCGACACGGTGCAGCCGGGGCCGGTCGCACAGCCGGGACAGCGTGCGACCTACCGGGCGACCACCGCACCCGTCGACGTGCCCGGACGCACCATCCGCGCGCTGTCGACGTCGTTCGACGGGACCACGCTCCCCACGGCGCTCCGCTGGACCCGCGAACCCGACCGCTCGACCTGGACCGTCGGCGGCGGCACGTTCCGCTGGCAGACACAGGACGCCGACATCCACCCACCGGCGACGCCACTCGCCTCGGTCCTGTCCGAACCGGCGCCGCAGGGCGACTACGTGCTCCAGACGACCGTCGCGGTGGACACCCCCGCCACCGGCGACGGCGTGAACTACGTGCAGGGCGGACTGATCGTGTGGGGCGACGACGGCGACTACGTCCGGCTGACGTCGAACTCGATCTTCAACACCCGGCAGACGGAGTTCGGCAAGCAGGTGTCCGGGCAACCGGCTGGGGCGCCGAGCTACGGCAACACGGTCGTCGGACCGGTCGGGGACACCACCACGCTCCGGATCGTGCACCGGGTCGCCGGCGGGGAGCACCGGTACACGGCCTACACGAGCGTCGACGGGCGGCACTTCGTCCGAGGCGGGACCTGGACGGCGGACCTCGGGAGCGCGCCGAGGATCGGGCTCATCTCGCTCGGCGGTGCCGGGTTCACGAGCACGTTCGAGGACCTGCGGGTGAGCACGGTGGCGACGCACCGGCGGTGACGGTCTGACGTGCCGCGCACGCCGGCGCCGTCCATCCGGAGAACGCCGCGGGCCCCCACGATCCCCGTCGGGATGGGAGGATGCACCGACGCCTGCCCGCACCGAGAACGAGGTTCGATGAGTCCGACCGAGGACACCCAGTCCGCGGCCCCACTGCTCGACGGGCGCTACCGACTCGAACACGCCATCGGCCAGGGCGGCATGTCCGTCGTGTACCGGGGCATCGACGAGAGCCTGCACCGCCCCGTCGCCGTCAAGGTGTTCCACGCCGGCACGGTGGACATCGCCCGGCAGGAGGCCGAACTCGGCGTGCTCGCCTCGCTCGAGCACCACAACCTCGTCAGCCTGCTCGACACCGGCGTCGTCACCGGCCACGACGGCACCCACCAGCGGTACCTCGTGATGGCACTGGTCGTCGGCCAGGACCTCGAGGAACGCCTCGCCGTCGGCCCGCTCGCCTCCCGCCACATCGCCGAGATCGGCTACGACATGGCCGAGGCGCTGCACTACATCCACAGCCACGGCGTCGTGCACCGCGACATCAAGCCGTCGAACATCCTGCTCGTCGACTACGGCCACGACTCCGACCGTGCCCGTGCGCGGCTCACCGACTTCGGCATCGCGCTCGCCGCGGGCGTCGAACGCATGACCGCCGACGGCGTCACCACCGGCACCGCTGCCTACCTGAGCCCCGAGCAGGCCCGCGGCGGTGACGTCGGGAGCCCGAGCGACGTCTACTCGCTCGGCCTCGTGCTGCTGCAGTGCTTCACCCGCCGCCGCGAGTTCCCCGGCTCGCTCGTCGAGTCCGCGGTCGCTCGGCTGTCCCGTGACCCAGTGGTGCCCGAGCCACTGCCCGAGCACTGGAAGCGGCTGCTCCGTGCGATGACCGCGCAGGACCCGGCCGCGCGCCCCGCCGGCGCCGACCTGGTCGCGATGCTGCGCGACGTCGTCATGACCGAGACCGCCGGCACCGACCACGTCGTGGACACCACGGCCGCGGCTCCGACCGCCGTTGCCGGTGCGCCGCGAGCCGACGCCGACACGGCCCGCCCGGCGACGCTCGACACCCTGCCCGACGAGGCCCTGCACCGCACCACCGCGATGGCCGCCCGCCTGTTCGACGCGCCCATCGCCCTGGTCGAGGTGCTCGACGAGGACCGCGCCTGGTCGCAGTCGTACATCGCCGAGGGCGTCGACGAAGCAGCGCGCAACATCAACTTCGGCAACGGCTTCGCGCCCGTCGCGGTCCCCGTCGTCATCCCGGACGGGTCGATCCACCCCGACATGCAGCACAGCCCGCTCGTCACCGGTGCGCTCGGCATCCGGTTCTACGTGAGCGTGCCGCTGGTGCGGCACGACGGTGTTCCGATCGGGACCCTCGCGGTGCTCGACACGAAGCCGCGGCAGGCGACCGAGGCCGACCTCGCCAACCTGCACGACCTGGCCGCCCTCGCCGTCACGCAGCTCGAGATCCGGCAGGAGTCGCTCCGCACGACGAGCGACTCGCTGCCGGTCGCGCAGGCGGTCCCGCAGGAGGGCGCGCGGCCCTAGACAGTCGCCGCTGACGGACGGGAGGCCCGGTGCGGGCCCGCCCCGCGCCTCCCGTCAGCCCCGCGGTCGCGCCTCGTGCGTCGGCCCCGCCCACGGGCGGCTGCCTGCCCGCCTGCCCGCGCGCGTCCCGCCGGGCTGCTCGCTCGCCCGGTCGGCCTGCTCGCTCGCCCGGTCGGCGCGCGCTGGACGCCGAGCGGGCGAAATACCGGGGTTGCGCGCCCCGCGACCCGGGCATTTCGCCCGCTCGCGGTCGCATGCCGCAACTCGCATGCATCCGGTGGAATATGAGTGCCCGCTCGCGCGAGCGGGCGAAATGCCGGGGTGAGGAGCTGACCGGCCGGGGTATTTCGCCCGTTCGCGGGAGTGGCGAGACATTGCGGGTGCGGGAACGGTGGCGCGGTGACACCTGGACGGGAGGTGGCGTGGGCGGCGGCGTCGGCCCTACTGTCGGTTCGTTGCGCGGCAGCGGCCGCCACGGAGGGATCGCACTGTGTTCATGGACCTGTCCGAGTCGCACGTGTTCGTGCTCCTGCTGATGCTGGCCCTCGAGGTCCTCGCGCTCGTGCAGGTCTGGCGTGACCGTCGGCGCACGCTCGTGGTCAAGGTCCTCTGGACGCTCGTGATCCTCGCACTGCCGGTCATCGGCGTGCTGTGCTGGGCCGTCAACTGGCTGCTCGGCAAGGCTGTAGAAGCGCTGCAGCGACGGAACGCCTGACCGCCGATCCCGGCTGATCGGGCACTGCCCCTATCGGTTCAGACCGTGCAGGCGCATGCTGTGCGAGGTAACGGAACCCGAATCCGCAAGTGGTCGAAGCACGATCGGCCCGTGGGGAGGGAGCGCCTCTCTGGGCCTCAGTCGAGCGTCGACGCTTCCTTCCTGTCCTGCCCCGCAGCTCGTCCCGCCGCGATTCGGGTGTCGCGACCGGACGGGGAGGGACGTCCGCGTCCCCGCGAGCCGGGTCGTCACCGCCGCCCGGCTCGTGCAACTCATTCGGTGAGGGCCGCCGCGTAGGCGCGGACCGAGCGGTGGTAGCGGGGGAGTGTCGGTTCGACGGCCTCGATCGCGACACGGAGCGCCTCGTCGTGACGGCCCGCACTGTGCAGGGCGAGCGCGAGGAACACCTTCGGCGCGGCACCGGTGGACGGGTGTTCCGGGGCGTCGCGGAGCATCGCGATGGCCTCGTCGACGCGGTCGAGGTTCCGCAGGGTCGAGGCGTGCTGCACGACCATCTGCGCAGCCCGGGCAGGATCGACGTGCGCGAGTCCCGCTGCGGTGGCGGCTGCGTAGTGGACGTCGGCCTCGGCCTCGTGGCCGCCGGAGTCGTTCGCGCCGCCGAGCTCGAACGCGCCGAGGGCCGGGTGCGGCGCAGCGTCGGCGAGTTCGCGCATGCGGTCGATGCGCTGCTGGTCGTCGATCGTGTCGTCGGCCCAGAGTGCGGCGACGCGGGCTTCCCAGTCTGCGGTGCTCATCGGTCCAGCGTATTGCCGCCCGGCGTCGCACCGTCGGCGATCGTCGCTCCGTCGTCCACCGTCGCGCCGTCGGTGATCGTCGCGCGGTAGGACCGGACGAGCGGGACACCGGGGTGCACGAGCGCCGGCGCACGCCAGGCGAGGGCCGAACCGATCGCCGGGTACTCGGCGGCCCGGACGAACCAGGGATCGCGGTGGTCGAGCGCTTCGAGCCGGATCGTCGCAGGCGCTCCCTCGAACACCGCGGACCACTCCACCCAGGGCGCGACCGAGCCGTGCACCGCCGCCTCGCCCTGCGCGTCAGCGGTTCGGACGACCACGTCGGTGCAGTCGGCGAAGCGCCAGAAGAACCCGCCGTACCCGGCACCGATCCGGCCGTTGCTGCCCGGACCGCCGAGGTGCACGACGGCGTCGCCGGGGGTTCGGAACGACGACGACCAGGTCAGTTCCCACCCGGAGTCGACGGCGCGCCAGGCGAGGGTGCGGTCCTCGTGCAGGACGACCGTGTGGTCGGGCCCGCGCCAGACGAGTTCCTGGACCGTGCCGCCACCGTGCGGAGCGGGGTGCTGCTCGGCGCGCACGACGTCGACGCGGCCGTGGTCGTCGCGCCACACGTAGCCCGGACCGTGCACGTAGGTGCGGCCGCCCCAGCAGTTCACGCCGTCGACGTCCGGGATCGCGACCCCGACGCCGCAGTGCCAGTCGTGGTCGGCCGGGTGGTCGGCGCTCAGGAGGGTGCCGCCGAGGGTCCGCACCGGGTGCAGGTACGGACGCGGCGACGAGGTCGCGATGGTCCCGGAGCCGTCGAGTTCCGTGGCCACCGGGGCCCCGTCGACGCGCAGGACCTGCAGCACCTCGTCGCGGGCGGTGTGGGCCCAGGGCGCGCCGACCTCGGAGAACAACGCTCGTGCGTCGGCGGCGCGGTCGACGATCGCCTCGACGTCGGCGACGAGCGGACGACGGGCAGGCCCCTCGCCCTCCCACGTCACCCAGGGGTGGTCGATGCGGACGGGCTCGGCGACACGGACGGCCTCGAGCACCTCGACGAACGCACCCGTGGAGACCAGGGGGACGAGCAGTTCGTCGCCGCGGGACCGGTGGGCGAGCAGGTTCTCGAGCAGGTCCGTCCGGCCGACGGTCCGAGTGGTGTCGCCGACGGTGACCTCGTCGGCCGTGTAGTGCAGCACGGCGTTCCCGGCGGCGCCGCGGACCCGAACGGTCGGCAGGACCTCGGACGGAGCGCAAAGGGTCAGGGCGGCGGTGGCTTCGAGCCCGGCGCTGGTCGTGACCCGGACAGCCGAGGTGTCGTCGCCCTCGATGTCGTTCGCCCGGAACAGCTCGACCTCGACGCGCCTGACGTCGGACGCCCGACGGCAGCCGACGAGCGCCAGGGCCGTCGCGACCGCGTGGGCGAGCGGGTTCGTCACCACGCCGTCGAGGACGTCGACGCCCTGGACCCGACGCCGACCGGCCCACCCGGAGCGGTCCCAGTACGCCTGGTTCCTCGTCCACGTGCCGACGGCCGCAGCGGACCGGACCGAACCGACGAGCGACCCGTCACGGAACGCCGGCAGCGCCTCGGACCCGAGGCTCTGGAACCCGACCTGCACGACGCGGCCGGTGCGCTGCTCGGCGTCGAGCAGGGTGTCGAGCGCGTCGCGGGTGGTCACCGGGGGCTTCTCGAGCAGGACGTCAGCACCGGCCTCGAGGGCAGCGAGCGCCAGCGGCAGGTGCGCGGCGATCGGGGCAGCGATGACGACGACGTCGACCGGGCCGTGGTCGCGCGCTGCCACGACGTCGGCCACGACGACCGCCCCGTCGTCGGTGCTGGTGCCCAGCGTGGGGTCGACGACAGCGGTCAGCGTGCAGACCCCCGCGGCGACGAGCCGGTCGATGTTCGCCCGGTGGTGCAGGCCGTACCCACGCGCACCGACGAGCACCACGCCGGGGAGGGTCATCGAGCGGTGCCGATCACGATGCGCGTCGTGCCGGGGGAGCGCCCGGTCACGTGGACGTGCTCGCCGTCCGGTCGGTCGGTGCCGCCGAGGAACGCGTAGTCCTGTCCGGGCGCGTAGAACGCCGGCTGGGTCGGGCCGCTGCCGTTGCCGGCCCCGAAGGACACGGCGTCGTCGCCGACACGGTAGGTGCCGGTCCCGTCGGCGAGGACGGTCTCCCCGGTCGCGGCGTCGGTGCTCACACCGGTGAACGTACCCCCGCCGCGGAAGGTCAGCTGGAGCGACCACGGCACGTCGGCGGCCTCGGTCGTCACGTCGAGCGAGACCGCGTCCGGCGTGGTGGTGACGTCGACCGTCGTGGTGAGGGAGACGGTGTCGGCCGCGCGCGCACCGAAGGACATCGACGCCGAGAACCGGCCCTCGTCACCGAGCGTGTACGCGCCGTCGGTCCGTCGAGCCGCGGCGGGCAAGGGCTGGTGGTAGCCGGCGGACACGGTCTCGACGAGTCGGTACCGCCCGTCGCCGAGGGACTCCAGCGACGTCGGACGGAACGGTCCGAGCCCGAAGAACTCCCGCGACAGCCGGACGTCGGACAGCACGACCGAGCCGGCGAACACCCGCAGGAACGTGGGGCTGTTCGCCAGGCCCGATCGGACGTGGCCCTGGGACGGCACGTCCGACCCGGCGAACAGGACGACGCTGCGGTCCTGTTCGCGGACGTGCACGAGCCGGGCGTCGGCGAAGGAGTGCACGGCCGGTTCGAGCGGCGCACCGACGGGCAACGGGCGGGCGAGCAGCGGATCCGTCATCGCGCGGGCTGCGACCGCGCCGGGCTGCCACGTCTCGGCGACGGCGGCCCGGGCAGCGACGGCGGCGAGGTCGGCGCGGTCGTCGAGCACGGCCAGGTGCCAGAGCAGGGGAGCGAACGCGCCGATGCCGAACGCCTGCGACTGGTCCTGGCGGCGGGACTGGACGGTCTCGACGGTGTCGTCGGGCAGCAGCAGCGCGAGGGTGGCGTCGAGCGACCGGCGGACGGGGTCGAGCAGCTCCGGGCGGTCGAGCACCGAGGCGAGGACGAGGAACGACGGGCACGAGACGGCCGCCGCGTAGTTCGGGCTGCGCTCGGACCACAGCCCGTCGGCGTCGATGTCCGCGCCCTCGGCGAGCCACTCCTCGATCCGCTCGACCAGCTCCGGTGCCGGGTGCAGTCGGTGGATCCGGGCGAGCGCGGCCGAGACCTCCCACCGGTGGTTCGGCGTGTGCACGCCACCGGTGAGCAGCGCCGGCGTCGCACGGTGCACGATCCGGTCGAGGTCGTCGGCGAGCACCGCGGCAGCCGGGACCGACGCCCGGTACGGCGCGAGCAGTTCGAGGGCGTCGCAGACGTCGTTCACCGTGAACGCCGAGTCCGGCGGGGAGAGCACGTTGTCGCCGCCGACGAACGTGCCGCCGGGGGACTGCCGGGCCGCGAGGTGCCGGACCCAGCCGTGCGCGGTGGCGAGGTCGTCGTCGGGAAGGCGACCCGGGCCTCCCGTCCGCTCGTTCCGGACCCACGCCCCGACCAGGGTGAGGGCACGCGCCATCAGTTCCCGGTGCTGCAGCGCAGCCGGATCGTCGTCGGCGAGCCGGAGGCGCGCGACGGCGCTGTCCGCGGCCGGGCCGACCGCGTCGAGGAACCCCATCAGTCCTTGAGTCCCGCGTTGAGGTCCGCGCCGTTCACGTACTTCTGGAACACCAGGTAGATGAGCACGAGCGGGATGATCGAGATCACCGAGGCGCCGAGCAGGACGGTCCAGTTGACGTTCTCGGCCCCGACGATGCTCTGCAGTGCGATCTGGATCGTGAACTGGTGCGGGTCGTTGAGCACCAGCAGCGGCCAGATGTAGTCGTTCCACCGCCACTGGAACGAGAAGATCGCGAGCGTCAGCATGATCGGCCGGGAGATCGGCAGCATGATCCGCCAGAAGATCCCGAACTCGCTCGCACCGTCGATGCGCGCGGCCTCGACCAGGTCGTCGGGCACGGTGATGAAGAACTGCCGGAACATGAAGATGCCGGTGGCGGTGATGACCGACGGCACGATGATGCCGGCCAACGAGTCGTACATGCCGAGGTCGCGGATGACGATGAACGTCGGCGCGAGGATGACCTCGGTCGGCAGCATCGTCGTCGCCAGGATGCAGACGAAGAAGACCTTGAGCCACTTGTTGTCGTACTTCGCCAGGGCGTACCCGGTGGCGGCGCTCGCCAGCACGGTGAGCACGGTCGTGACCAGCGCGACGATGACGGTGTTGCCGAAGTAGCGGGCGAAGTCGTAGCTCGCCCACGCCTCGGTGAAGCCGCTGACCGACCAGTTCTTCGGCAGCAGGGTCAGCGGGTACGAGAACAGCTCGCCGCCGGGCTTGAAGGCGCTCAGCACGAACCAGAGCACCGGGAAGCCGAAGGCGATGATGAAGACCCAGAGCAGGGCGGTGGCGGCGATGGCCTTCGGACGGGGCGGGCCGTCGAGGCGCTTGGTCGTGCCCTTGCCCTTGCTCTTGGTCGTGTTGTCGGTTGCGGGTGCGCCGGGGGTGCTGGGCAGGGTGGCGGTCATCGACGGGCCTCCGTCCGACGGTTCACGGCCAGCTGGATGAGCGCGATGGCCATGAGGATGAGCATGAGGACCATCGACGCCGCGCTCGCGTAGCCGATGTGGGCGTTCTGGAACCCGTTCGTGTAGATGTACTGCACGAGCAGGTTGTTGTCGGTGCCGGGTCCGCCGCCGTTGAGCGCCTGGATGGTGGCGAACTCCTTGAACGCCCCGAGCGACGACAGCAGGATCACGATGAACGACGTCGGCGCGATGCTCGGCAGCGTGATGTACCGGAACTGGTGCCAGGCGCCGGCCCCGTCGAGGGACGCCGCCTCGTAGTACGACTGCGGCACGTTCCGGATCGCGGCGACGAACAGCAGCATGTTGAAGGCGGCGCCGGCCCACGCGGTGGCGAACACCACCACGAGCAGCGACAGGTCGGCGTTCGACTGCCACGGCACGGCCTTGCCACCGAGGGACTCGATGACGAAGTTCGCCAGGCCGAAGTTCTCGCCGAACATCCACCGCCAGATCACACCGGTGACGATCGGGGAGATGAGCCACGGCACGAAGAACACGATGCGGGCGACGCTGCGGCCCTTCGCCGCCGGGCTCGTCAGCATCAGCGCCATCGACAGTGCGAGGACGAAGCCGAGCGGGACGGCGACGATCGCGTAGAGGAAGGTGCGCCCGAGGGCTGCGTAGAAGGTGTCGTCGGCGAACAGCTCGAAGTAGTTCGCCAACCCGATGAACTTCGGGTCGACGACGCCGTTGTAGTCGGTGAACGAGTAGCCGAGGCCGATGACGGCCGGCCACACGAAGAACACCACGAACAGGACGGCGTTGACGCTCACGAACAGGATCGGGGCGAGGACGGGCTTGCTGACGCCGGAGCGGCGGCGCTTCGTCGTCTTCGCGGCTCCGGGCCGACGGGGCGGCACCGGGGTGGGGACGGCGGTCTGCACGTCACCGGCTGCGGTGGGGATGCTCACGATGATCCTCTTCGTTCGTCGCTTGCGGGGGGAGCGGACAGGGCGCTTGGCGCGGAACGCCGGCCAGGGCGGGGCCGGACGCGTGCGCCCGGCCCCGTTCCGTCAGCCGACGTGCTCCTCGTAGTACTTCGTGATCGTCTCGAGGGTCTTCTTCGCCGACTGCTGCCCGTTGATGAGCTTGCCGACCTCGGCCGTGGTGGGATCGGTGCCGAGTTCCTTGCCCTCGACCGCCCACTTCGCGCTCTCCTTGGCGTAGGAGCTCGAGATCGGGTCGGCTGCGTCGATCTCCTTCTGGTACAGCGCGAAGGAGTCCTTGGCCGCCTGGGACTCGAACGGGTACTGGATGTCCAGCCCGGTCTCGACCGGCAGGAAGCCGTTCGTCGTCACGAGCTCGGCGTAGTTCGTCGGGTCGTACATGTAGTCGATGAACTTCTTCGCGGCGGCACCGCGGGCGTCCGAGTTCTCGAAGCCGACGATGTTGCCGCCGTAGTTGATCTCGGTGGCGTGGGTCGGGTCGGCCGGGGTGGCGGCACTCGCCCAGTCGAAGTCGGTGATGTTCGACGCGAAGTCCGACGACTGCCACACGCCCGAGAAGTACGCGACGACCTGACCGCTCTTGAACAGGGCGTTCGGGTCCTGACCGCTCGTCCACACCGACTTCGGCATGAGCGAGTCGTCGTTCATGTCGGCGAAGTCCTGCAGTGCGTCGACGGTCTTCGCGTCGGTCGGGAAGGAGCCGTCCTTCTCCTGCTGCATGAAGTCGGTGCCCTTGGTGAACATGTAGGCACGCAGACGCGACGGCGACGAGTCGAACACCATGTCGTACTTCGCGCCGGTCTTCGCCTTCACCTCGTCGGCGGCCGTGAGGAACTCGTCCCAGGTCCACGCCTTCGCGGGGTCGGTCGGGTAGTCGACGCCGGCCTTCTCGAACAGCGACTTGTTCACGAACAGGCCGGCAGCGGTGACGTCGGACGGGATCGAGGTGACCTTGCCGTCGTCGTCCTTCGCGATGATGTCCTGGTCGATCTTGTTCGCGTCGTCGTCGACGATCGAGGCCAGGTCGACGGTCTTGCCGGTCCAGATCGGGTCGATGCCGGCGGCGCGCACGACGTCGGGCAGCGAGTTCGCCTGGGCGGACTCGCGGAGCTTGGTCTGCAGCCCGTCGTACGGCAGGTTCACGATCTTGACCGTGACGCCGGTCTTCTCCTCGTACGCGGTGGCGAGGTCCTGGTAGCCCTTCTCCTGCGCGGTGGAGGTGGAGAGCCAGAAGGTCAGCTGATCGACCTTGCCGCCGTCGCCGGAGCTGCCGGAGGCACAGCCGCTCAACAGGGCCAGTGCGGCGATGCCGCCGGCGAGCGCGAGCATTCTCTTGGATGACTTCATCGTCACTGCTTTCGTTCGGGACCACTGGCGTCTGCCGTGGGCGAGCGTTCGGGGTGTCTCGGCCGAGGACCCCAGGTCTACACGACGTGAGCGCTCATGGCAAGCGCTTTCCTGCGCGATGTTCTGACAATGTGACCAGCCGTCTCGGAAGGCCGCGCCGGCGGCGCGGACGCTGGTCGGGCCTCCCGGGAAATCGCTATCCTCACCACAGACCGCGCACGGCGCGGACCGGACTGGAGGCACGACATGCCCGAGCGAGGCACCGTCACCCTGGCCGACGTGGCCGAGCTCGCAGGCGTGTCGCTCGCGACCGCCTCGCGGGCGCTGAACGGCAGCACGCGGAAGGTCCGACCGGAGTCGGTGGACCGTGTGCAGGCCGCCGCCCACGAGCTCCGGTACACCGCCAACGTGCAGGCGCAGGCGGTCGCTCGCGGGACCACCACGACCCTGGCGCTCGTCGTCGGCGACATCGCCGACCCCTACTTCGCCGCGATCGCCGCCGGGGCGATCCGGGCTGCCGACGACGCCGGGCTCGTGGTGACGATCACCTCGACCGGCGGGGACCCCTCGCGCGAGGCCGCGGTGCTCGGGGTGGTCGCCGGACTCCGACCGCGGGCCGTGGTGCTCGCCGTGAGTCGTCGACTCGGTGCCCGGCAGACGTCGGGAGCGTCGGACTCCGCAGCTGCCGTCGGCGCGCTCGTCGCCGCCGGTGCCGGGGTGTCCGCGCTCGTGTCCGACCTCGACGGTGCCGCGGCCGGAGTGCCCGGCGTGCACGGGGTCGTCATCCGGAACCTCAGCGGTGCCGCGGCCCTGGCGGGAGCGCTCGTCGAGCAGGGGCACGACTCGTTCGCCGTCCTGTCCGGCGATCCGGACCTGGCCACGGCGCACGCGCGGGTCGAGGGCTTCGTCGCAGGACTCGCCGCCCACGGCATCCGGGTGCCGGACGACTCGGTGGTGCCGTCGGCGTTCACGCGCGACGGCGGGTACCAGGCGATGGTGACCCTGCTCGACCGGGCGGCGGGAGGCGCGTGGACGTTGCCGCGGTGCGTGTTCGCGGTCACCGACCTGATGGCGGTGGGGGCGGTCGCGGCGATCCGGGAGCGCGGGCTCGTCCCCGGGGTGGACGTCGGCGTCGCGGGGTTCGACGACGTGCAGATGCTCGCCGACGTCGTGCCGGCGCTCAGCACGGTGCGGCTCCCGCTCGAGGAGATCGGGGAGCGGGCGGTGCGGCGGGCGCTGGGTCTCGAGGCCGACGGTGCCATCGACGGCGAGGTCGTGCTGCGCGCGAGCACGGCGCGGTAGCGCGGCGGGGGCGGGGCGCTCGCGCTTGGTGAGCAGAAAAGGTCGGGTCCGGCGCCGCCACTCGACCTTTTCTGCTCACGGAGTGTGGCGCCGGCGGCTGGTCGGGCTCGAGGGCGCGCGACACGCCGTCGGCCGGGCGTCGAGGTTCCGCAACATGCCGCGGGTTCGGCGCCGAGGTTCCACGGAGTGCCGCCTGGCGCTCCGAGGTTCCACGGAGTGCCGCCTGGCGCTCCGAGGTTCCGAGATCTCGGAACCTCGGATGGCGCGGTCGGGGGCGTCCCAGGCGGTCCCCATCGGCCACCGGCGAATGCGGAGCGTCGCACGACACGCCGACGCCCGGGGCGTCGAGGTTCCACAACATGCCGCGGGTTCGGCGTCGAGGTTCCACGGAATGCCGCTCAGCGCCCCGAGACTCCAAGATTTCGGAACCTCGGGCGCGGGCCGCCGCCGCCGGGCCCGGCCGCGCGTGTGCGTTCGTGTTCGGGTACTACTGCAGCGCGCCGGGCGTGGTGTACGGTTCCGGGCAAGCGCTTTCCACCACGCGGAGAGCAGGCCACAGCGAGCAAGGGAGCACGCGTTGACCACCACGCGCACCATCGGCATCATCATGAACGGCGTCACCGGACGGATGGGCTACCGCCAGCACCTCGTCCGGTCGATCCTGGCCATCCGCGAGGACGGCGGACTCCGGCTGCCGGACGGCTCCCGCGTGCAGCTCGAACCGATCCTGGTCGGCCGCAACGCCGCGAAGCTCGAGGAGATCGCCACCCGCCACGGCCTCGAGCACTGGACGACCGACCTCGACGCCGCCCTCGCCGACCCGCGCTGGGACGTCTTCGCCGACTTCGCCGTCACGAGCGCCCGTGCCGACGCCCTGCGCAAGGCGATCGCTGCCGGCAAGGCGGTCTACACCGAGAAGCCGACCGCCGAGACCTCCTCGGAAGCGCTCGAACTCGCCCGTCTGGCCGCCGAGGCCGGGGTGCCGAACGGCGTCGTGCACGACAAGCTCTACCTGCCCGGCCTCCGGAAACTGCGCCGCCTGATCGACTCCGGGTTCTTCGGGAAGGTCCTCAGCGTCCGCGGCGAGTTCGGCTACTGGGTGTTCGAGGGGGACTGGCAGACCGCACAGCGCCCGAGCTGGAACTACCGGCAGCAGGACGGCGGCGGGATCGTCGTCGACATGTTCCCGCACTGGAACTACGTGCTCGAGCAGCTGTTCGGCCGCGTCGAGTCCGTGTACGCCCGCGCCGTCACCCACATCGAGCAGCGCACCGACGAGCAGGGTCACGAGTACCCGGCGACCGCGGACGACGCCGCCTACGGGGTCTTCGACCTGGCCGGCGGCATCACGGCGCAGATCAACTCGAGCTGGGCGGTCCGGGTCGACCGTGACGAGCTCGTCGAGTTCCAGGTCGACGGCACAGACGGCAGCGCCGTCGCGGGACTGTTCGGCTGCCGGATCCAGCCACGAACGGCGACGCCGAAGCCGGTGTGGAACCCTGACCTGCGGGACGACCGCGACTACAAGGCGCAGTGGCTCGAGGTCCCCGACAACGAGGTGTTCGGCAACGGGTTCCGCGCCCAGTGGGAGGACTTCCTGCAGGACCTGGTCGCCGGCCGCCCGCACCCCTACGACCTGCTCTCCGGTGCCCGCGGCGTGGCGCTGGCGGAGGCCGGCCTGCGGTCCAGCGCCGAGGGTCGACGCGTGGACCTGCCGGAGCTGCACCTGCGCACAGGGGCCGAGCCGCGCCTCCAGGTCGAGACACCGGAGGTCGCCCAGCACACCGAAACGGTCGGCGCACGCGCATGACCGACCTCACCCTCCTCGCCGCCGACGGCTCGACCAGCCGGGCGACCCTGAACCCGCCGGCAGTCACGGCCGCCGCCAAGCCGACCGCGCCCCTGACCGAGCGCCTCGTCTACGCGGCCGCCCACGTGGTCCCGCGCGCCGCCGCCGACAACACCCCCGGCGCCCCGGCCGACCTCGACTGGGACGCCACCCTCGCGTTCCGCCACCACCTGTGGTCGTGGGGACTCGGCGTCGCCGACGCGATGGACACCGCGCAGCGGAACATGGGCCTCGACCCGACCGCGACGAGCGAGCTCATCACCCGCAGCGCCCGCGAGGCGCACGCCGTCGGCGGCCGCCTCGTCGTCGGCGTGAACACGGACGACCTGCCGGACGACGGGGACGACCTGCCCACCGAGCAGCAGGTCGTCGACGCCTACGTCGCCCAGCTCCACCACGCCGAGGACGCCGGCGCCGGCGTCGTGCTCATGGCGAGCCGCCACCTGGCCCGACTCGCGCAGCGCGCAGACAGCGACAGCCCCAGCAGCAACGCTGCCGCCAGCACCTACCGCCGCGTCTACGGCCAGGTCGTCGAGCGGGCGAGCGCCCCCGTCGTCCTGCACTGGCTGGGGGAGGCCTTCGACCCCGCCCTCGCCGGCTACTTCGGCGGGCAGCAGGGCCCCGACACCGTGCTCGACATCATGCGCGACGCCGGGCCGAAGGTCTCCGGCATCAAGATGAGCCTGCTGAACGCCCGCGCCGAGGTCGCCCTCCGCTCCCAGCTGCCCGCGACCGCCCGGATGTTCACCGGCGACGACTTCCACTACGTGGACCTGATCGCCGGAGACCGGGCCGGAGACCGAGCCGGAGACCGAGCCGGAGCACGGGGCCGAGCCCACTCCGACGCCCTCCTCGGCGCCTTCACCGCCATCGCCCCCATCGCCTCCGCCGCCGTCCAGGCCCTGCCCGACGAGACCGCCTACCGCACCCTCCTCGCCCCCACCGAGGCGCTCTCCCGCCACGTCTTCAGCGCCCCGACCTGGCACTACAAGACCGGCATCGCGTTCCTCGCCTGGCTGAACGGCCACCAGCCCGCCTTCCAGATGGTCGGCGGCCAGCACGCCGGCCGCTCCCTGCCGCACCTGTCCGAGACCGTCCGGCTCGCGAACGCCTGCGGCGCCCTCGAACACCCGGACCTCGCCGCCTCGCGCTGGCACTCGCTGCTCGCGGTGGCCGACGTGGAGACACGGCCGACCGGGAGGCCCGGATCACCCACCGCCGACCGCACCGTCGCCGAGGTGGTCGCGTGACGACCGCGGCGGACGCCGTCACGCCGGTCCGGTCCGCCGGTGCTGCGCCGCATCCGCGGCTGTCGGTCAACCAGGCGACGATCAAGTACGCGCCGCTCCGGCAGGCGCTCGACACCGTGGCCGGGGCCGGCGTCGGAGCCATCGGCACCTGGCGGGAGCCCGTGGCCGAGGTCGGTCTCGCCGAGGCCGTCCGGATGGTCGCGGACTCCGGGCTCCGGGTGTCGTCGCACTGCCGCGGAGGCTTCTTCACGCTCCCGCCAGGCACCGCGCGGCAGCAGGCGCTCGACGACAACCGCCGCGCGATCGACGAGACCGCCGCCCTCGCCGCGGCCGGAGCACCCGGTTCGGCGCCCGTGCTCGTGCTCGTCGCCGGGGGACTGCCCGAGGGGTCGCGCGACCTGGTCGACGCCCGGGTCCGGGTGGCCGATGCGCTCGCCGACCTGGTGCCGCACGCCCTCGACGCGGGGGTCCAGCTCGCCGTCGAGCCGCTGCACCCGATGTACGCCGCCGACCGTGCCGTGGTGTCGACGCTCGCGCAGGCGATCGACCTGGCGGCGCCGTTCCCGGCCGCTGCCGTGGGGGTCGTGGTCGACACGTTCCACGTGTGGTGGGACCCGGCGCTCGCGGGGTCGATCGCCCGCGCCGGGGCTGCCGGGCGGATCGCGTCGTACCAGGTGTGCGACTGGACCACCCCGATCGCGGCGGACCCGCTGCTGTCCCGGGGCTACCCGGGTGACGGCCACGTCGACTTCGGGCCGGTGACGGACGCGGTGGTCGCTGCCGGGTACACCGGTGACGTCGAGGTCGAGCTCTTCAACCAGGCGATCTGGGACACCCCGCCCGCCCAGGTGGTGGCGCGTGTCGTGCAGGCGTTCGACGCCGCGGTCCCACTCCCGCGCTGACCGTCCGGCGCTGCACCGTCCGGCGCTGCAGCCGTCGTCAGCGCGCGCGGCGGACCAGCACCACGCTGTCGAGGACCTCGTGCGGGTCGCCGTCGGGAGTCGTCGCGGTGCGCGGCCGGAGTTCGTCGGCGACGACGTCCCACGAGCCGTCGAGCTGCAGGGCCGTCAGGTCCTCGTCGGGCGTCGGGAACCGGTACTCCCGCATCTCGGCCGGCAGGTCGTCGCGCGGAGGGGCGGCGTGCGCGGTGACGAGCAGGTGCCCGCCGACCGTGACGAACCCGGTCGCCCGGTGCAGGATCTCCGCGCGGGGGATCTCGACCGGCCACGACTGCAGGAACGACGCCGTCACCAGGTCGAAGCGCGCAGCCGTCTCCCACGTGGCGAGGTCGGCGGCGACGAACGCCGTCCGTTCCTCGACCCCGGCCGACACGGACGCCCGCGAACCGCGCTCGATCGCCGTCACCGAAAGGTCGACCCCGAGTGCGTCCCAACCCTGCTCGGCGAGCCAGACGACGTCGCCGCCCTCACCGCAGCCGAGGTCGAGCGCGCGCCCCATCGGCAGCGCCCCGGCGACGTCGGCCAGCACCGCGTTCACCCGGCCCGACCAGATCCCGTCGCGCTCGGCGTACCGCTGCTCCCACCAGTCGCGGGCCGAGCCGACGCCATCGGTGGTGGTCTCGTGTGCATGCATCCGCCCACTCCAGCGCACCCGCCGGGCCCGACCCAAGCCCTGTTGCCGCCCCGGCAACGTCGCACGGTGCGAGGCGGACCCGCACCGCGCCTCCCGGCCGCCCGATCGTGAGCAGAAGATGTCGGGTCGGCGCCACGGACCCGACCATTTCTGCTCACGAAGCGCACGCGCCCCGCTACTCGGCGGGAGGGATGGGCTCCGCGTTCTCGATGCGGGCGCTCGCCGTGGCCATGTGCTCGTCCATCGCACGCTGCACGGCGGGCACGTCGCCGGCCCGGAGCGCCTCGTAGATCGCGCGGTGTTCGTCGTAGGCGGCCTCCGTGGCCTGGCGGGTCTGCACGCGGCGGCCGACCCACACGCTGAGCATCGAGCGCAGGCTCTGCAGCAGGTCGCCGAGCACGTCGTTCCCCGCGGCCCGGGCGAGCAGGACGTGGAAGCGGACGTCGGCGTCGATGAAGGCCTCGGGGTCGTCGAGCGTGGCCTCTTGCCGGACGAGGTACTCGCCGAGCTCCGCGACCTGCTCGGGCGTGGCGCGCTGCGCGGCGAGGATCGCGACCGTGCGCTCGAGCGACGACCGGACCTCGAGCAGCTCGCGGGTGCGGTTCGACGCGAGCATGAGGCCCCACGACAGCGTCGTCGGCAGCAGGTCCGAGGTGCCGCCCTGCAGGTACGTGCCCGAGCCGGGCCGGATCTGCACGATCCCCAGGATCTCGAGGGCCGCCAGGGCCTCGCGAACGGCGGAGCGGCCGACACCGAGCCGCTCGGCCAGGATCCGCTCGGACGGCAGTCGCGAACCGGGGGCCAGCTCGCCCGCGGTGAGCAGGGACACGAGCTGTCGGGCGACCTCGGAGGCGGGCGACCCCGCGGGCACGGACTCGAGTTCGAGTCGGATGTTGAGGGGGTCGTCCGGGCTGAACGCGGGCATGCAGTGAGCGTACCGTTCGGTCAACCGGTTGGGCTTCGAGGCACTGGGAATGGTTTGGTCAACCGGTTGACAAGTCGGATTTGAGTCCGCACACTGGACCAGGCGCACCGATGCGCCCGCTCCGTCCGGGCGCAGCAGCACGGGTCGGAGTCGTACCACCCCCACCGAGCAGGAGTCATCGTGGACATCCCCGCCACGCGAGGCATCCCCACCTCGGTCGTCGAGAAGACGGCCATCCGCAAGATCGCGATCCGCATCGTGCCGTTCGTGGCACTGATGTTCTTCATCAACTTCCTCGACCGCACCGCGATCTCCTTCGCGGCCCCGAACGGCATGGAGGCGGACCTCGGTCTGACCGCCGCCCAGTTCGGGTTCGCCTCCGGCGTGTTCTTCATCGGCTACCTCGTGCTCGAGGTGCCCTCCAACCTGGCGCTGCACAAGTTCGGCGCGCGCATCTGGCTCGCGCGCATCATGATCACGTGGGGCATCGTCTCGCTGCTCTTCACGTGGGTGCAGAACTACCCGCAGCTCGTCGGGCTGCGCTTCCTGCTCGGCATCGCCGAGGCCGGCTTCTTCCCCGGCGCGATCCTGTTCCTGTCGACGTGGGTGCCCGCCCGGCACCGCGGCAAGATGCTCGCGCTGTTCTACTTGGCCCAGCCCCTGACGAGCGTCATCGGCTCCCCGCTCGCCGGCTGGCTGATGACCCACGAGGGCATGCTCGGCGGCCTGGCCGGCTGGCGCTTCATGTTCCTGTGCGTCTCGATCCCGGCGATCATCGTCGGCGTCCTGTGCCTCTTCGTGCTCAAGGACAAGCCGTCGCAGGCGAAGTGGCTCGATGAGGACGAGAAGCTGTGGCTCGAGGGTGCCCTCGCAGCCGAGAACAAGGCCAAGGGCGGGGGAGGCGGGCACGCCAAGGGCGGTCTCCGTGCAGCCTTCGGTTCCGGCCGCGTCTGGATGCTCGCCGCGGTCTACTTCGGCTTCATCTACGGCCTCTACGCACTGAGCTTCTTCCTGCCGACGATCATCGACGGCTTCCAGGAGCAGTTCGGCACCACGTTCGACCTGTTCCAGAAGGGCATGATCACGGCGATCCCGTACGTCCCCGCCGCGGTCGTCCTCTACTTCTGGTCGCGTGACGCCTTCCGCCGTGGCGTCCGGGTCTGGCACATCGCAGTCCCCGCGCTCGTCGGTGGCCTGAGCATCCCGGTCGCGCTCTACATGAACAGCCCGGCCGCCACGATCGCCGTCATCGCGGTCACCGCGTGTGCGATCTTCGCCGCGCTGCCGAACTTCTGGACCGTGCCGACGCAGTTCCTGACCGGTGCCGCCGCTGCCGCGGGAGTCGCGCTCATCAACACGATCGGCAACCTCGGTGGGTTCGCCGCCCCGTACATCACGGGCGTCGTCAGCGGGTGGACCGGCGGCTACCAGGTCCCGATGTTCATCGTCGGCTTCTTCATGGTGCTGTCGAGCGTGCTGATGTTCGTGCTCGGTCGGAACACCAAGCGGAACGAACGACGGGACGCCGACGCTGCGGCGCAGGCCACGACGACCACGACCCAGGAGAGCCACGCATGACCCGCCTGTTCAACGACCCGGCCGACTTCGCCGACGAGATGGTCGACGGCTTCGTGGCCGCGAACCAGGCCCGGGTCCGCAAGGTCCACGGCGGCGTCGCCCGCTCGACCACCAGCCCCGAGGGGACCGTCGCGCTCGTCGTCGGCGGTGGCTCCGGCCACTACCCGGCCTTCGGCGGACTCGTCGGGCACGGTCTGGCAGCCGGTGCGGCGATGGGGAACCTCTTCGCCAGCCCGAGCGCCCAGCAGGTCACGGCGGTGGCGAAGGCGTCCGAGCACGGCGGCGGCGTGCTGCTGAGCTACGGCAACTACGCCGGCGACGTGCTCAACTTCGACGCCGCGGCGCGGGCACTGGCCGACAGCGGGATCGACGTCCGCACCGTGCGGGTGACCGACGACGTCGCCTCCGCCCCGAGCGCCGAAGCCCACAAGCGTCGTGGCATCGCCGGTGACCTCTGCGTCTTCAAGGTCGCCGGTGCCGCAGCGGAACGCGGGGACGACCTCGACGCGGTCACCGCGATCGCGACCCGCGCCAACGACCGCACCCGCAGCTTCGGCGTCGCCTTCTCCGGCTGCTCCCTGCCCGGTGCCGACGAACCACTCTTCACCGTCCCCGAGGGCCGGATGGCCATCGGCATGGGCATCCACGGCGAACGCGGCATCGCCGAGGCCGACGTCCCCACCGCGTCCGGACTGGCCGACCTGCTCGTCGACAAGCTGCTCACCGAGCTGCCATCCGGTGTCGTCGTCGACGGGGCACGCGTCGTCCCGATCCTCAACGGCCTGGGCAGCGTCAAGTACGAGGAGCTCTTCGTCGTCTTCGGCGCCGTGCAGCGCGGGCTCGCGGCGGCCGGTGCCGTCGTCGTCGAGCCCGAGGTCGGCGAACTGGTCACGAGCTTCGACATGGCCGGCGTCTCGCTGACGCTCTTCTGGCTCGACGACGAACTCGAGCAGCTCTGGGGCGCCCCAGCCGACAGCCCCGCGTTCCGCAAGGGCGGTGCCGTCCCGCAACAGCCGGTCGCACCCGAGGCCCTCGCCGCGGACGAGCAGGCACCGGTCACGCCCGGCACCGAGGCGTCGCAGGCGTCCGCCGCCCGGGTCGCCGAGGCGATCACGGCCATCCGCACCACCATCGACGACCACGCCGACGAGCTCGGTCGGATCGACGCCGTCGCCGGCGACGGCGACCACGGCATCGGCATGCAGCGCGGCTCCACCGCCGCGGACCGCGCCGCTTCGGACGCGCTGACGCGCGGCGCCGGCGCCGGGAGCGTCCTGGCGATCGCCGGAGACGCCTGGTCGGACAAGGCCGGTGGCACGTCCGGCGCGATCTGGGGAGCCGCCCTGGAGGCACTGGGTCGCGTCCTCGGCGACGCGTCACGTCCGACCGCCGCCACGGTCCAGAGCGCGGTGCACGCCGCCACCGAGGCGGTCCTCGCGTTCGGAGCCGTCCCCGGCGACAAGACCATGGTCGACGCGATCGTCCCGTTCGACCAGGTCCTCACCGACCGCGTCGAGGCCGGCGACGACCTGGTCCGTGCCTGGTCGGCCGCGTCCGTCGCGGCGACGGCCGCCGCCGACGCGACCGCTGACCTGCTGCCGAAGATGGGCCGCGCCCGCACCCACGGCGAGGACGCGGTCGGCACCCCCGACGCCGGCGCGATCTCGTTCGCCCTGATCACCGCCGCGGTCCTCGCGACGCTGGCCGAGAAGTAAGGAAGCCCCCATGACCGAGCAGCAGTTCCGCATCGTCGTCGGCTCGGACGACGCCGGGTTCGACTACAAGGAGATCATCAAGGCCGACCTCGCGAAGGACCCGCGCGTGGTCAGCGTCACCGACGTGGGCGTCGATGCGGACGGGCACACCGCGTACCCGCACGTGGCGGTCGACGCAGCACGACTGGTCGCGAACGGCGAGGCAGACCGGGCGATCCTGATCTGCGGCACCGGACTCGGCGTGGCGATCGCGGCGAACAAGGTCCCCGGCATCCGCGCCGTCACCGCGCACGACTCGTTCAGCGTCGAGCGTTCGGTCCTGTCGAACGACGCCCAGGTCCTCTGCATGGGCCAGCGGGTCGTCGGCGTCGAGGTCGCCCGCCGGATGGCGAAGGAGTGGTTGGGCTACACGTTCGACCCGTCCTCCGCCAGCGCGTCGAAGGTCGCCGCGATCTGTGCCTACGACGGCTCGGCCCCGGTCGGGACCGACGCCTGATGCCGGCGACCACGGCGGCGGCCCCGATCACGATCGGGGTGTCGCTCAAGATGTACTTCGGGCACGCCCGGACGCTCGAGTGGGCGGCCGCCGTGGCCGACATCGCCCGGACCCACCCGGCGGTGCAGTCCGGCGCCGTCGAACTCTTCGTCATCCCGACGTTCCCGTCGCTCGTGCCGGTGCACGCCGTGCTCGAGCGCACCCCGGTGCTCCTCGGCGCGCAGGACCTGGCGTGGGCCGACGAGGGTGCCTTCACGGGTGAGGTGTCCGGCCGCGAACTCCGCGAGGTCGGTGTTGACCTGGTCGAGATCGCGCACGCCGAGCGGCGCTCCCTGTTCCACGAGTCCGACCAGGACATCGCCGGCAAGGTGGACGCCGCCTTCCGCAACGGCCTGCGTCCCCTCATCTGCATCGGTGAGACCGACCGCGCGGCCGACGGCGACCCGTCCGCTGCCGTCGCCGAGGTCACCGCGCAGCTCGACCGCTTCGTCGCGACGGCGGTAGCCGACGGACTCGCCGGGCGGGTCATCGCCGCCTACGAGCCGGTCTGGGCCATCGGCGCACCGCAGCCCGCTCCCGACGAGCACATCATCGCGGTGCTCGCGGGCATCGAGCAGCACCTGGCGAACCGCCCGGAGCTCACCGGTTCGGTCGTCATCTACGGCGGCAGCGCCGGGCCGGGCCTGCTCACCCGGGGACAGGGCCGTATCGGCGGCCTGTTCCTCGGCCGCTTCGCCCACGACCCCGAGGCGATCCGCACGATCCTCGACGAAGCCGAGGCGCTGGGGGCGACCGCATGACCTCCCTGCTCGGCCTCTCCACCTACGCCTACTTCTGGCGCATGTCCGACCGTGTGCCGGCACCGCTGTCCCTCGACGACGCCCTGCGCGACGCTGCGGCCCACGACGGCGTCGACCTGTTCCAGATCTGCGACCACCTGCCGCTCGACACCGCGTCGGACGACCGGCTGGCCGCGATCCGGACGCTGGCCGACGATCTCGGGCTCACGCTCGAGGTCGGCACCCGCGGCACCGACCCGGCGCACCTCGCTCGGTACCTGCACATCGCGCAGGTGCTCGGCGCGACGCTCGTCCGGTCGATGTGGACGAGCGGCGACGACCAGCCGGACGCCGCCGAGACCGAACGCCGTCTGCGCCAGGCGCTCCCCGCCTACGAGGCGGCCGGGGTGACGCTCGCCCTCGAGACCTACGAGTTCGTGGCCACCGCCGACCTCGTGGCGGTCGTGCAGGCGATCGGCTCCGACCACCTCGGCATCTGCCTGGACCCGGCGAACACCGTCGCACGGCTCGAACACCCCGCCGACGTCGTCGCGATGACCGCCCCGCACGTCGTCAACTGGCACGTCAAGGACTCCGGGTTCACCCGGTCGCCGGGGTGGGTCGGGTTCCAGTACACCGGCGTCCCGATGGGCACCGGGGTCGTCGACCACGACAGCATCCGCGCCGCGATCGACCCCGACACCCGCGGGATCAACCGCGTCATCGAGTTCTGGCTGCCGTGGCAGGACGAGCACGCGGGCGCCGAACCACGACCGGGCGAGACGCCCGCACAGACCACCACCCGCATCGAGGCGGCGTGGACCGAACACACCATCGAGCACATCAGGAGCAAGGAATCATGACCGACACCGTCACCACCCCCCACACCGTCGCTGCCGGATCCGGTACGGCCGACGTCACCGTCGCCGTGATCGGTGCCGGCGGCAAGATGGGCACCCGCGTCTCGAACAACTTCGCGAAGAGCGAGTACACGACGCTCTACAGCGAGGCCTCGCCCGCCGGGCAGGAGCGCATCCATGCCCTCGGCCGGTCACTCACCGACAGCGTCGAGGCCGCCAAGGTCGCCGACGTGGTCATCCTCGCCGTGCCGGACGTCCTGCTCGGCACCATCTCGGAGCAGCTCGTCCCGGTCATGAAGTCGGGTGCCAGCATCCTGACGCTCGACCCGGCCGCCGCCTACGCCGGACTGCTCGCCAAGCGCGAGGACATCCACTACGCCGTGGCGCACCCGTGCCACCCGTCGGTGTTCCTCGAGCGCACCACCAAGGCCGAGTGGGACGACACCTTCGGGGGCATCGCCGCCCCGCAGGAGGTCATCGCGGCCTTCGACGCGTCGGAGTCCTTCGGTGACCAGGACGAGCGCGCCAAGGCGATCGCCGAGGCCGTCATCACCACCATGTACGCGCCCGTCATCCAGGTGCACTGGGTCACCGTGAAGCAGCTCGCCGTGCTCGAGCCGACCCTCGTCGAGACCATCGCCTGCATGATCGGCGACTTCCTCAACGACGCCCTCGAGGAGACCGTCACCGGTGTCGGCGTGCCCCGCGAGGCCGCCCGCGCCATGCTCTACGGCCACACCTGGATCGCGCTGACCAACGGCCTGCGTGGCTCGAACCCGTTCTCGGACGCGTGCCACATCGCCATGGGCTACGGCCGCGAGAAGCTCATCAAGGAGGACTGGAAGCAGGTCTTCGACGACAGCGAGCTCGACAGCGTCATCGCGAAGATGCTCAAGATCGACGCCGTCCGTCGCTGACGTTCGTCTGACCCGCCAGAGCGACAGATTCCCGCCGACCATCGGCGGGAATCTGTCGCTTTCGCGGTACTCACCGCCCGCTATCCCGGCAGCCGCCCGCCGCGGGGTCCCCAGGCCTCGGCGAGGGTGATCGAGGCGACCCCCGGCACCGTCAGCGCCTCCACCGACGCCGCGAACCACGCCCGCGCCGCCGCCGAGTGCTGCGCCGGATCCGTCGCGTCCGCCACGAACTGCGGCCCGTACCCGGCCTCGACCGTCGCATCGGTCACCGGCGGGCGCGCGGACGTCGCCACCGCGTTGAACCGTGGCCGCAGCGTCACCGGTCCGACGTGCAGCGCCCTGCCGGCGGCCAGCCTGGAGGCGCTCATCACCACCCAGCGCTGCATCCGGATCGACTCGGTCACCTGTTCGGGCGACCGGTCGTGCATCTGCGGCGTCACGCTGAACGTCAGGGGCCCGTCCCAGTCGCGGAACAGGTCGACGGTCCGGTTCAACTCCGTGAAGTGCGCGCGGGTGCCCGCCACGACCTCGAGGTCGCCGGCAGCAGCCGCGGCGTCGCGCAGGGCCCGCTGCAGCGCCGGGGTCGTCACGTGCGAGGTCGGGTCGAACGCGCCGATCCGCACGACCGCGCCCGAGTCGAGCACGTCGTCGATCGCGGCACGCAGCACGTCCGGGTCGTCGGTGACGAACCGGACGTCGAGCGGCCCGCCACCAGCGTCGCGCCGAGCTGATGCCAGCACGGCCCGGACGTTCGGATCGCCGAGCACGGGTTCCACCAAGACCGGCACATCGAGCGGCACCGCGGCCGGGCGCGCGTCGGCAGGGCGCGCAGCCGCCGGGGCCGAGGCAGCGAGCAGCTGGAGCGTCGGCGGCGGGGTGACCACGGCGGTGGGAGCCGGCCCGTCCAGGAACGCGAGGTCCGGGGCGGGGGAGGCCGTGCCTCCCGGTCGGTCGTCCGTCGTCGCGCGCAGCGTGAGCGACTGGTGGACCACGGAGCCCGCGTCGAGCGCGACGGGGAACGGCTCGGACAGCGGCGTCGAGTAGGTCTTGAACGAGGCATCGGTCCAGTTGCGCTGGTCCTCGGTCTCGAACACGTCGCCGGCCAGGTCGAGCGTCAGCGCGACCCGACCCGTCGACCAGTCCAGCCCCGACAGGTCGGCGGCCGGCTGGTGCGGCGCGATCCAGGTCGGGAACACGGCCTCGGTGACCGTGCCGGACGGGTGCCGCGCGGTGACGGGCACGCCGGCGAGGGTCGGCGGGTGGAGCACGACCAAGCCGATGCGGTTGCGGCGGAACGGCGTCGTCGTGGTGCCGACCGCGTCGACGTGCAGGGTGGGGCCGTCGACGGTGACCTCGAGGACGTACCGCAGCACCTCGGCGTCGTCGTAGCTGGCGCTGGCCTCGATGCGGAGCCGCCCGCTCGTGCTGTCGGCATCCGTGTCGGTCATCTGGGCGAGCACGGTGTCGTCGGCGGTGCGCCAGTCGTGTTCCCGCGTCACGAAGCGGATCGCCCGCAGCACCGGTTCGCCGTCGTACGCCAGGTCGGCGAGCTCGGCACCGCGCAGCGTGAACCGCCACGCACCGATCGACACCACAGTGCCCATCGACGTCACAGCGCCCATCGACGTCACAGTCATGGCTCATGACTACCACCGGTCAACCGGTTGGGCAATGATGGGTCCGTGGAGCGACGACGCTCCCAGGACGGAGCTCCCGCATGACCGCACGACTCGACCACAGGACCGCACTCGTCACGGGGGCGGGCTCCGGCATCGGCCGTGCGATCGCGGACCGGTTCGTCGCCGAGGGAGCGCGCGTCGTCTACGCCGACCGGGACGCGACGGCGGCGGGCACCGCAGCAGCGGCAGCCGGCGCGCTCGCGCTGCCGCTCACCATGGACATCGCCGACGAGACCAGCGTCGCGGCCGGGTTCGCCGCCCTCGCGGAGCGCGACCTGACGCCGAACGTGGTGGTCGCGAACGCCGGCGTGCAACTGTTCGGCCAGGACGCTGCGGTCGCGGACGTCTCGCTCGACACCTGGAACCGCACGGTCGCGGTGAACCTGACGGGCACGTTCCTGACCGTGAAGCACGCCGTCCGGGCGATGCTCGCGGCCGGCGGCGGCGGGTCGATCATCGCGACGGGCTCACCAACCGGGCTGAACGGCGAGGGTGCGGACTTCGCGGCCTACTCCTCGACCAAGGGCGGCATCCACTCGCTCGTCCGCGCGACCGCGATGGCCTACGCGCGGGACGGCATCCGGGTGAACACCGTCGTGCCGGGCTACACCGAGACCGGGCTCGTCTCGGCGATCTCCGGCGACCCCGAAGCGCGGGCCGCGATCGTCGCCCGCACGCCCCTCGGTCGCCCCGGCACCCCCGACGACGTCACCGGCATCATGGTCTACCTGGCCAGCGCGGAGTCGTCCTACGCGACGGGCGCCGAGTTCCGCGTCGACGGCGGCATGACGAGCCTCTGACCGCGGCGTTCCGCGAAAGCGACAGTGTGCCGCCAACGGTTCGCGGCACACTGTCGCTCTTGCGGACGTGACGGCACGCGGCCGACGAGATCTGTCGCCTTCGCAGGACGCACCTGCACCCCGACCGGGAGGCCCGGCGCAGCCCCGTCAGGCCGGCGTGCGTGAGCCCGATCGTCGCGCTCTCCGGCCTTTGGCCATGGAACGCAGGCCCCCGTCCGGGGGTGCGGCGTCCGGGTACTTTCGGCTGCAGCGAACCACTCGCTATTCAGGGAGAAACCACGATGACGAACTACGAATCCGCCGACGGGGTGGAGCCCGTCCAGGTCACCACCTACCGTCTCGTCCGCAAGGCCGCCCGACGTGGTTGGGCCGTGCCCACCGACGAGGCCGAACCGTCCCTCGCCGACCTCGTGAGCACCCGCGGCTCCGCGCGCCCCGAGGCCCGCTGACCCCGCCACCGACGCCGCATGGGGGCCAGCAGTATCGTCGGCTCATGCCCCCTTCGACCCGAGCGGTCACCCGTGGCGTCGAGGTCGGGACCCGAGGTTCCGACAGCGGCGTCCCCGTACTGGTCCTGCACGGCAGCCCCGGTGGCATCGACGTCGCCGAGCTGATGGCGACGTTCCTGCCGTCCGAGGACTTCCGCGTGGTCACGGTCTCACGACCGGGCTACCTCGGCACCCGGCTCGACGCCGACCACTCCACGATCGACGACGAGGCCGACCAGCTCGCCGGGGTCCTCGACGACCTCGGCATCGACCGGGTCGGTGTGCTGGCCTGGTCCGGTGGTGCTCCGGCCGCGTACCGACTGGCGGTCCGCCACCCGGATCGGACCAGGGCGCTCGCCGTCGCCTCCGGGGTGTCCGGTCGCTGGGTCCCCGGGTCGGCGGGACCGGCCGAACGACTCGTGACCGACACTGCGTTCGGCGCCGGTCTCGCATCGGCCGCTGCGCGCATCGCCCCGGCTGCCGCGGCACGCGCTGCGGTGGCCGGCGTGAGCACCCTGCGTGGCGGTGCCCTGCGGGACCACGTCGCCGGCGTGCTGGCCGACCCGGTGCGGCGGGCGTTCCTGCTCGGCCTCGCCCGGACCGGCAACGCCTCCGGACCCCGACGCGCCGGCTGGGACAACGACGTGCGCCAGCTCGCGGCCGTCGAGTCGCTCGACCTCGGAGCCGTCCGAGCCCCGACGCTCCTGGTGCACGGCGACGCCGACACCGAGGTCCGGCCGGACGACAGCACCCGCGCCGCCGCAGCGATCCCCGGCGCCGAGCTCGTCACGCTGCCGGGTGGCACGCACTTCGCGCTCTGGGACCACCGCGACGCCGCCGCCGTGCAAGCACAGGTGCGCGCACACCTGCAGCAGCTCTGACCACCGGTTCGCCCGCTTGCTCACGATCCGGTATCGACGAGGTCTCGATCTCGACACGACGCCCCGTGCGTGACCACGGCGCTGCCACGATGGCGGCTATGGCTTCCCTCCGACTCGCGCTGCCCGTCGTCGCCGGTGCGCTGCTCGCGTCCCTCGCCCTGTCCGGCTGCTCCGCAGACGCCTCGTCGACACCGACGCCGACCTCGTCGAGCGCTCGGTCGGCGGACGCAGCGGTCGACGCACCGGCGGCGTCCCCCACGGTGGACCCGATGGAGGAGGACCGGAGCGCCGCGGCCGTCTGCGGGCAGATCAGCGCGCTGTCGACGATCGCCCTGAACGCCTCGGACGGTCGTTCCCGCGGTGCCCTGACCGATGCGCAGTACGAGGCGCTGATCGCGGCGGAGCGCTTCGGGTACGAGCACCTGTCGAGCAGCGACGAGCGGCTCGACAATGCCATCGACTACGCGCACGAGTACCTCGACGCCCACCGGGCACCCACGTCGGGGCCGGCGCTCCAGGACAGTGCGGAGTGGGACCTCGTCGGGCGCACCCTGAACACCGCGTGCCAGCAGGCCGGTTCGAACGTGGTGGCGACCGCTCAGTCCGGCGGCTGATCGCGACTCGTCCGGCGGCCAGAGCGCACCGGGGCACCAAGAACACCAGGGTCACGCAACGGTCTCGGTCCGCTCGACCGACGCGATCAGCGCGTCCAGCGCACGGTCGAGCTCCGGCACCGTCACCGCCCCGTACCCCAGCACGAGCCCGGCCGGGGTGCTGCCCGGAGCCATCCCGTACTCCTCGAGCGTCGAGACGAGCACGCCGGCACCGGCCATCCGCGCCGCGACCTCCTGCCCCGTCGCCGGACCGGACCACACGACCACCGCGTGCAGTCCGCCGGTCAGGGCACGGGCCTCCAGTCCGACGACGTCGTCGAGCCGGGCCGCGATCCGGGCGCGACGGTGCGTGTAGTCGCGCCGGACCCGCCCGAGGTGCCGGCGGAGCGCGCCGGTCCGGAGCAGGTGCGCGAGCGCGACCTGCACGGGCTCGGCGACGACCGCGCCGCGGGCGCGACGGGCACCGAGCACCGCGTCGGTGACCCCGGCCACGGATCCGGCCCCGACCGGTACACCTGCCGCCCCGGGCAGCACGACGTAGGAGCAGCGCAGCCGCGGGTCGAGCGTCTTCGAGAACCCGCCGACGTGCAGCACCACCCCGTCGGCGTCGAGCGCTGCGAGTGCGGGCACGGGGCTGCCGCGGTGCCGGAACTCCGAGTCGTAGTCGTCCTCGACCACGAGCGTGCCCGTCGCCGCAGCCCAGGCGAGCAGCCGCTGCCGTCGCGCCACCGGCATCACCGAACCGAGCGGGTACTGGTGCGTCGGCGTGACGAGCACGACGTCGACCGGCGGTGCGGCGGTCAGGGCGTCGAGGTCCATCCCGTCGTCGTCGAGCGGGATGCCGACGACGGTCCCGCCCGCGCTGAGCACCGCACGCTGACCGGTCCGGTACCCCGGGTCCTCGACCGCGAAAACGGGGGCGCGACCGAGGCGCACGCGGAGTGCCTCGGTGACGAGTGACAACGCCTCGGAGGTCCCCGCGGTCAGCAGCACCCGGTCGACCGACGGGGCGAACCCGCGACTCAGGCCGAGCTGCGCCACGACCTGCGCGCGGAGCTCCACCGTGCCGAGGGGGTCCGCGACCGCGTTCCGCAGTGGGGCGTCGGCCGCCGCCCGCCAGGCTGCGCGCCAGTCCCGCTGCGCGATCGCGGTGACGGCGGGGACCCCGGGGCGGCAGTCGATGGTCCGGGCGGCGGCAGCGGCCATCGCCGTCGCACCCGGGTCCGACGCTGGCAGCAATCCCCCAACGGCGCCGCCCCGGCCGCCGATGCTCGCCACGCCGCCTGTGCCAGCCGACGCGACGACCCGCGCCACCGCACCGTGCCGCGTCCGGATCCAGCCCTCGCCGTCGAGCTGGTCGTACGCGGCGACGACCGTTCCGCGTGCGACGCCGAGCTCGGCGGCCAACGCCCGGGTCGAGGGCAGCGGATCGCCCTCGCGCAGCGTGCCGTCGTGGACCATCCGCCGGATGCGGGCGACGACCCCTGCGGTCTTGCCGGACTGGTCCACCACGATCACCTCGATCTGGTCCACGCACTGGACCACTGTCGAACCTAGCGTGGCCAGCATGAGCACCCCCACCCCCGTCGACGGCCCCGACCTGCGCGTCCGACGCATCCGCGAGCGCCAGTCCGACGACCCCGCCGTCCTCCGGGCGATCCTCGCCGAGGCCCACCTCGCCCACGTCGGGTTCGTCCGCGGCGGCCACCCGATCGTGCTGCCCTTCCTGTGCGGCGTCGGCGACCTCGGCGCCGGCCCGGTCCTGCTGCTGCACGGCTCGACCGGCGGCGGCCTGTTCCTCGAAGCAGGTGCCACCGGCGTGCAGGTCGCAGCGACGGTCACGCACCTGGACGGGCTCGTGTTCGCCCGTTCGACCTTCGACAGCTCGGCGAACTACCGCAGTGCGATGATCGCGGGCGCCGCGACGGTGGTGCCGCCCGAGCTCCGCACCGAGGCGCTCTGGCAGGTCTCCGACCACCTCATGCCCGGCCGCCGCGACGAGGTCCGCGAAATGACCCCGAAGGAGGTCCGCGCCACCCAGGTCCTGCAGCTGCCCCTCGATCGCGCGAGCGTGAAGGTCCGGTTCCAGGGCAACGGCGAGGCCGCGGACGACGGCGAGGACCACGCGGTCTGGGCCGGCGTGCTGCCGCTCGCGGTCCGCGCGGGCGTCCCGGTACCGGGGGACATCTCGGGGGACGCCCCGGTCGACGCGTCCGTCGTGGCGCTGGCGGCTCGCCTCGACCGCCTGTCCTCCGACCGGGAGGCCCGGATCGCCGCCGTCATGCGGGTCGCGTCCGTCTGAGGCCGGGTCTTCAGGCCCCTGGGCGCGGATCCGCCGCATCTGAGCGACCTGCGAGGACCGCCCGTTCCTGTGACGAGCCGCAGGAACACTCCGCGACTGCCCAGCCTCGATCCGCCCCGTGACCAATACGTTACTTTCCGGATCGCCCAGCGGTCCCGACCCGGAAGGACCCATGGGACGCCACGCCCTGCCTGCAGCAGCCGAAGACCGACAGCCCTCGCGAGGGACCCCGCACACCGCGGTGGAACCCGCTCCGGCGTCTCCGCAGCCGCAGCCGTCCCGTCCCCGTGGTCGTCGCTCGGCCCTCGGTCCCGCTGCTGCCCGGGCCACGTTCGTGGAGCACCCGAAGCCGACCCGCACCGTCCGGATGCAGCCGCGTCCGCTCCCGGTCGCCTCGAGCGCCGGTGCGGCCGTGCTGAGCCGGAAGGCCGTCCTGCGTGCCGAGCGGGCCGTCGACCCGCGGCACATCCGCCGCACCGCGAACGCCAAGCGTGCCGCGATCCTGCTCGCACCGGCGATCGCCGTGACCTCGAGCCTGACCCTGGCCGTGCCGGCGAACGCGGCGACCCCGGCCGAGACGCAGCAGGGCACGACGACCTCGCAGGCCGCGCAGACCTTCACCGTGGCGCACGACGTCAAGGTCCCCGTCGTCACGACCGACGGCATGACCACCACGACCACGGTCGTCTCGTACCCGACGCTCGACCTGCGCTTCGGGGTGACGACGGCCCAGGCGCAGTCGGCCCTTTCGGCGGCGCTGTCCGCCGGCGGCGACCGCGCCACCATCGTCGAGACCGCCCTGCAGTACATGGGGGACCCGTACGTCGAGGGTGGCGCGAGCCACGAGGGCATCGACTGCTCCGGCCTGACGATGGTCGCGTACGCGGCTGTCGGCATCCCGCTCGTGCACTACGTCCCGACGCAGGACGCCGCGGCGACGACGATCCCCGAGTCCGAGGCGCTGCCCGGCGACATGGTCGTGTACGACGACGAGGACCACGTCGGCCTGTACCTCGGCCAGGGACTCGTGCTGCAGGCACCGCACCCGGGCGAGGTCGTCGACATCGTGCCGATGTACTCGGCCGCGCACCACTTCGCGCGCCTGCTGCCCGCCGGCAGCTGACCCGACGCAGGCGGGGCCGTGGATGGTGACCATCCCGGCCACCGGAGGGTCCGGCACCGACGTGTCACGGGCCTCCCGTATCCTGGCCTGATGGCTTCCGACACCCGTACCCCGTTCGAACAGCAGCAGTCTGCTCGTCCGCAGGTGCGCCCGCGCACCGAGGGCTGGAAGCAGGCGACCGACACCGACGGCCGTCCGCTGCTGCAGTTCGCGTCGCCGAAGCGCGGCAAGCCGCCCGTGCACCTGGCCGACCTGACGGCCGAGGAGCGCGAGGCCCGCGTCAAGGAACTCGGGCTGCCGGGCTTCCGCGCGAAGCAGCTCGCGACCCACTACTTCACGCACTACACGTCCGACCCGGACAAGATGACCGACCTGCCGGCCGCCCAGCGCGAGCAGCTCGTCGCCGGGATGCTGCCGCCCCTGCTGACCGAGACCCGGCGGCTGGCGACGGACAACGGCGACACGATCAAGTTCCTGTGGAAGCTGCACGACGGCGCCCTGGTCGAGTCGGTGCTCATGCGGTACCCCGGTCGCATCACGCTCTGCGTCTCCTCGCAGGCCGGCTGCGGTATGAACTGCCCGTTCTGCGCCACCGGCCAGGCGGGGCTGACCCGCAACATGTCCACCGCCGAGATCATCGAGCAGATCGTCCGGGCCAACGCGGCCATCGCCGCCGGGGAACTCGGGGGCGATCCCCGCAAGGGCGGCAAGGACCGCGTCGACGCCGAGCGCGTCACGAACATCGTGTTCATGGGCATGGGGGAGCCGCTCGCCAACTACAAGCGGGTGATGGACGCCGTGCGGTTGATGGTCGCGCCGCAGCCGAACGGCCTCGGCATGAGCGCCCGCGGCATCACGATCTCGACCGTCGGGCTGGTGCCCGCGATCCTCAAGCTGGCGGACGAGAACATCCCGGTGACCTTCGCGCTGTCGCTGCACGCCCCGGACGACGAACTCCGCGACGAGCTCATCCCGGTGAACTCGCGCTGGAAGGCCGACGAGGCGATCGACGCCGCGCACAACTACTACGTCAAGACGGGCCGTCGTGTCTCGATCGAGTACGCGCTCATCAAGGACATGAACGACCACGCCTGGCGTGCGGACCTGCTCGCCGAGAAGCTCAACAAGCGCGGCAAGGGCTGGGTGCACGTCAACCCGATCCCGCTCAACCCGACACCGGGCTCCGTGTGGACCTCGTCCGAGGTGCACGTGCAGGACGAGTTCGTCCGCCGGCTCAACGCCGCGGGTATCCCGACGACCCTGCGCGACACCCGCGGCAAGGAGATCGACGGGGCCTGCGGGCAGCTCGCTGCAGCGGAGTAGCCCCGCCGCCGACGGGGGCTCCCGGGCCGACACGCCCGGGAGGAACCACGGTTGGCGAGGCCCCCGGAGCCTGTGTAGTGTTACCTCTCGTTGCCACGGCGGCGGAGAACGGAACGGCTGCGACGGTCACTGGGTTTACCCGGGGATCTTGTCCGCCACGGTTCTTCCCCGGGCAGCGGATTCACCAGCCTCTCTGGCGGAGCATCTTCGGGTGTC
>NZ_SMBV01000014.1:0-48218 GCF_004346515.1 Curtobacterium sp. PhB191
AGCGACAGTAGGCGGGCAGCGTGTCAAGCGCGGCGACTGTCCGTCGTCCCTCTCGTGAGAATCGAGCCAGCGCAAACCGTCCCGGTAGCCGGTCGTTTAGCGGACGAGCTTGCTCGAAACTGCCTGGCCGCGTCCGTTACGGTTCCGGTCGCAGGTGAGGCTCCGCTCTCGAACGCCTGCGTTTGAGAGCGGAGCTGAGGGATTAGCGGTTGGGGTGTGCTTGTCGTTCGATGCAGCGGTAGACAGTGGCTCGTCCGATACCGAACAGCTCGGCGAGTTCGGCGACCGAGTGAGTGCCGGCTTGGTGGACCTCAAGGAGGTGGCGTTGTTGCGCGTAGCTGAGTTTGGGTTGCCGGCCGCGGAGATGGCCCTTGGCTTTCGCGATCTGCATCCCTTCCCGTGTTCGGGCTCGGATCAGGTCGGATTCGAACTCGGCCACCATGGCGAGGACGTTGAACAGTAGCCGGCCGACGGGATCGTTCGGGTCGTGGACGGAACCGCCGATGTTCAGCTTGACGTTCTTCGCAGTGAGCTCGTCGACGATGTCCTTCGCGTCGCGGAGGCTTCGTGCGAGCCGGTCGAGCTTCGCGATTACGAGAGTGTCCCCGTCACGACAAGATGCGAGCGCTTCGCGCAGCCCTGGTCGAGATCTGTTCGTGCCAGTCAGGCCATGATCGGTGTGGATGTTGGGCGGGAGGACTCCAAGCCGTTCAAGCGCGACTCGCTGAGCGGTGAGGTCCTGTTCGTAGGTTGAGACGCGGGCGTACCCGATGAGTAGAGCGTTCATGGCGCGAGGATCCGCCGACTTCCCGAGTCCGCCTCGTCTCGCACCGCGACCCCCAACCGGCATCGAAGCTCAATGAAGCCCTACAGTCGATGATTCGCAGTCCGCCGACGGCGTCGCTCGATCAGCCCCGTGACCGTCCCGGCGATGAGCAGGAGGACCGCTGCGGCGAACGGCGCGGCAAGTGACACACCGGTCCATGCGAGTGTTGTGGCCTCGCCGTAGGGGTTGTATCCGCCCGGGATGCCGATGTCTGATGCATTGGCAGGCGCGATTCCGCTGCCGCCCGGCACTCCATCAGAATCCTGGTCGCCACCGCCACCGCCACCGCCGCCGCCTCCGCCTCCGCCTCCTGGTGTCGGCTCATCGGCGGCGATCGTCCAGACGCCGTCGGCGTCATTGTCGGTCGGCGATGCGACCGCGTCTGTGTCGACGGTGGGCACGACGAGGGGGTTCGTCCGTTCGATGATCGGGTCCTCGTAGCCGTCACCGTCGACGTCCCGAGCCGCCGCGGGTGCGAGGAACGCAACGTTGTGCAGCGTTGCCTTAGACGTCCCTCCGATGCGGACGGTGACGGTGATCAGTGATCCATCCGCGCCGGACGGCAGCGGGGCCTCCGCCGTGCCGGTGGTGCCAGCGAACCGGTACCCGTCGCCGGTCATCGACACCAGGGTCACGCCGTCCGGCAGGAGCTGCGTCACCGTCCACCTGGCTGGCGCTGCGCCCGGGCCGTCGTTGTGCGGGGTGAGCGTCCACGTCACGGTGTCACCGACGCGCACCGGGGTGCCTGTCGGCGTCGTCGGCGTCTCGGTGAGCGACAGGTCGACACAGTTCTCCGGGTAGAGCACCGGCGCGACGGTCAGCTCGTACACGGCGGCTCCGCCGCCGTCGTAGCGGAGGTCGTCGTCGAGGTAGCCCGTGGCCTTGCAGGGCGACGCCCAGTCGTTCGGGTTGCCGTGGTTCCTCGCGTCCACCGCCACGGGACCGTTGGGTACCACCACCGATGCGGCGGCTCGAGCTGCACCGGCACGGTCCACGGCTCCGGCAGTGTCTTCGCCGACGACAGCGTTGGGGAACGTCCAGATGGCGGTCGAGTCGGCTGGGAAGGTGTTGCCGACCACGAGAACGGGGTCCTGCACTGTGCGGAAAGCTGCGCTGGCGCTGTCCGGTGGGGAGCCAACACGGATCCAAGTCCCGGCTCCGACGAAGCGGTTGTCGCGGACGGAGATACCGGAAGACGAGTACGACCCCCGCTGTTCGCCGTCTTCGTACGTCGGGACGACAATCACGGCCGTTGCGTCGTCGGCGCTCTGGGTGACGGTGTTGTCAGCGATGGTGACGTCGTGCGCGGGGGCGGCGGTGAGGACGGCCGGCTGGCCGGTGACGACGTTGTCGGTGAAGCGGACTGCACGGGTGCCGGCAGAGAGGTTCACACCGCCACGGTTGTCGGTCATCGTGTTGGCGTGGATCCGCACGTCGTGGCTGATGCCGTCGCGGGGAACCGTGACGACGATGTTCCCGACCGCGCCGTTGTTCCGGAAGATGCTGGTGCCGATGTTGAGATCGGCGCTGCTGCGGGCGTAGATGCCGTACTCGGACACGTTCTCGACGAGGATCCCGGTGACCACCGAGTCGGTGCTGGATGAGTAGAAGACGCCGTACGAACCGCCGTTGATGCTCGACAGCGAGAGGTTCACGCGCTGCGAGTCGTAGGCGCGGAGGACCGCAGCCCCGCTGGCGGAAGAAGTGCCGGGCCGCCCGGTGACATCGACGCCGGTCACGGTGACATCGGAGGAGTCGTGCGTGATGACGCCAGCACCGGCGATCTCCGCGACGATGTCGCTGATGCGGGTGTTCGTCACACCGAGGAGGGTGACCGCGTTGGATGAGTTCGGGGCGCCGACGACGGTGATGCGGCTGATGACAATGTCGGTCCGGTCGCTGTCAGCGGTGAGCTGAGACGTCGTGCCGACACCGTAGAGCAGCCCGTTCATCGTCCCATCGCGGACCGTCACCCGGCCAGCGTTCATGAAGTTGATGCCCGTGCCGAGGGCAGAGCCGGTGATGGTGGAGTCGGTGATGGTCGCACCCTGCGTTGAACCGAGGGTGATGCCTCCCGTGACGGCAGTGATGGTCGGCCGGATGATCCGCGGTCCAGCTCCGGTGTCGCCGATGTCCGTGTAGATGCCGTACGCGAAGGAGCCGACAGTTGGTTCTGTGATCGTGACGCTGGTGGCGCGGTAGATGTTCACGCCGCGGGAGGAAGCCGCACCGGTGCCAGTGATCGTGGCGCCAGTGATACTTGCACCGCTGGTGCTGCCGAGCGAGATGCCCTCTGAACCTGCACCGATGATGGTGGGATTCGTGATCGTCGCCCCGGCCGCGGTGCTTGTTCCCGTGGTGCCGATGCCGCGGTTGAACGAGGACACGTGCACGTTGCTGATGTCAGCGGCGGAGGCGTTCTGCAGGTCGATGCCGGTGCCCGCCGCTCCCGGCCCGGTCAACGTCGTGCCATCGACACGAGGCGCAGTCGCCGTGCCGAGAGCGATACCAGCCGTCGTCGCGGTGATGCTCCCGCCGGTGACACTGATCCCAACCGTCGTCGCTGCCGCGGTGCTGCCGATGCCGGTCGCGACGCCGCTGATGGTTGGGTCCGTGATCGTTGCCGCGCCGGTTGTGAGGTTGATGCCGTACGAGGATGCCTGCCCGACGCCATCCATGGCGAAATTCGTGATGCTGGTGCCGGTCACCCCCGCGCCGAGCTGCACGCCGGTCGGTCTCGCGACCGCGTTCGGGTTGCTCACCCGAAGGTCGGACAGCGTGACGTCGTTGCCGGTGACGGAGAACACCGGTGTCGCGACCACACCGAACCTGACCGTCTCCGCCGCGGTCAGCCCACCGCCGCTGATGGTGAAACGCGCAAACAGGGTCGACGCAGACGCTGTCTCCAGAGTGACCTGTCGGGGCACGGTCAGTGCGGTCGTGAACGCGTAGTCGTTCGAGTCGAACGAGACTTTCCCGCCGACGGGCACGGCGTTCAACGCGGCCTGCAACGTCAGCAGCGTGGCCGGCCGATCCGCCGCGGTTCCCACCCACGCCATCAGCGCCGTGTTCGCATTCGGAACCAACGCCAGAACGGTCGGAGGTGCTGCAGCAGGAGTCGAAGCGGCGGCGCCCGGGGCGCTCACCTGAGGAGTGGGATCCGGCGGGACGCCCGGGGATGCGGACGCGCCAGCGGTCTGGGTCGGAGCCGGGATAGGGGACGCGGTCGGGCTTGGCGCGGCAGTCGGGACTGAGCTCGGCACCGTAGTTGGGGCTGGGCTTGACGGGTCAGACGGCGTCGGACTGGGTGGCGTTCCCGTATCCGCTGTAGCCACTGCCGTCGGTGTCGGCGCTTCGGTCGAGGCAGTCGCAACACCTGGACTCGCGAGTATCAAGGTGATCATGAGTGGCACACCGGCTGTAAACGCGGCAACCATGCGTCTGCTACGCGGGGGCGTTTCGCGCCTCGGACGCGACGACTTCCCCCGTTGAGACCTCATGGCTCACTATGACCGCGGACGGGCTGGACTGTACATCGCCCGTCCCGGGTGAGAGGGGTTCAAGAGCGCGCTGACGACCGCGCACCCCAGGCGGCCGGGCCGCCCAGTGGTGGGATCTCGTCCGGATGACCATCGCCATGCGGAACTCGCCGTGAGGCGCGTAACGGGTGGGGCCACAAACGCAGGGCTTGCCGCTCACACCGAACGTCAGTATCGGAGCCACCGGCGCGTCCGCGTACACACATCCCGTTAGCTGCGGTGCATCGTCACGCGGAGTCGGCCGGCAGCCTCGTCTTTGAATCCGGAGACAATGCCGGCAGCGTGCAACCGCTGCAGAACGCTACGGAGCGCGGGAGTTGCAGGCAGCAGAGGCCGGCGTCTGCCGGGATCAGCGACCGCAGCGTACGGTTCCCCGAGTTGCCGGAGCGTTTGCCCGACGAGGTCGAGCGGCACAACCTCGCCACCTCGATTCAGAAGTTCGAGGATATCGGAGGCAGGTACGTCGCCACGTAGAAGCATCGCTATCTCCGACGGCTCGAGCTGGACCCGCCCGGAGAGAGCGCATTCGGCGATGGCGCGGAACGCGTCACTGGGGACGGTCTTGTACTCCCCGAAGGCGCTGACCAGGGCGGCCTGGGCTCGAGGAGAAATTTCGACGCTTCGCATTAAGGGTGCGATGAACTGCGGCTCTAGTACGTCTGGCCCGACAAGGTCCTCGAACGCGGCAGAGTTCACTACCGCGTGCTGTTGTGTCGGCCAGTCCAGCATCAAGCGGGTATCAAAGGCCGACGCATCATCGTCGATGAGTCCAGCTCGGAGGAGCTCCCCGACGAGCATGCCGCGCTCGGGGGTGAGTTCGGCAATTGGCAGCATCTCGGGATGCAGTGATGCGGCAAGCTTGATCCTGTGCGGCACGTCGATGTGCGCTGACCCAGCGTTGATGATCGCCACGGCGACGCGCGTTCGTGCCTCTTCATCCTCGTTCGGTACGTCGCCGATGCTGTCAGCGTCACGGAGCAACGCCGCCAGAGAAGCGTCGACGTCGTCGAAGTGGTTCAGGTACGCGCCGACGTTCTCGAAAGTTGCAGGCGCGCGGACTTCCTGAGCGAGGATTGGCCAGCTGACCGCCGGAACTTCACCGAGCACGTCAACCCTGCAGTCCTCGCTTGCCCCTTCCACCAGCGCGGCGAGGTGTTCTGATTTCCAACGTTCTGTGTCTCGGAGTACGGCTGCAAACTTCGACGCGTCATCAATGGTTGGAGAGGCTTCCGATGCTGCGGTGCGAGCGGCGAAGTACATCTCAGGTTCGTCGAGCGCGTACCTGTACATCTCATCGTTGTGCTCTTGTAGGCGGTCTAGCGCCAATGACGTCGACCCCGTCAAGTGCCTTAGGTTTCCGGCAGTGAAGCGGTACGCGCGCGTCCCGCCCATCGACTCGATCGCGGCGGGCGACAATGCGGAGACATCGGGGAGTGTTGCACCTGCGTACTGCACGAACTCGACGGCACGTTGAGCATGCTCGCCGGTTTCGATCGTGAGCACCGGCATCCGGGTGGCATGATGCTCGAGGAACACGGCGATTGAGTCGTCTAATTCGTACTCAACGTCAACGTCTCGGTGATCGATTGCGACGCTGACCAGATGAATGCGTTCGTCGAGCTCAAGGGGTGCGTCCTCCACGAGGTAGCGCAGGAGGAACTTCGCGTGCGGCACGAGCGCAGCGACAAACAGGGCCCTCTCCTGCCCGGCGTTGAGATACCGATTGATAAATACAATTCCATCCGCCCCTCGGAGAGACCTAATGATGGTCGTCGCTCCGGAAGGTTCAGATACCAATAGGCGGTCGATGATCGACACGTTGCGCACGCTGGGTTCAGACAGGATAGACCTGCCTTGGTCAGCCAGGATGGCGTCGACGTCCTCCGGTTCGAGTGGATACTCTGAATCGGCGGTTCCGTGGTCGATGTTGCGCATGATATAGGTCATCGCGTCCGGGCGGATCAGTTCGCCATAGAACGCTGAAACGTGGAGCGGGAAGTACTCGGTGACGTACCCATGCTCGACGAGCTCCACCATTAGCGAAGATGGCAGGAGCTCGGAAGCCCATTCTCGGAATGTGAGCGCCTTGCCCTCGGTTGCCGAGTAGCTGAATTCGGAATGGAGAAATAGGTCCTTCCAGGAATGGCGGCGCAGGAATTGTAGTGCCACACCATTCTGCACTGTCTCAGTGCGGTCTTTCGCAACTGCTGCGGCTGAAAACGCGGTGCTGTCGATTTGCAGGCCGAGGAGCAGTTCAAGCTCGTCGACCCCTATCTGCATCGTTTGGTGGCTATAGGAATTCGTCCTATGCGCCACGAGGTCGATCGTTCGATTGTGTTCTCGAAGGTCATTCCAAAATGAAGCCGTGCGCATGCGTTTCTCGTCGATGGCGCTCCCATTCACGCTGATGGACCCACTCACCAGGCCGCTTCCGGGCGCCTGGACAAGGCCTTGAATGCGCGAGAGCAGAGTTTCCGCAAGTTGCTTAGCGTGCTCCTCGACGGCTGTCTCGCGTTGGATGCGGCGTTGTCGTTGATCGGTGTCGGCTCGAAGTCGGTCCTGGTTGGCGACCACGAATGCGCGCCAGGTGTCGTAGAGCTTGTCTAAACTGCTTTCGCCGTGGCGTATCGCTTCGAAGTCTTTTGCCTGTGTGTTTTTGACCAGCATCAGAGCGAAGAGCCGCTCATGCGTGAGCTCGGGAACCGGAGTGGGAACATCGAGGAGCTGCCGCTTGAAGACTTCATATTCGTTGATGATGTTATGTATGAGGCGCATATCCGGGAGATGTCTCGCGGCGAGATCGATCAGCTCTCTGGACATGGAGTAGCCACGGGATTGCAGGGTGCGCTGCAGGAGGTCTCGCGCGTTCTTGTGGGTGATGAACGGCACCATGGGGATGATGAGTTCGAAGAACTTGGTGCGATTTCCACGACCAAGCTCGGCGCGCGTGTCGTCTGTTGGGCCGTCGGGTTCGCGGCCAAGTCGTTCGAACACGCTGTCGCGGACGGCGTACACGAACCGGATGTTCCGCCGACGGAGTTGGTGAGCTGCATTGAGGAGCGAATTTAAGGACCGTAGCGACTCGTAAATGAGAGGGTCACCGAACCGGTCGAGGTCTTCGATGACCACAATGTCGCGTCGTCGGTTTACCTCGAAGAAGTAAATAAGTTCGTCGAGGTATTCATCAAAGTAGCTCGTTGACCTAGCAGGGAGGGAGATCGTCGCGGGCCCAGCCGCAACCTTTTCGATACCGATGCGGCCGCGGCTGACCATCCGAGCGAGCAGGACAACGCACCCCGCTGCACCGACCGCGAGTACCGCGAGTGCCACGAGAGGAAGCCACTCTTCGAACGACGGCGGTTCGATCCCGACGGATCGCAGTGCTGGGTCCAGCAGGCCGGCGAGAAGAAGGACACCGACCAGAGCTGCGCCGCCGATAGTGGCGGCCAGCAGCTCGATCCACCAGTGCGGGCGATCGATACGGCGGAACCGGGACTGCTTCGTCTTTCCGGGACTCTGCTGGTAGAGCAGCTGCTTGACGATCTCCTTCTGTATGCGGTTGGTGGTCGTGTTCGCCGCCGGATTCATGTCGGCGTTGTCCCTCAACGGTTCCGGCTGAACTCCGAGTGTGAGCAACGAGATGTTGATGACCTTGCGTTTGCGTCGTCTCGCGAGCTCGCCGAGAACACTGCTTTTGCCGACTCCATATGGCCCAGCGAGCGCGATGTTGCGTGCACCCGGCTGACTGTCGATTGCGTGCTCGAGCGCCGCGAGATAGGTGCCGTGGTCCCGCGCTCGGTAGTCGGGGGCTAGCGAATCTAGTTGCACAACATCGTCAGGGCTGAGTGGGGCTTTGCGCACCTTCACACGGTACTCGACGCTAGTGTCATCAACGCCGCGCTGCGCTAGTCCGCACGCCGCGGGCGCGGATTTGCGCAGCTCTTACCCAGCCGCTGACGAACGATTCTGTTGGCGACCTGCGGCTTCCGATAGCCGGTCGACCACCGGAGAAACCGCTCCACGCTTCAGCAGGTAGACAAACCCTGTCTCACATAGCCCGTCCGCGCTCCATTTCGTTGACGGGACGATATACGGACACAGAAACGCCCCGCCAGCCGAAGCCAGCGGGGCGTCCCCACGAGTCAGACCAAGATCAGAAGTCCCAGTCCTCGTCCTCAGTCTTCTCCGCCTTGCCGATGACGTACGACGACCCGGACCCCGAGAAGAAGTCGTGGTTCTCGTCGGCGTTCGGCGACAGCGCCGACAGGATCGCCGGGTTCACGTCCGTCGTCTCCTTGGGGAACATCGGCTCGTAGCCCAGGTTCATCAGCGCCTTGTTCGCGTTGTAGTGCAGGAACTTCTTGACGTCCTCGGTCAGCCCGACCTGGTCGTAGAGGTCCTGCGTGTACTGCACCTCGTTCTCGTAGAGCTCGAAGAGCAGGTTGAACGTGTAGTCCTTGATCTCCTGCTTGCGCTCTTCGGAAGCGCCTTCGAGGCCCTTCTGGAACTTGTACCCGATGTAGTACCCGTGGACGGCTTCGTCGCGGATGATCAGGCGGATCAGGTCAGCGGTGTTGGTGAGCTTGGCGCGGGACGACCAGTACATCGGCAGGTAGAAGCCGGAGTAGAACAGGAACGACTCGAGCAGCGTCGAGGCGACCTTGCGCTTCAGGGGGTCGTCGCCGGTGTAGTAGTCGAGGACGATCTGGGCCTTCTTCTGCAGGTTCACGTTCTCGGTGGACCAGCGGAAGGCGTCGTCGATCTCGGGCGTCGAGGCCAGCGTCGAGAAGATCGACGAGTAGCTCTTCGCGTGGACCGACTCCATGAACGCGATGTTCGTGTAGACGGCTTCTTCGTGCGGGGTGATCGCGTCGGGGATCAGGCTGATCGCGCCGACGGTGCCCTGAATGGTGTCGAGCAGCGTCAGGCCGGTGAAGACCCGCATGGTGAGCTGCTGCTCTGCCGGCGTCAGCGTGTTCCACGACTGCACGTCGTTCGACAGCGGCACCTTCTCGGGGAGCCAGAAGTTGTTGACCAGCCGGTTCCAGACCTCGACGTCCTTGTCGTCCTGGATGCGGTTCCAGTTGATGGCACTGACCGAGCTGATCAGCGGGATGGACTTGCCCGTGGCGTGGACCGGGTCGGTGAGGGTCATGGGATTGTCTTCCGGATTCGAGATGGTGATCTGATGACGGACTGGAGGCGCGGGGCGGGGCCCGCCCCGCGCCTCCAGGAAGAGAGCAGCAGCTCTACAGCATGCAGCTGACGCAGCCCTCGACCTCGGTGCCCTCGAGGGCGAGCTGGCGCAGACGGATGTAGTAGATCGTCTTGATGCCCTTGCGCCATGCGTAGATCTGGGCCTTGTTGATGTCACGCGTGGTGGCGGTGTCCTTGAAGAACAGCGTCAGGGACAGGCCCTGGTCCACGTGCTGCGTCGCCGCGGCGTACGTGTCGATGATCTTCTCGGCACCGATCTCGTACGCGTCCTGGTAGTAGTCCAGGTTGTCGTTCGTCATGAACGGCGCCGGGTAGTAGACGCGGCCGAGCTTGCCTTCCTTGCGGATCTCGATCTTCGACGCGATCGGGTGGATCGACGACGTCGAGTGGTTGATGTACGAGATCGAACCGGTCGGCGGGACGGCCTGCAGGTTCTGGTTGTAGATGCCGTGCTCCTGGACGGACGCCTTCAGCGCCTTCCAGTCCTCCTGCGTCGGGATCGTGATGTTCGCGTTGTCGAACAGCGAGGCGACACGAGCGGTCGCGGGGGTCCACGCCTGGTCGGTGTACTTGTCGAAGAACTCACCCGACGCGTACTTCGAGTCGCGGAACCCGTCGAAGGTCTCGCCGGTCTCGATGGCGATGTTGTTCGAGGCGCGCAGGGCGTGGAACAGCACCGTGTAGAAGTAGATGTTCGTGAAGTCGATGCCCTCTTCGGAGCCGTAGTAGACGCGCTCACGAGCGAGGTAACCGTGCAGGTTCATCTGGCCGAGGCCGATGGCGTGCGACTTGTCGTTGCCGTCCTCGACGGAACGCACCGAGGCGATGTGCGACATCTGCGACACGGACGTGAGGCCACGGATTGCGGTCTCGATGGTCTTGCCGAAGTCCGGCGAGTCCATCGTCAGCGCGATGTTCAGCGACCCGAGGTTGCAGGAGATGTCCTTGCCGATCTCCTTGTAGGACAGGTCCTCGTTGAAGGTCGTCGGGGTGTTCACCTGCAGGATCTCCGAGCACAGGTTGGACATGTTGATCCGACCCTTGATCGGGTTGGCCTTGTTCACCGTGTCCTCGAATACGATGTACGGGTAACCCGACTCGAACTGGATCTCGGCGATGGTCGTGAAGAAGTCACGCGCCTTGATCTTCGTCTTCTTGATGCGCGAGTCGTCGACCATCGCGCGGTAGTTCTCGGAGATCGGGACGTCACCGAAGGGGACGCCGTAGACCTTCTCGACGTCGTACGGCGAGAACAGGTACATGTCCTCGTTGTTCTTCGCGAGCTCGAACGTGATGTCCGGCACGACGACGCCAAGGGACAGCGTCTTGATGCGGATCTTCTCGTCGGCGTTCTCGCGCTTGGTGTCGAGGAACTTCATGATGTCCGGGTGGTGGGCGCTGAGGTAGACCGCGCCGGCACCCTGACGCGCACCGAGCTGGTTCGCGTAGGAGAAGGAGTCTTCCAGCAGCTTCATCACGGGGATGATGCCCGAAGACTGGTTCTCGATCTGCTTGATCGGGGCGCCGGCCTCGCGGATGTTGGAGAGGAGCAGGGCCACGCCGCCGCCGCGCTTCGAGAGCTGCAGGGAGGAGTTGATCCCACGCGAGATCGACTCCATGTTATCTTCGATGCGCAGCAGGAAGCAGGAGACGAGTTCGCCGCGCTGGGCCTTCGCCGTGTTGAGGAACGTCGGGGTGGCGGGCTGGAAGCGGCCGGCGACGATCTCCTCGACGAGGTCGATCGCGAGCTGCTCGTTGCCCTGGGCCAGGCCGAGGGCGGTCATGACGACGCGGTCCTCGAAGCGCTCGAGGTAGCGCTTGCCGTCGAAGGTCTTGAGCGTGTAGCTCGTGTAGTACTTGAACGCACCGAGGAACGTCTGGAACCGGAACTTCTTCGAGTACGCCAGGTCGTTGAGTCGCTGGATGAAGTCCAGCGAGTACATGTCGATCGTCTCGCGCTCGTAGTACTCGTTCTCGACCAGGTAGTCGAGCCGCTCCTTCAGGTTGTGGAAGAAGACGGTGTTCTGGTTGACGTGCTGCAGGAAGAACTGCTTGGCGGCCTCACGATCCTTGTCGAACTGGATGTTGCCGTCCGCGTCGTAGAGGTTGAGCATCGCGTTGAGGGAGTGGTAGTCCATCCCCGTCTGCGGCGACGTCAGATCGACGTCTGCAACTGCTGCGTCCAAAATGCATCCAATCCTGAGTTGACCGCCGACACGTCGTCAGGGGTCCCGAAGAGTTCGAATCTGTAGAGAAGGGGGACGTTGCACTTCCGCGCGATGACGTCCCCTGCCAGGCCGTAGGCCTCGCCGAAGTTCGTGTTGCCGCCGACGACCACACCGCGGATGAGCGAGCGGTTGTGCGCGTCGTTGAGGAACTTGATGACCTGCTTGGGGACCGCACCCTCGCCGTTGCCGCCACCGTAGGTGGGCAGGAACAGGACGTAGGGGTCGTCCACGTGGAGGAAGGGTTCGCTCGGGTAGAGCGGGATCCGGTCCGCGTCGCGGCCGAGCTTCTCGACGAAGCGCGCGGTGTACCCGGACACGCTCGAGAAGTAGACCAATCGGCTCATGGCGCGCTCCTCGGTGGAAGGTGCGGACAGACGGACCGGGGGTGTCCTGTGGGCGGCGATCCGGGCCTCCTGAGCGGGTCCGGGGTGACCGTCCACAGGACGGGAGACGACTACGCCAGTTCGGCGCTGAGCGTCGCGATCTTGTCGGGGCGGAAGCCCGACCAGTGGTCGTCGTCCGTGACGACGACGGGGGCCTGCATGTAGCCCAGGCTCTTGACGTGCTCGAGGGCTGCCTCGTCGGTGGAGACGTCGTGCACTTCGTACTCGATGCCCTTGTTGTCGAGGGCCCGGTACGTCGCTGTGCACTGGACGCAGGACGGCTTGGTGTAGACGGTGACGGCCATGTTCTCCCCTGGTTTCTGGGCCTGATTCCAGGTCCGAAGTTCGTGTGCGGTGCTGAGGACGACGCTACTACATGTTGTGCCCGGCGGACCCGTCGACCACAAGAGAAAGTGTTACACGCCTGTAGTTTCCACAACCCGATCCACAGACTGTGGATTCCCGGAGGCCCGGTTTTCCGCCACTCTCGCACCCACCACCGACACTCTCCACAAGCTGTGGACGGAAGTTCTCGACACCTCCCGTCGGCGTGTCTGAGAACGGTGTCGACGAGGACCTCCTCCACACCTCCCCCGGACGGGTGACACCCCGATCCGTCCGGTCCGTACACTCGTCTCGTGAGCACGTACGGCCCCCTCCTGAAGACCCCCGGCGTGGGTCGTGTCATCGCTGCACAGCTCACCGCGCGCTTCCCGTTCGGGATGCTCTCGCTGGCCTACCTGCTGCACGTCGAGCACGTCTTCCACTCCTACGGCGCCGCCGGCCTGGTGCTCGCGACGACGAGTGTCGGGCAGGCCCTGGCGGGCCCGCTCACCAGCCGTTGGATGGGCAGCTGGGGCATGCGTCCCGTCCTCATCCTGACGAGCATCGTCGCGCTCGTGAGCATGGGGGTCATCGGCTTCGTGCTCATGCCGCTCTGGGGCTACGTGGTGGTCGGGTTCCTCGGCGGTCTCGCGGTCCCTCCCGTGCAGCCGGCGGTGCGCACCATCTACCCCAAGATGGTGACCTCGTCGCAGCTCACCCCCTTGTTCTCGCTCGACGCCAGCGCCCAGGAACTCATCTGGGTCGCCGGACCGGTCATCACCACCTTCGTCGCGACCCAGGTCGGCACGGTCGAGGCGATCGTCGTCGCCATGGTCTTCCTGGTGGTCGGCGGCATCTGGTTCATCGCCTCCCCCGAGCTCGGCCGCGTCCGCATCCCCCGCTCGAAGCGCGCGTTCGGCGTGGTGCTGAAGCGCCCGTCGGTCGTCGTCGCCACCCTGACCGGTCTGCTGCTCATCGGCGCGTGCGCGGCGGTCGAGGCCAGCGTCACCAGCGTCTTCGGCGAGGGCAGCCCGAACGCCGGCATCGTCCTGGCCGTCTTCGCGGTCGGGTCCCTGTTCGGCGGCCTGGCCTTCGGCCACCGTCCGATCTCCCCCAACACCCTGTGGACGCGCATGGCGATCGTCTTCGTCGGTCTCGCGCTCGCCCTGGGCGGCACGAACTTCTGGTGGCTCTGCATCGCCCTCGTGATCGCCGGCATCGGCATCGCACCGGCACTCGCGGTGATGTTCGGCTCGGTCTCCGCCACCGTCAAGTTCTCCGACACCGCCGAGGCCTACGGCTGGATGGGCACCGGCCAGCTCATCGGTGCCGCGGGTGGTTCCGCGGTCGCCGGCTTCCTGATCGACAGCAGCGGCCCGGTGGGCGGCTTCACGGTCGGCGCCGTGATGGCCGGGGTGGGCGTCGTCGTCGCGCTCGGGGCCAAGCGCTGGCTGCCCGACCTGCGCGGCCGTGACGCCAGCCCCATCCCCGACACCGAGCCGGTGGTCCTGCCGACCTGAGCGGGCGCGGGCTCTCGGCGGCGTACCTGGTCGAATCGGGCGTACCTGGTCGAAAGTTCTGACCAGGTATGCCCGATTGCATTTGCCATCGCGGCCGATGTGGGAAGGAACGAGCGTCCGGCGGGCGGGTCGCGTTCTCCACAGATGGCCGGGAGGCCCGGCGCGCGCCCGCCACGCACCGGCAGGATGGGTGCATGGTCAGTTCACTTCCCCTGCGTGACGGCGCCGCGATCCCCGCGATCGGGTTCGGCGTCTACAAGGTCGACGACACCGAGGCCGAGACGGCGGTCGGTCTCGCGCTCGAAGCCGGCTACCGGCACGTCGACACGGCCGAGATGTACGGCAACGAGACCGGCGTCGGGAACGCGATCCGGGCCTCCGGGCTCGACCGTGACGACGTCTTCGTGACGACCAAGGTGTGGAACGACCACCAGGGGCGCGACGCGACCCTGCGTGCGTTCGACGGCAGCCTCGAGCGGCTGGGGCTCGACGCGGTCGGCCTCTACCTGATCCACTGGCCGGCCGCGGCGAACGACCGCTACGTCGACACCTGGCGCGCGCTCGTCGAGCTGCGCGACTCCGGCCGGGCGCGGAGCATCGGGGTCTCGAACTTCCAGGTGCCGCACCTGCAGCGGCTCGTCGACGAAACCGGTGAGGCGCCGGTGCTCAACCAGGTCGAGCGGCACCCGTGGCTCCCGCAGCGCGAGCTCATGGAGTTCCACCAGCAGCACGACATCGTCACCGGAGCCTGGTCGCCACTCGGTCGCGGTCGGCTGATCGACGAACCGATCCTCACCGGCATCGCTGACGCACACGGGGTGAGCGTCGCGCAGGTCCTCGTCCGGTGGAACGTGCAGCAGGGGGTCGTGGTGCTGCCGAAGTCGGTGACGCCGTCGCGGATCCGGTCGAACCTCGACGTCGACGGCTTCGTGCTCAGCGACGACGAGCTCGCGGCGATCGCCACGCTCGAGTCCGGGCAGCGGACGGGCTCGCACCCCGACTCGGTGTCGTGACGGGAGCGCCGTCGTGACGTGGTGCTCGCGTGACGGCGTAGGTTCTTCGGGGTGAACGATCCTCAGCAGACCGCCCGTAAGCACCTCGGGCCCGATGAGCACCTGTACTGGGCCGGCACGAGCGACCAGGCGAAGCTCTTCACGGGGCGGGACGGCTTCCTCGTCCCGTTCTCCCTGTTCTGGACCGGCTTCGTCTCGTTTGCAGTGGCCGACGTCGTGCGGAACGGGTACCTCGGCGTGGGCGCGATCATCCCGATCGTCTTGTCACTGGTCGGCCTGCACCTCGTGTTCGGGCGCTTCATCGTGAAGGCCCACCGCAAGCGCACGACCGTGTACGCCGTCACCGACCGCCGCGCACTGATCATCACGCCGAACACCACACGCGAGGTTCCGGTGGGACGCACCGATCGCACCATCACCTGGACCGGGGGGCGACGACACTGTTCGGTGGAGTGGAACACCGGCGATCCGAGCGGAGTGGCGGCGTTCTTCGCCGGCGGAGCGACCGCCAAGATCTACGCGAACACCGGACTCGACGGGCTGTTCGGACCGCAGGTGTTCGCCTTCTGGGACGTCCGCGACGGCGAGGAACTCGTCCGCGAACTCGACCGGGTGTCCCGCTAGCCCCGGCGGTCTTCTTCCGACTGCCACGGCAGGTGCAGATCGCCCGGTGCGGGTTCCACGTCGCCGGCGTCGTCCGCGCCTCCCGTTCCCGGTGCGGCGGTGATCTTGGACGTGTCGATGCCGTCCGCCTCGAGTTCGGCGTCGCTGCGCTGGTCGGTCTGCGACGCCTCGGTCTCCCGCTCGCTCGACGGGCTGTACGCAGTGTCGGTCGAGTCGGGATCCGGCGTCTCCGGGATGCTGTCGCTCATGACCCGGACGGTAGTCCGTGTGCCCCGAGTACCAGTTCGGTCACGGCGGTCGATCGGGCCGGACCCCGGCGGTACGCTCCCTGCCGTGGGGGAACGATGACACGGATGCGGACCGCGGCGAGCGCGGTCATCGGTACGGCGATGGTGGGGCTGCTGCTGACGGGCTGCACGGCGTTCGGCGGGGACGACACCCTGCCGAAGCCGACCCGACAGGCCACCGAGCGGACGGCGGAGCCGATCCCCGATCCGACGCTCACGACCGAGCAAGTCGACGGGGAACCGGACGAGGTCGAGCAGGTCCTGCCCACGGGCACGGTCGCGGCGGAGACCGACGTCACGTCCCCGAGCGGTGACACGAGCATCCACGTGCGCATCGTGGCGAACGACGAGGGTACGTTCACCGCGCAGCTGTCCGGCTACCGCACGACCAACCCGCAGCAGATGAGCCTGCAGTTCCGGCACCGGACCGCCAGCCCGCTCGATGGCGGTGACGCCTCGGCGCGGGACACGACCGAGTGGACCGCCGCCTCCGGGCCGCCGAAGACCGTGGTCATGAACGACGCCGGTGCACGACCGGACTACTTGCGCAGCGTCGTCCTCGTCCCCGCCTCAGTGCCGGACGAAGACCCGTCGAAACGCCCGTGGGTCGGATCGGTGCTGGCCGTCGGTGCTCTGGACTGGAAGATCCCGAACCCCTACCCGGACTTGCGCATCACCGTGGGCAAGGACCGACCGGGGGCGTACGGCATCGTCACGGACGCCGACGGACGACCGGCCGACTACCTGGTGGCGCACGGCGACGAGCTGACCACGGTCGCGCAGCGGTTCGGCATCACACCGGCCGAGGTGCAGTGGCTCAACCCGTACATGGAGACCCGAGCCGACGACTGGTTGCTCGAGGGCAGCACGCTGAACCTCGACCCTGCGCGCCGATGACCTCGGCGCGGACGGCACGCGACCGTCCGTTACGCTCGACGGGCACCAGCCCCGACCAGGAGGTCCCCTCGTGACGATCGTCGCCGCAGCAGACGGCTCAGCCCTCGGCAACCCCGGCCCCGCCGGCTGGGCCTGGTACGTCGACGACGACCGCTGGGCCGCCGGTGGCTGGCCCCGGGCAACGAACAACATCGGCGAGCTCACGGCCGTCCTGCAGTTGCTCCGCGCGACGAAGGACTCCGGCGAGCCGCTGCACATCCTGTGCGACAGCCAGTACGCCATCAAGGCCTGCACCGAGTGGCTCGCCGGGTGGAAGCGGAAGAACTGGCGCAAGGCCGACGGCAAGCCGGTCATGAACGTCGAGATCATCAAGGAGCTCGACGCCGAGCTGCAGGGCCGCAAGGTCACGTTCGAGTGGGTCCGCGGGCACGTCGGCCACGAGATGAACGAGGCCGCCGACGTCCGCGCCCGTGGTGCCGCCACCGCGTACCAGAACCACACCGACGTGCCGCACGGTCCGGGCTGGCCCGGCGTCGAGGTCACCGAGCCATCCGCACTGCCCGAGGCGACCCCGCCGGCCACGCTCTTCTGACCGACGAGCTCGGTCAGCCTGGGTCTCGGAGACCCAGGAACACCGAGGCACTGGTCCGCATCCGACCCCGAGACGATGCTGGACGCATGGAGAACACCGAACACGTCCTGGTCACCGGCGGCTCCGGCTTCATCGCCGGCCACCTGATCCTGCAGCTGCTCGACGCCGGGCACCGCGTCCGCACCACGATCCGGTCCCTCGACCGTGCACCCGAGGTCCGTGCGGTCCTCGCCGAGGCCGGCCTGACCGCCGACGACCGGCTGGAGTTCGTCGCCGCCGACCTGACGTCCGATGACGGATGGGCCCAGGCGGTCGCGGACATCGACGTCGTGCACCACGTCGCCTCGCCGGTGATGCCCGGCCACGTCGAGGACGAGGACACCGTGATCCGTCCGGCGGTGGAGGGGACGCTGCGGGTGCTGCGCGCCGCACACACGGCCGGAGTCGATCGGGTCGTGCTGACCTCGGCCTTCCATGCGGTCAGCTGGGGTTACCCGCACTCCGACCACGTGTTCACCGAGGCCGACTGGACGGTGCTCGACGGGCCCGGAGTCGACGCCTACGGGAAGAGCAAGACCCTCGCTGAACGCGCCGCGTGGGACTTCGTCACGTCCGAGCCCGGTGCGCCGGAGCTCGTCACGACGATGCCGGTCGCGGTGATGGGCCCGGCGATGGGGCACGCGGTGTCTGGCGCGAACCACATCCTGCAGTCCATGCTCTCCGGGGCGATGCCCGCGACACCGCGACTGTTCATCCCCATCGTCGACGTGCGTGACGTCGCCGCGGCCCACGTCACCGCGACGACCGCCCCGGATGCAGCGGGCAAGCGGTTCCTCTTGTCGAACGGCCCGGCGCTCGAGATGGCCGAGATCGCCGCCACCCTGCGCGAGCACCTCGGTGACGACGCCCGGGCAGTCCCGACGCAGACGCTGCCCGACGACGTCGTGCGGACCGCGGCCGAGACCCAGCCGCAGTTCCGTGCGATGGTGCCCGACCTCGGCTACGCCAAGCGCACCTCGAACGAGCGGGCCCGCACCGTGCTCGGCTGGACCCCTCGTGATCCGCACGAGGCGATCGTGGCGGCGGCCCGGAGCCTGGTGGCGAAGGGCCTGGTCCGCCCCTGACGAACCCTGCTCCACCACTGACCCACGAGGATCAGACCGCCCGCTCCCACAGCGCCACCGTGCTCTCGAGCCCGTCGTACCGGTACGGCTTCCGCTCCCCTGTCGGTGCGTACCCGAGCGCCCGCCAGAACGGCTCGGCACCGGCCGCGTTCGTCGCCACGATCCCCAGTCGCAGTCGGTCGGCGCCGGCATCGGCGGCCAGGGACACGACGGCCTCGTGCAGGACCCGTCCGAGGCCCGAACCCTGCCGATCGCCACGGACGACGAGCAGTCCGACGTACGCCGTGGTCGGTGCCGGGTACCCGAGCAGCACGTCAGCGAACGCCACGAGCGAGTCGCCGTCCCACAGCCCGATCCCGTGCTTGCCCGCCGGGTCGAAGCCGTCCGGAACAGACACGAGTGCGCTCAGCCCGTCGGACGGTCCCGGCGGGTACCCGGTGATCCGCTCGGCGTACTCCGGCACGGTCTCGAGCAGCCCCTGCAGCGCGTCGACGTCGTCCGCACCGAGCGCTCGCAAGACGAACGAACCAGCACCGGCCGGCATCAGTCCACGTCCACGTCGGCCCACCCGTCGAACCGACCGATCTCGGTGACCCGGACCACGGCCTCACCGGCTTCGTCCGAGGCGTCGAGGTCGATCGTCGCCGAGAACCCGAAGTCCTTGTCACCCGACGGGTCCGCGAAGATCTGCCGGGCACGCCACACACGCGCCGAGCCTGCAGCCCCAGAACCGGACGCCCCCACACCCGTCGCCCCGGCACCCGTCGCCCCCGCCTGGTCGAGCACCAGGTAGGACATCGACCGCGCCTCGGCATCGGTGCCGATCGTGTCGTGCTCCTCGTAGTACTCCTCGAGCACCGCGTCCCACGCGTCACCGTCGAACCCGGCCGCGGCGTCGAGCGCCCCGAGTCCGTCGACGTCGTCGCGCGCGGCGAGCAGCACCCGCTGGAACAGTGCGTTCCGCACGAGCACGGTGAAGGCCCGCACGTTGCCGGTGAGCCGCGCTGGCTGCGGCGGTGCGATCTCCTGCTCTTCGGCGAGGGCGAGCAGCACGTCGCCGTTGAGCAGCGCTTCCCACTCGTCGACGAGCGAGGAGTCGGTCTGTCGGACGACCTCGCCGAGCCACTCGATCAGGTCGTCGAGCTCCTGGTTCCGCTGTTCCTCGGCGATGGTCTGCCGCATGGTCCGGTAGGCGTCGGACAGGTACCGGAGCACGAGCCCCTCGGACCGGGTGAGCTGGTAGAACCGCACGAAGTCGCCGAAGGTCATCGCGCGCTCGTACATGTCACGGACGACGGCCTTGGGCGAGAGCTGGAAGTCGAGGACCCAGGGCTGTTCCGCCGCGTACGTCTCGTACGCCGCCTCCAACAGCTCGGACAGCGGGCGAGGCCAGGTGACCTCCTCGAGCAGCTCCATCCGCTCCTCGTACTCGATGCCCTCGCGCTTCATGCGGGCGACCTCTTCGCCGCGCTCCTTGAACTGCTGCTGCGACAGGATCGCCCGCGGGTCGTCCAGTGTCGCCTCGACGATCGAGACCATGTCCAGCGCGTACGTCGGAGAAGCAGGATCGAGCAGCTCGAACGCGGCGAGCGCGAACGGGGACAGGGGCTGGTTGAGGGCGAAGTTCGACTGCAGGTCCACCGTGAGCCGGTAGGAGACCGGAGGCCCCGGCACCCGCTCGATGACCTGCGCGTTGATGAGGGTCCGGGCGATGACGAGCGCACGCCGGGCCATCGCGAGCTGGCGGGCACGCGGTTCGTGGTTGTCGAACACCAGCGAGCGCACCTCGTCGAACGCCGAACCGCCGCGGGCCACCACCGACAGCACCATCGCGTGCGTGATGCGCATGCGCGACACCATGGGTTCCGGTTCGGCGCCGATGAGCCGGTCGAACGATGCCTGCCCCCAGGACACGAACCCCTCCGGTGCCTTCTTCCGCTTGATCTTGCTCTTCTTCTTCTGGTCGTCCCCGGCCTTGGCGACCGCACGGGCGTTCTCGATGTCGTGCTCGGGGGCCTCGGCGACGACGTCACCCTCGGTGTCGTACCCGGCACGTCCGGCACGGCCGGCGATCTGGTGGAACTCGCGCGCGGACAGCTGCCGCATCTTCGTGCCGTCGAACTTCGTCAGCCCGGTGAAGAGCACGGAGCGGATCGGCACGTTGATGCCGACGCCCAGGGTGTCGGTGCCGCAGATGACGGGCAGCAGCCCGCGCTGTGCGAGCTGCTCGACGAGCCGTCGGTACTTGGGGAGCATGCCGGCGTGGTGCACGCCGATGCCGGCGCGGATCAGGCGGGACAGGGTCTGTCCGAAGCCGGCGCTGAACCGGAACCCCGCGATCGCTTCCGCGATCTGGTCTCGACGCGCCCGATCAGCGACCTTCGCCGACATCAGCGATTGCGCCCGCTCGAGCGCAGCCGCCTGGGCGAAGTGCACGATGTAGATCGGCGCCTTGCCCTCCTCCAGCAGCCGTTCGACGGTCTCCTGCACGGGCGTCATCACGTACTCGTACGCGAGCGGCACCGGTCGGCTGACGCCGGTCACGCGGGCGGTGGGTCGGCCGGTGCGTCGGGACAGGTCGTCGGCGATGGTCGTGACGTCGCCGAGGGTGGCGGACATCAGCAGGAACTGCGCACGTTCGAGCACGAGCAGCGGCACCTGCCAGGCCCAGCCGCGGTCGGGGTCGCCGTAGAAGTGGAACTCGTCCATCACCACGACGTCGACGTCGGCGTCCGGACCTTCGCGCAGGGCCAGGTTCGCCAGGATCTCGGCCGTGCAGCAGACGATGGGGGCGTCGCCGTTCACGCTGGAGTCGCCGGTGACCATGCCGACGTTCTGCGCGCCGAACAGCTCGACGAGCTGGAAGAACTTCTCGGACACGAGCGCCTTGATCGGTGCCGTGTAGTAGCTCCGCTTGCCCTCGGCGAGCGCGGCGAAGTGCGCGCCGGCCGCGACGAGCGACTTGCCGGTGCCGGTCGGGGTGCTCAGCACGACGTTCGCGCCGGAGACGAGCTCGATGACCGCTTCGTCCTGTGCCGGGTACAGCGGCCGGCCGCCTTCCTCGGCCCAGGCCGCGAAGGCCTCGTAGACCTCGTCGGCGTCGACGACGCCGTCCACCGCCGCCGGGATCGCGGCGACGAGCGGGGGCACGGTGGTGACGTCGGTCATGGCCCCATCCTCCCAGGCTGCGGTGACGAGGTGGTCGGCCCGGTCGACCGGGAGGCCCGGCTCCATACGCGCGCATAGACTCGCGTCATGCGCGAACTCGGCTTCCTCACCTTCGTCCCGAACCACGGCGGCACTGCGGGTGCGGCGAGCGCCCTGCAGGACGGTCTGCGGCTGTTCGAGACGGCCGAGACCCTCGGCTACGGCACGGGCTGGGTCCGTGGCCGCCACTTCGAGCCCTTCCTGACGAGCCCGATGACCTTCTTCGCCGCCGCGGCCCAGCGCACGAGCACCATCGCGTTCGGCACCGCGGTGCTCGGCATGCGCTACGAGGACCCGGTGCGCCTCGCCGAGGACGCCAGCACGGTCGACCTGCTGAGCGGCGGGCGTGTGCAGCTCGGCGTCAGTACGGGCATCGCCGGGTACGGGCCGATCCTCGACCCGGTGTTCGGCTCCGTCGACCGCTCGTTCCGCGACGAGGCCGAGGCCCGGGCTGCCCGACTGCTCGAGGTGCTCGACGGCGACGCACTCGGCAGCGCCGGCTCTGGCTACGAGAGCATCCCGGCCGGTGCGGACCTGACCCTGCAGCCGCTCAGCCCCGGCCTACGCGACCGCGTCTGGTGGGGCGGCGGCAGCATGGGCACCGCGGTGCGCACGGCCGAGAAGGGGCTGCTCCTGCACTGCTCGACCCTGAACACCGAGGACACCGGTGCACCCTTCGCCCAGGCGCAGGCCGACCAGATCGCCGCCTACCGCGAGCGGTTCACCGAGCTGCACGGCGGGACCGGCCGCACGTCGAAGGTCGCGGTGGGCCGCATCGTCGTGCCGTTGCTCGACGACCACGACCGCGCGGTCCACGACGAGTTCCTGACCGGGTACGCCTCGGGAATGGACGACGAGGGCCGACCGCTCTCCGGTCCGCCGTTCCGGTTCAGCAAGGTGCTGTCCGGCGAGCCGGCCGCCATCGTCGACGCCCTGCTCGCCGACCCCGCCGTCACCGCCACGGACGAGCTCGTGATCACCCTGCCCGCGAACGGGGACGTGGCCGCCCACGAGCGGATCCTGCGCATCGTCGCCGAGGAGATCGCGCCGGCACTGCGGGCCTGAGAACGGATCAGGACACCCGGCGGGGCTCAGATCGAGTCGGTGATGCTCGAGAGCCCTGCCGGATGACCATCTCGTCCCTGATCCGCACGGGATGGTGGGACCATCGTTCCACCTACCGAGCGGTTTGTCACACTCGGTTGCGCCCTCAGGACGAGAAAGTTGATCATCCGTCACCCGTTTTGCCCGGATCGCACGAAGTCCGTCAACCGGTTCGCCGAACCCCTTCCAGGACGGAAACAGTCGGGACGAACGAATGCGCCCCCGCGCGGACGCGGGGACGCATTCTGGACGCACCGGGGAAGCTGGGGCATCGTCAGCCGGATCAGGAGGCTGAGTCGCACAACCAGCGACCCCGTAGTCGGTGCGTGCGCCGACGGTAACCAGCCGACTGGCGCACATCGATGTTACTCAACAGGCGTCGTCGGTGCGCGGAAACCGGACGAACTGGTCAGACCAGTTCGAGGGCCGCGCTCCCGGACTCGTCGGTGACCGAGGCTCCGACGTGCAGCGTGAAGGTGCCGGGCTCGTACTGCCAGGCTCCGTCCCAGTGCGCGAACGCCCGGGCCGGCACCTCGATCGAGACCTCGGTCGACTCCCCCGCGCCGAGGCGGACCGGGGCGAACCCGACGAGCCAGCGCGCCGGACGGTCCACCGCCGAGGACTCGCGCGAGGCGTAGACCTGCACGACGTGCTTGCCGGCGCGCGGTCCGGTGTTGGCGACCGTCGCCGTGACGATGACCGCGTCCCCCTCGGACACTGTCGGCGTCGCGACGACGCCGTCGATGGTCCACGAGGTGTAGCCGAGGCCGTGCCCGAACGGGTACGCCGGCGTGGTGCCGGCACGGAGCCAGGCACGGTATCCGATGTGGACACCCTCGTCGTACGACACCTTGCCGTCGACGGGGGTGACGTCGAGCACGGGCACGTCGGCCATCGCGACCGGCCAGGTGGTGGGCAGTCGACCGCCGGGCTCCTGCGCGCCGGTCAGGACGTCGGCGAGCGCGTTGCCGTACTCCTGGCCACCGAACCAGGTGAGCAGGACCGCGGCGACGTCGTTCCGCCACGGCAATTCCACGGGCGAGCCGGCGTTCACGACGACGACCGTGTTCGGGTTCGCCGCCACGACCGCACGCACCAGGTCGTCCTGGTGCCCGGGCAGCGCGAGCGACGAGCGGTCGTACCCCTCGGACTCGACCTTCGAGTTCGTGCCGACGACCACCACGGCGACGTCAGCCGTGCGGGCAGCCTCGACCGCGGCATCGATGAGCACCGACGGGTCCTCGTCGGAAGGCTCGGTGCCGAACTGGTACGCGAGCACGCCGCCGAGGGTCTCGTCCTGGATGACGTCGTACTCGATGCGGATCGCGACCTGCTGCCCCGAGGTCACCGACACGGGCACCGAGCGGGCCGGCGGGTTGAGGAACGCCGCGCCGAGCTGGTCGCCCTCGAACGGCACGTCCTCGTCGAGCACGAGCTCCCCGTCGATCCACATCCGCGACCGGCCGGCCGCCCCGATGCCGATCCGCACGGTGCCGGAGGACGGCGCGGTGTAGGTCGTGGTGATGTCGAGCCGGTCGGCCTCCCGCGTGGGGGCGTCGCCGCCGAACCAGAACAGTGCCGTGGCGCGGCGGTCCTCGACGTACAGTTCCTGGTCGTCCTTGACGAAGGCGACGCGGGCGCCGGGCTCGCCGGTGCCGGGGTTCGTGATGGTGGACAGCGGGAACTCCGCGATGCCCTCCTGCACGACGGCACCGATCGCGTAGTCGACCGTGGCGCCCGGGAAAGCCGAGCGGATCCCGTCGAGCGGCGAGACGACCTGCGACGGCACGACCGTGGCCGAGCCACCGCCCTGTGTGCGGGCCTGGTCGGCGTTGTGGCCGATGACGGCGATGCGGGAGACGGCGGGGGCGTCGAGCGGCAGCACGCCGGTGTTGCGGACGAGGACGGTGCCCTCGGCCTCGGCTTCGCGGACGAAGGCGACGCCGTCCTCGACGTGCACCGGCTGCGCGGCCACGGGCTCGAAGCCCTCGAGTGCGCCGACGCGGGCGGCCAGGGTCAGGATGCGGCGGACCTTGCGGTCGATCGCCTCGATCGGCACGTCACCGGACTGCACCGCGGCGAGCAGCGGACCCTCGCTCCACCACTGGTTCGGGCCGGGCATCGCGACGTCCTGCGACGCCTTCGCCGAGTCGACCGAGCGCACGCCGGTCCAGTCGGACACGACGATGCCGTCGAAGCCCCACTCCGAGCTCAGCGGCGTCTCGAGCAGGTCGTGCTCCGACGCGGTGACGCCGTTGATGGAGTTGTACGACGACATGATCGCCCAGGCGTGCGCCTCGGTCACGGCCTTCTCGAACGCGAGCAGGTACAGCTCGCGCAGGGCCCGGTCGGAGACCTCGGTCGACGCGGTGAAGCGGTCGGTCTCGTAGTCGTTCGCGATGTAGTGCTTCGGGGTCGCGGCCACGCCGTTCTCCTGCACACCGTCGACGTACGACGCAGCCAGGTCACCGGTCAGGACCGGGTCCTCGCTGAACGCCTCGAAGTGCCGGCCGCCGAGCGGCGAGCGGTGCAGGTTGATGGTCGGGCCGAGGACGACGTCGACGCCCTTGCGGCGTGCCTCGACGGCTGCTGCTGCGCCGTAGCGCTTCGCGATCGCACGGTCCCACGACGCCGACAGGGCGGTCGCCGAGGGCAGGTTCAGCGACGGGTCGCGTTCGTCCCAGACCTCACCACGGACGCCCGAGGGGCCGTCCGACATCAGGATCCGGCGCAGCCCGATCTTCTCGATGGGCCAGGTGGTCCAGAAGTCGCGCCCGGTCAGGAGCTGCACCTTCTCGTCGGTGGTCAGCTGGTCGACGAGCGCGTCGATGCGCTCGGCCGTACTGGAGGCAGGGGTCACGTCGTTCACGGTAGTCACGGTGGTCGGTCCTTTCGTTCAGAGCCTGGGGAAGTGTGGTCAGCGCACGCCGCGGATGCGGGACACCGAGACGATGCCGAGCAGTCCGACGACGGCGCCGGTGATGAAGAAGCCGCTGTACCCGCCGGTCAGGGCGATGACGCCCGGGGCCGCCGCGGGCACGATCGACTGGGGCAGGGCCTGCGCGATGTTGACGACGCCGAGGTCCTTCGCGTTGTCCTCGTCGGACGGCAGCACGTCGGTGATGAGCGCCAGGTCGACGGCGTAGAAGACGCCCATGCCGGCACCCATCACGAACTCGCCGACCAGGACCATGCCGAGCGACGGCGCGAGCGCGATGATCACGAGCCCGACCACGCCGACGATGCCCGCGATCGCGACGAACAGCTTGCGGCGGCCGAGCTTGTCCGACAGCCAGCCGGCGATGAGCGAGGTGAGCACGATGCCGACGACGTTCCACAGCGTTCCCTGGAACACCGCGTTCGCGACGTGGTCCGGGTCCACGCCGATGTCGTCCCGCAGGAAGTACGTCAGGTAGCTCACCGCGGTGTACTGCGCGGCGACCATCAGGAACCGGGTGAGCCAGGCCCAGCCGAGGTCCGGGTGCTTCACGGGGTTGAAGACGAACGAGCCGAAGACCTGCCCGACGCTGAGCTTCGACGTGGGCCGGTTGGTGAGCACGCGGTCGCGGAACACGAGCGCGTAGAGCACGACGACGATCGACCCGATCGCACCGGGGATGATCATCTGCGTCGCCGAGGTCGAGAAGAGCTGCACGAGGAACGTGCCGCCGACGAGCGCGAGGTTCTGGGAGAGCCCGAGCAGCGCCGCGACCCGGCCGCGCTGGGACCGCGTGACGTGGTCCGGCAGGACCGCGGTCATGGCGGCGATCGTGGCGTTGTAGGCGATCTGCGTGACGCCCCACGCGAGGACGAGCACGACGGTCGAGGTCGTCGTCGCGACGACCACGAGGCCCGCGAAGCCGACCACGGTGCCACCGATGATCCACGGACGACGCATGCCGAGCCTCCCGGCAGTCCGATCGCTGAAGCGACCGGCCAGGGGGTTGGCGACCATCGCGGCGAACGCGCCGACACCGAGTGCCAGGCCGAGCACACCCGCTTGGTTGTCCGGCGCGATCTCGGCGACCTTGAGCGCCATGGCGACCAGCACCGGCGGCAGCAGCGCGATGTACAGGCCGAGCATCGCGATCGGCATGCCGAGCGTGTACATGAGCGGGGCACCTCGGCCGCGCGTGGGTGCGACTGCGGTCGGGGTGTCGTTGACGGTCAGGGCGTCGTTGGCCACTGCAACCTCTTCTCGGGTACGCCACCTGCACCGGTGACTCGCACGCCTTCGTCGGCGGCTCCGCCCACGGTAACACCAAAACCAAGTGCGGCTAGGTTTTCTGTGTGCACTCCGAGCGGTACAGTCCTGCCATGGCACGACGGGGTTCGTACGCGAAGGGCATCGCGAAGCGCGAGGAGATCCTCACGGTCGCGCTCGACCTCGTCGCTTCGCAGGGGTTCCGCCGCACCAGCATCAAGGACATCGCCGACGCCGTCGGGCTGACCCAGGCCGGCCTGCTGCACTACTTCGACTCCAAGGACGAGCTCTGGGTCGAGATCCTGCGACGACGCGACGAGCTCGACCTCGCCCACGACTGGCAGGCACCCGACCCCGCTGCACTGCTCGCCGCGATCGTCCGGCACAACGCCGAGGTCCCCGGCCTGGTGCAGATGTTCGTCAACCTCTCCGCCGCCGCTGCGACCGACCCCGAGCACCCCGCGCACGCGTACTTCCAGGAGCGCTACGAGCGCAGCCGTCGCGACCTGTCCGCCGACTTCCGCACCATGCAGCAGGACGGACGGCTCCGCGCCGACGTCGATGCCGAGGAGCTGACGAGCGTGCTGCTCGCGGTGTCCGACGGCATGCAGATCCAGTGGCTGTTCGACCCGTCGCGGGACATGGCGCAGCACGTCGAGCTCGTCGCCCGGCTCGCGATCGCCCAGGTCGCCCCCACCGCCTGACAGGAGGCACGGCGCGGTCCAGCGCGGCGGCTCCGGTCACGCGACGGTCAGGGCAACCGCACCGAGGCCAGCGCGTACGACGCGTCGGCCCACGCACGGACCTGCGCCTTCGACAGGGGCTCCTCCGGCGAGGTCGACCAATCCGAGATGTTGCGCCCGCGCATCTCCTTCGCGAGGTGCCCAAGCACGTCTCGCTTCGACTCTGTCGCCAATGCCGCGCCGAACTGCTCCGCGCCGGGGACGTCGGCCAGCTCGGTCAGGTAGGCCTGGCAGAACCGGTCAGCCGCTTCTGCGCGCAGGTACGGACTGTCGAGCGTGGCGTACCAACGCCGGAAGAACTCGTCGTACGGCCCAGAGTCTCGCATGAAGCCGCCGGACGCGAACAGGAGTTCGCGAACCCGCCCCGGGGTGAGCCCGCGTGCTTGCTGCACGGCATCACCGATCTTGCCCGCGTCGACCAGGTCAGCGAGAGTGCTCACACTTGCAGCGTAGCCGGAACATCACATTCGGCGCTCCCCGCCGGACAGCGGGGTACGGACAGGGCCTGGTCGGGTCAGGCGGCGCCGGGCAGGATGGGGCGTGCCCGGAGGGCGACCCGACGAGGATGTGGAGTGACGCGATGACGCGTGTAGTGGTGACCGGCGGCAGCGGCAAGCTCGGACGAGCGGTGGTGCGCGACCTCGATGCGCACGGGTACGACGTGGTGCTGCTCGACCGCGTGCCCTCCCCCGACCAGCCCGAGGGCGTGCAGTTCGTCCGGATCGACCTGACCGACTACGGCCAGGTCCTGAACGCCCTGCTCGGCATCGACGACCGGTACGACCACGTGGACGCCGTCGTGCACCTCGCGGCCGTGCCCGCTCCGGGGCAGGTCCCCGACGTGGCGCTCATCACGAACAACGTGACGGCGTCGATCAACGTCTTCCACGCCGCACGGGCCGCGAAGATCAAGAACCTGGTGTGGGCGTCGAGCGAGACCCTGCTCGGCATCCCGATGGGCGAGCACCACCCGCCCTACCTGCCCGTCGACGAGGAGTTCGCGGTCCGCCCGCAGTCGTCGTACTCGCTCGGCAAGGCGGTCGAAGAGGAGATGGCCCGCCACTTCACCCGCTGGGACCCGGAGCTGAAGATGATCGGCCTGCGGTTCTCGAACGTGATGGACGAGACCGACTACCCGGCGTTCCCGTGGGACGCCACCCCGGAGGCGAAGACCTTCAACCTGTGGTCCTACATCGACTCGCGTGACGGCGCCCAGGCGGTCCGCAAGGCCGTCGAGGCCGAGCTCACCGGGTTCGAGGCGTTCGTCATCGCGAGCCCCGACACCGTGATGGACACCCCGACGATCGAGCTCGTCGAGCGCTGCGTGCCCGACATCGAGCGTCGCGCGGACATCGACGGCGTCAGCTCGCTGCTGTCGTCCGAGAAGGCCCGCGAGCTGCTCGGCTACGCCCCCGAGCACAGCTGGCGCGACGGCCGCTAGCAGCGCCCGCGTCCGCCGCTGAGCGGCCCCTTCGCTAGGCCGGCAGCAGCAGCCCGTCGAGCACCAGGTCGCGCGCCACCGGCAGCAGGTCGGCGGCGAGCACCTGCTCGTCGACACCCGTGATCTGCGCCAGCGCGCCGACGATCGCCGCGACGGACAAGTCCCCGTCGCAGGCTCCGACGAACGCAGCGAGCGCCGTGTCCGCGTCCACCCGCCGTCCGAGTCCGCCGCCCTGCACGAGCGTCATCACCGTGGGGTCGTCGTTGCCCGGCCAGTAGTAGCGCTCCTCGGTGACGTCGCCCGCCACCGTCAGGTGTGCCGTGGCGAGCGCGGCGTCGTCGTGCGCGGCGAGCCACGCGGCCGCGTCGAGGACGCGAGCGACCGTGGCGCCGAGCCCGGCGGGGTTGGAGCCGAGCGTCTCGGGGACGCGCTCGAACCGGCGGAGGCTCGCCGTTCCTCCTGGCAGGGCTCGACGCACCACGACGTAGCCGAAACCGACGCCGGTGACGCGGCGGTCCGCGAAGTCGTCGAGCCAGGCGCCCATCAGCGTGTCGAACTCGGGCGTCCCGGGCTTCGTGCCGCCGTCGCGGATCCAGGTCTCGGCGTACGACGTGGGGTCCTGGCGCTCGCGCTCGATGACCCACGCGTCGAGGTCGGTGTCCGCGAACCAGCTGCGCACACGGTCGAGGCCGTCGACGCCCCAGTGGTACTCCCAGTTGCCGAGCAGCTGCGCGGTCCCACCGGGCTCGAGGTGCTCGGACAGGCCGCGGAGCACGGTCTCGACGAGCGCGTCGCCGACCATGCCGCCGTCGCGGTACTCGTACGAGGGGACGCCCGGCCGACGGGGTGTGATGACGAACGGCGGGTTCGACACGATGCGGTCGAACCGCTCCCCCGCGACGGGCTCGAAGAGCGAACCGTACCGGAAGTCGATCCCGTCGATGCCGTTGAGCTGCGCGTTGAAGCGGGCGATGTCGAGGGCGCGGCGCGAGATGTCGGTGGCGACCACGTGCTCGGCGAAGCGCCGGGCGTGCATGGCCTGGATCCCGCATCCGGTGCCGAGGTCGAGGACCGTGCGGACGGGGACGGGGATCTGCAGGCCGCTCAGCGTGGTGGTGGCGCCGCCGATGCCGAGGACGTGCTCCTCGCTGATCGCGTGGCCGAGGGCGAGTTCGCCGAGGTCCGAGACGATCCACCAGCTGCCGGCGCCGAGGTCGTCGACGAAGGCGTAGGGGCGCAGGTCCACCGTCGGCTCCACGACTGCGGCGTCGGTGTCGCAGACCCGCAGCAGGCCTGCCGCGACCACGGCGTCGAGCCCGGCGGTCGGGAACGCGGCAGCTGCGTCCGCGCGGGACGTCGGCAGCCCGAGCACGAACAGGGTGGCGAGGGTGCCGAGCGGGGATGTCTCACGAGCAGCCAGGGCACGGCGGGCCGCCACTCGCGACCCCCGGTGCAGCGATGCGGCCGCTTCGGTCCCCCAGAGTGCGTCGACCCGGTCGACGGTGAAGCCGGCGGCGTCGAGGTCCGCGGCGAGCGCCGTCGTCGCGGCCGGGTCAGCACTGATGTCGGGGAGCGTGTGCACGGCCGCCCCGGCGCCGGCACCCGCGCCGGGTACCGTGCTCACGACTCGATCCCGTCGCGGAGCAGCGCCGCGGGCACCTGCCAGTCGAGCACCAGGTCGAGCAGCCCCGGGAACCGCTGCTGCACGTCCTCGATCCGGACCCGGCTGATGCGGGTCAGGCCCTCGAGGTGCTGCTCGAGCAGTCCGGCCTCGCGCAGGACCCGGAAGTGGTGGGTGAGCGTGGACTTCGGTCGGTCGATCCCGACCCAGCCGCAGCTCCGTTCGCCACCGGCGGCGTCGACGAGGTAGCGGTGCAGGATCGCCAACCGGATCGGGTCACTCAGGGCGTCCAGGACGACGGGGAGGTCCATCTCGGCCGCGGACGGCTGGGGCAGCCGCTCGGGGGCATCGACGTGCGCGGGCATGGACGGGACGCTACCACCGTTCGGCTTGCTGTACGACTTGCGTCGTACTGCGGACTGCGGTACGAATGCAGTCGTACAACGGACCATCGGAAGGATGCTCATGCAGCAGTCAGCTCGCTCGGTCGCCGGGTTCTGGATCCTCGCGGCGATGCTCCTGGTGTCGGTCGCGTCGTCCGCGGTCCCCTCGCCGATCTACCCGGTCTACGCCGCCGAGTGGCACCTCACGCCACTGATGCTGACCGGCGTCTTCGCCATCTACGTCGCCGGGTTGCTCGCGAGTCTGCTGATCGCCGGCCGACTGTCCGACCACGTCGGCCGCAAACCCGTGCTCGTCGCCGGCGGTCTGGGCGTCGCCCTGTCGCTCGGACTGTTCGCGATCGCGGACGGCGTCGGCGCGCTCATCGTCGACCGCATCGTGCAGGGTATCTCCGTCGGGCTCCTGATCGGTGCGCTCGGGGCGGCCCTCATCGACAACTCGCTCGAGCGGCACCCGACCCTGGCCGGCGTGCTGAACGGCGTCATCCCGCCGATCGCGCTGGCCACCGGTGCGATGTCGAGCGGTGCACTCGTGCAGTGGGGTCCGGCGCCGGAGCAGCTCGTCTACCTGGTCTTCGGCGCACTGCTCGTGCTCCTCGTGCTGGCACTGTTCGTGGTCCCCGAGCAGGTCCAACGGCGCCCCGGAGCACTCCGTTCGCTGCGTCCGACGATCAGCGTGCCGCGGAGCTCGCGTCGACTGTTCCGCGGCGTCGTCGGTTCCCTCGTCGCCAGCTGGGCGCTCGGCGGCATGTTCCTCTCGCTCGTCCCCTCGGCCCTCGGTGCCGTGTTCGGCATCACGAACCACTTCGCGGCCGGCGCACTCATCGCCGTCGTCACGGGCGTCGGCGCGCTGACCGGACTCGCGACGCAGCGGATGGACGCTCGTCGCGCGGTGCTCGTCGGGCTCGTCGCCCTGGTGCTCGGGCCGATCGTGACCGTGGCGTTCGTGATGGCCCACTCCCTGCCCGGCCTCGTCGTCGGCAGTGCGATCGCCGGCATCGGCTTCGGCGCCGGGTTCCAGGCACCGCTGCGGATGCTGCTCGCGACCGCGGCACCGACCCACCGCGCCGGACTGCTCTCGACGATCTACGTCGTCAGCTACCTGGCGTTCGGGGTCCCCGCCGTGATCGGTGGGCTGCTCGAACCGTCGATCGGACTCGTCCCGGTCATCGCCGGGTACGGCGGGTTCATCGTCCTCGCGGCCGTCGTCGCGCTCGTGCTGCAGCTGACGTCGAAGGACGCGGCCGCCGTCGAGGAGCAGGCCGCCGAGGTCATCGAGCGCACCGCCACCGGCTCGATCCGCGTCGCGGCGGAGTAGGCGGGCCGTCCGCCCGGCACCCGCTTGGTGCGAGGTTGGCCACACGGTGCGAGGCCACAGCACCGCACGGAGTGATCAACCTCGCACCAGCTGACGGCTAGTGCCCCGGGTGCGCCGAGTTGGCGCCGCGCGCCCGTCCACGAGCGCGCACCCCGACCGTCCGCGCAGCACCCGTGTGGGCGGCGTCGACGTCGGCCTTGCCCCGGTCGGCAGCATCACGCAGCCGCTTCGGTCCGTGCCGCTTGGCCCAGTCCCAGAAGCGGTGCAGCTGCGCCTTGAGCCACACGATGATCTTGTGGAAGAAGTGGAACTCGCTCGCCAGCACCGTGAGTCCGATGAACACCACGAGCCACCCCGGCCCGGGCAGCGGCACCAGGATGAGTCCGATGATGACGACCAGCCCGCCGACGATGCCGACGAGCACCTTGTAGAAGAGGTGCAGGTGCGGCCTGGCGTGGATCCAGGTCCGCATGTCGTGGAACCACTGGAAGCGCTGACGCGGCGCACCGTCGGTCCGGCTCTCGCCGGGTCCGTCGTTCGCGTCGCCGTCCATGCCGAAAACGTAGGGCGTGCGGCTGGGAATCCGCGGCGCACGCGGTGGACGCGCGGTGCGCGTGACGGAAGTCGCGTGGCGGGGATGCGCCGTGCCTCCCGTCCGTCAGCGGGTGTCCGCCGGGAGGCCCGTCACGCGTGGGCGACGCACGTCGCGGCCCACGGGACGGCGGCCAATCGGGCCGCTGGGATCGGTTCGCCGCCGACCGCGCAGGTTCCGTAGGTGCCGGCGTCGAGCCGCGCGAGCGCGGCGTCCACCTGCTCGATCCGCTGCCGGGCCGCGTCGCGGACGGCGCCGAGCGAGCCGCGCTCCCACGCGAGGGTCGCGCCCTCGGGGTCGTGCTCGTCGTCGGAGTTGGCGTCCTGGCGGGCGTCACTGACGTCGCGCATGCTCCGCTCGACGTCGGCGAGCAGCCGTTCGTTGCGAGCGCGTTCCGTGTCGAGCGCGGTGCGGGGGTCGTCCATGGCGGACACCGTAGTCGTGACGGAATGCCCGACTCTCCGGATGCGTTTGCATCGACATGACGAAGATCGGGTTCCTGTCGTTCGGACACTGGCGCGACGTGCCGGGGTCGAAGGTGCGCAGCGGGCGTGAGTCCCTGGTGCAGGCGATCGACCTCGCGGTCGCTGCTGAAGAGGCCGGCGTCGACGGCGCCTACTTCCGCGTGCACCACTTCGCACCGCAGCAGGCGGCACCGTTCCCCCTGCTGTCCGCGATCGCCGCGAAGACCAGCCGCATCGAGATCGGGACCGGCGTGATCGACATGCGCTACGAGAACCCGCTCTACATGGCCGAGGAGGCCGCGGCGACCGACCTGATCTCCGGCGGACGACTGCAGCTCGGCGTCTCCCGTGGCTCACCCGAGACCGCCCTCGCCGGTTACCAGCAGTTCGGCTACGTGCCGGACGCGTCCGACGAGAACGGCGGCGACATGGCCCGCGCGCACACCAGCGTGTTCCGTCGCGCCATCGCCGGCGAACCGATGGCGAACGCCAACCCGCAGATGACCGGCTCGGTCGGATCGTTGCCGATCTCCCCGCTCTCCGACTCGCTCGGCGACCGCATCTGGTGGGGCGCCGGCACACGAGCCACCGCCGAGTGGACTGCCGAGCAGGGCATGAACCTGATGTCGTCGACGCTGCTCACCGAGGACACCGGCGTGCCGTTCGACGAACTGCAGGCCGAGCAGATCGAACGCTTCCGACGAGTCTGGGCGGAGTCGGGCTGGGACCGGACCCCTCGGGTGTCGGTGTCGCGCAGCATCATCCCGATCATCGACGACGAGTCGCGGCACTACTTCGGCGTCCGCGCACAGGTCGAGGGGCAGGACCAGGTCGGGCACCTCGACGGCGGGCTCGCCCGCTTCGGCCGCTCGTACATCGGCTCACCCGAGGACCTCGTCGCGGAGCTCGCGGCCGACCAGGCCGTCCGCGCTGCCGACACCGTGCTCGTCACGGTGCCGAACCAGCTCGGCGTCGACTTCAACGCGCGGCTGCTCGCCGCTGTGAAGGACGTGTTCACCGAGGTCGACGCGGCACCCGTCCCGGCCTGATCTGCTCGGTCAGGCGCTGACGGTCGGCGTCGGCCAGATCAGCCGGAAGCGCTCGCAGACCACCGGCATGTCCGGTTCGAAGCCGCGCGGGTTCTCGGAGTGCGCGCTCCAGTACGCCTCGTGCACCGTGCGCCAGTGCTCGAGAGTCCGGTCTCCTTCGCCTTCGGCGCGCGCGTGCTCGGCCCCGACCGCGTCGAACGGGACGATCCGGACGTCCGTCGTCTCGATGACGGCCCGGGGAACACCGGCGCCGTCGGTCACGATGCTGCACTCACCGGTCGCCGGGAGCGGGTCACCCGTCGCCTCGTAGTCCCAGAGCGATGACGCTGTGCCGTCCTTGACCCCGCGGAGCACCAGGCCGAGCAGCTCGTCTGCCTGCTCCGGAGTGGCACCGAACGACCACGCCTCCGGCACCTCGGCCGGCAGTTCCGAGGCCTCGTCGCGCCGCTCGTTCCAGAAGTCGTCCAGGCTCGCGGTCACCAGCTGACCGTAGCGCACCGCCGGGTGTCCGCACTTGTGCCGACACCCGCCTTGGGACTGTGGCGGCGGGGCGGCGTCCCCTACCGTCGAGGAGCACCATCCGCCGCACCTCAAGGAGTCCCCGTGACACTGCCGGCCGCAGGCTGGTTCCCGGACCCGCAGGACGCCAGTCGTCTCCGCTGGTGGGACGGTCACGCCTGGGGTGCCGCGACCCGTGTCCTGCCGAGTGCTCCGGAACCGGTCCTGCCGATCGTCGTCGTACCTGTCGGCCCCTCGTTCTCCGTGCACACGGCATCGATCCGGACCCACGCGTGGGCGTCCGGCGGCGGTCGCGACCGCCGGCTGTGCGTGTTCACGGTGCTCGCGGTGCTGCTGGCCCTGACGTCGATCCTCATCAACCCGCTTGGTGTCAGCAGCGCGCTCGCTCTCGTGTGCGGGCTCGTCGGTGTCGTCCGCCCCGGTGCGACCGGCGGGTGGGCGGTCGCGGCGAGGAGTGCGTCCTCGAGCGCGGTGGTCGTGGCGGTCGCGACGGGCGCGGTGGCGGCGTCGGCGCGGTTCCACCTCTTCTGACCGGGGCGTCGATCAGTCTCACCGATGGCAAAGGATTGCCAGGGGTTGAGGACTCTTAGATCCATCATGCAGTATTCCAGTACGGCACTGACGCCGTACTGGAGGGAGAACCATGAACAAGCTCGGGACGCGCGGGGCATCTGCTCTCGCGGCCATGTCGTCGGTCGTGCTGGGGTGTGCGCTCCTGTCCGCAACACCAGCCGCAGCGGCTCCCCTCGGAGAGGATCAAACGATCCGGGCCGTCGAGGCTGCGGAGCGCGCGCTTGGCCTCGCCGACGATTTCCTTCCGGACAGCCCTGCGGTGCTCGCATCGGGTGCCCCCTCAGCGGCCCCGGGCACATCATCGGGTACCACCATCACCCCCGGCCCGAACTCGGACCACGAGGCCGGCGTCCAGTACACAGCGGACCGGCTCGATGAGAACTCGACACGGTACGCAGCGGTGATGAGCGCTCCGGCATCGTCCAGTGCGAGCTGGGCGTTCAACGACGATGTCGAACTGGTGCTCCTCGAGGACGGGCGGGTGAGTGTGAGCGACGGCAACGGTGGTCTGATCGCCGGAATCGACGCACCGTGGGCGGTCGATGCGAGCGGACGAGCTCTGCCGACGAGCTACCGGGTCGACGGGGCAACGTTGGTCCAGGACATCCAAGTCGATTCGCGGACGGCCTATCCGGTCGTCGCCGATCCGCGCTACAGCACGTTCCCCGGTTACTGGACCGTCACCTTCAACCGAGCAGAGAGCGCCACGGTCGTCGGGACGGTCGCGAGCTGCGCCGCGCTCTTCTCCAAGTCACCCGTACCGATACTGCGGGCACTAACGGTCACCTGCGGTGTGCTCGCCGCGTTCAGCACGGCACAGCTCGCAGGGGGCAAGTGCGTGAAACTCCACCTGGCGGGGCTCCCCGGCGTCATCGCCCAGTGGTGGCCGACGTTCCCGAAGTGCTGAGCCGATGATCGCGCCCATGTTGGTCGGACTCTTCGTCGGGTTCGCCTTGTCCACGGCCGGGGAATTCACCGATCGCTGGACCTCGAGGCTCCTGCGTGTCCTGCCGATCGTCCTCTGGTTCGGATGGCTGGTCAGCGTGATGCCGGACGGGATCTCCGACGTCGAGCTGCGCCTCCTCGGTGTCGGGATGTTCGGTCTCCTGACCGGGATGTTCCTCGCCTGGGCCTCGTTCGGCCATCGGACGCGTCGCCGCCGGGCGCACTCGAACTGATGCGTGGCGGAAGGGTCTCGCCTTCGTGGGCGAGACCCTTCCGCCGCGACGAGACCTACCGCCGCGCCCGCGGATGCGCCGTCTGGTAGACGTCCCGCAGCATGTCCGCCGTGACCATCGTGTAGATCTGGGTCGTCGCGACGCTCGCGTGCCCGAGCAACTCCTGCACCACGCGCACATCGGCACCGCCCTCGAGCAGGTGCGTCGCGAACGAGTGCCGGAACGTGTGCGGCGACACGTGCGCCTCGAGGCCCGCTGCCCCGGCCGCGGATTGGATCACGAGCCACGCGCTCTGTCGTGAGAGCCGAGCGCCCCGGGCACCGAGGAACAGCGCCGGAGTCGAGGCTCCTCGCGCTGCGAACACCGGACGTGCCCGGACCAGGTAGGCGTCGATCGCCGCCCGGGCGAAACTGCCGAGCGGCACGACCCGCTGCTTGTTCCCCTTGCCGGTGACCTTCACGACGGCGAGACCGTCGGCGTCGGGGGCTGAGTCGTCGGACAGTGTCGTCACGTCGTCCACCGACAACCCCACCGCCTCGGAGATCCGCGCGCCGGTGGCGTAGAGCAGTTCGAGCAACGCCTTGTCCCGCAGCCGCACGGGGTCGTCCACACCGGAAACGCCGTCTGCGGAGACGTCCGTCGACACCGCTCCGAGCAGCCGCTCCATGTCCTCGACCGAGATCGCCTTGGGCAGCCGCATCGGGGCCTTCGGCGGCCGGACGGCGGTACCGGGGTCGAGCGGCAGCCAGCCCTCCCCCGCCGCGAAGGCCGTGAACGAGCGCACCGAGCTGAGCATCCGGGCGATCGACCTCGGTGCCAGCGGACCGTCCGGCTTCGTCGCCAGGTAGGTCACGAACTCCGAGACGTCTGCCCGAGCGAGCCGCCCGACGTCGTCGATCGCAGATGCCCCGCCGGCCCGGTCGGCACCGTCGGACTCGACGACCGAAGCCGTCGCCAGCCACGAGGTGAACACCGCCAGGTCACGCCGGTACGCCGACAGCGTGTGCTGCGACAGCCCGCGCTCGATCGCGACGTGCCGCAGGTACGTCTCCGTGGCACGGTCCAGGGGAATCACGACAGCAGGCGCACGGTCAGTGCAGTGCATCTTCGGGGGCCCCGACCCGGTACCCGGTGAACGTCACGGTCAGGCCGGCACGCGTCGGAGCTGCACACAACAGTCCGGCCGACACGGCAGCATCGGGATCGAGGTACGCAACCCGCACCAGCCGGGGTTCCTCGTCGTCGGCCCACGCCCGGACGGTCACGGCATCGCCGTCGCGGCTGGCCCGGACGGTCACCACGCGTCCCGCCCACTCCGGCACGGGCGCGACCGACCAGTCCGAGAAGTCACGGGTCACCACGGCGCCGAGCTGCGGCGTCCCGTCGGAGAACTCGACACCGGCCTTGATCCAGTTCCGCTCGTCGACGCGCAGGAAGACACCGGCCTGGTCGAACTGCTCCGTGTAGTCGAGGACGAACGATGCCTCGACCGAGAACGACCCATCGAGGGGCTGCACCAGCGCGTGCTCGGAGTCGTGGACGAACCCGTACGAGGTGGTCCGCCAGGCGTCGCTGCCCTCGACCGCGGTCACGCGCAGCACATCGCCGTCGAACTCCACGGCCTCGGGCTCGTGCGTCCACGTCGCCGCGTCGACCAGTTCTCGCAGGCTCATGCGCGGCCTCGCTCGAGCGCATCCACCGCGAGCACGGCCACGACCAGCCCGGAGTTGTGCAGCCGACCATCGAGGATCGCCTCCACCAGCTCGGCCCGCGGCACCCACCGCTTCACGATGTCGGCTTCCTCAGCCTCGCGCTCGAACGCCGTCGTCGTGGGCCGCACGCCCCGGGCGCGGTAGACCTGCAGGAACTCGTTGCTCCCGCCCGACGAGGTGTTGTACCGGACCAGCGGCTCCCAGGTGTCCGCTTCGAGGTCGGCCTCTTCGGCGAGTTCGCGGGCGGCAGCGACCTGGAGGTCCTCGCCCTCGACGTCCAGCAGCCCGGCCGGCAGCTCCCAGTCGCGCACCCGCACGGGGTGCCGGTACTGCTGGATCACGAGCACACGGCCCTCGTCGTCCTCGGCGTAGACCGCGACGGCACCGGTGTGGTCGATGTACTCCCGCACCATCGTCTCGTCGTGGTACGCGATCGCGTCGCGGCGCACGTCCCAGACGGCGCCCTCGTACACGACGGTGGACTCGGTGACCTCGAACGAGGCGGCTTCGTCAGCGATGGGTGCGTCAGTCACGGAACCATCCAAGCACGCGCCCCTCGCGGAACCAGGTTCCGGACACAGCACCGCGTCGTTCCGCGGTTCCGTGTCCGGAACCAGGTTCCGTGGGCGCGACCAGACGACGGACGGGAGGCGCGGTGCCAGCTGGCACCGCGCCTCCCGTCATCGACAACGCGCGTTACGCGACCTGCTCCTCGTTCTGCGGGTCGAACAGGCTGGACGCCTCGTGGCGCTCGATCGCGGCCGCGACGAGCCCCGCGAACAGCGGGTGCGCGTTCGTCGGACGCGAGCGCAGCTCCGGGTGCGCCTGCGTGGCGATGTAGAACGGGTGCACGTCACGCGGCAGCTCGACGTACTCGACCAGGCTGCCGTCGGGCGACGTGCCCGAGAACACCAGGCCGGCGTCCGCGATCTGCTGCCGGTACGTGTTGTTGACCTCGTAGCGGTGACGGTGGCGCTCGGACGCCTCGGGCGCACCGTAGAGCGACTCGGCCAACGACCCGGAGCTGAACGTCGCCGGGTACAAGCCGAGGCGCATGGTGCCGCCCAGGTCGCCGCCGGCGATGATGTCCACCTGCTCCGCCATGGTCGCGATGACCGGCGTCGAGGTCTCCGGGTCGAACTCGGTGCTCGACGCGTCGGTCAGGCCGGCCTCGTGGCGGGCGTACTCGATGACCATGCACTGCAGGCCGAGGCACAGGCCGAGCGTCGGGATGCCCTGCTCACGGGCGAAGCGCAGCGCGCCGAGCTTGCCCTCGATGCCGCGCACGCCGAACCCGCCGGGGATGCAGATGCCGTCGACGTCGCCGAGCTGCTTCGCAGCGCCCTCGGGCGTGGTGCAGTCGTCGGAGACGACCCACTTCAGCGTCACCTTCGCGTCGTGCGCGAAGCCGCCGGCACGGAGCGCCTCGGTGACCGACAGGTAGGCGTCCGGCAGGTCGATGTACTTGCCGACGAGGGCGATCGTGACGTCCTTCTTCGGCTCGTGCACGGCACGGAGCACCGGGGTCCACGCGGTCCAGTCGACCGGGCCGGCCTCGAGCTTGAGCGCGTCGACGATGACCTGGTCGAGGCCCTGGTTGTTCAGCAGCGTCGGCAGGTCGTAGATCGACGGGACGTCCACGGCGTTCACCACGGCGTCCTCGTCGACGTCGCACATCAGCGCGATCTTCTTCTTGTTCGAGTCCGACACCGGGCGGTCCGACCGCAGCACGAGGGCGTCGGGCTGGATGCCGATCGAGCGGAGCGCGGCGACCGAGTGCTGCGTCGGCTTCGTCTTCTGCTCACCCGAGGCGTTCATGAACGGCACGAGCGACACGTGCACGAAGAACACGTTGTTGCGGCCGAGCTCGTGGCGCACCTGGCGCGCCGACTCGATGAACGGCTGCGACTCGATGTCGCCGACGGTGCCGCCGACCTCGGTGATGATGACGTCGGGCTGCGGGTCGTTCTCCGCCTGCTCGCGCATCCGACGCTTGATCTCGTCGGTGATGTGCGGGATGACCTGCACGGTGTCACCGAGGTACTCGCCGCGACGCTCCTTGGCGATCACCGTCGAGTACACCTGGCCGGTCGTGACGTTCGCCGACTGCGCCAGGTTGATGTCGAGGAAACGCTCGTAGTGCCCGATGTCGAGGTCCGTCTCCGCACCGTCGTCGGTCACGAAGACCTCGCCGTGCTGGAACGGGTTCATGGTGCCCGGGTCCACGTTGAGGTACGGGTCGAGCTTCTGCATGACGACCTTGAGGCCGCGAGCCGTCAGGAGATTGCCGAGGCTGGCTGCCGTCAGGCCCTTGCCGAGAGACGAGACGACCCCGCCGGTCACGAAGATCTGCTTCGTCACCTTCGGGGTCGGGGTGTTTGCCTGGGTACCGCTGCTGAGAGTGTCCGCCACGGGATTCCATCGTACGTCAGAACTGCCGGGAGGCGCGACCTCGGTTCGCCGTGGGCGTTGCGCGGGGTGGGTGGCCGGGTCTTCGGGCCGTGCGCGCGTGCTTGCGTGCGTGCTTGCGGCCGTGTGGCAGGTCAGGCCGTCTGGCCGGCCACGTCGAGCAGTTCGCGGGCGTGTTCCACGCCGCTCGCGCTGTCGCCGAGCCCCGAGAGCAACCGCGCCATCTCCTGCAGGCGGTCGTCGCCCTCGAGCCGTCGCACACTCGACGAGGTCACGGCGCCGCTGGCGTCCTTCACCACGTTGAGGTGGTTGTTCGCGAACGCCGCGACCTGCGCCAGGTGGGTGACGACGATGACCTGCGTGCGCTCGGCGAGCTTCGCCAGCCGACGGCCGATCTCGATCGCCGCGGCACCGCCCACGCCGGCGTCGACCTCGTCGAAGACGAACGTCGGCACGGTCGTGCTGCCGGCCATCACGACCTCGATCGCGAGCATCACGCGCGAGAGCTCGCCGCCCGATGCCCCCTTGCCGATCGGTCGGGGGTCGGTGCCGGAGTGCGGCTGCAGCAGGATCGACACCTGGTCGCGTCCGTGTCGGCGGTACTCCCCCGCCTCGGTGACCTCGACCACCAGGGTTGCGCCGGCCATCGCGAGCGTCTTCAGCTCGGTCGTGACGCGCTTCGCGAGGTCCGCTGCTGCCTTCGTGCGGGCAGCGGTCAACGCGGCCGCGGCCGCCCCGAGTGCCTGTTCGTCCTGTTCGACGGACTGCTGGAGGGCGGCGATGCGGTCGTCGTCGCCGTCCAGCTCGAGCAGGCGGTCGCTCGCCCGCTGCCCGTAGTCGATGACGTCGTCGACGGTCTCGCCGTACTTGCGGGTGAGGCCGGCGAGCAGGGCGCGCCGTTCGTTGATGAGCTCCAGGTCGTGCCCGGCCTCGGGCTCGAGCGAGCCGAGGTAGCTGGAGATGCTCGCCGAGGCCTCGGCCGCCTGGATGCCGAGCTCCGTGAGCTGTTCGAGCACGGGCTGCAGGGCGGCGTCGGAGTCGGCGACCCGCTCGACGGCGCGTCGGGCGGACTCGACCAGGCCGACGACGTCGGAGACGCCGTCGAGGGACTCGCTGGACAGGGCCTCGTGCGCCAGGGCCGCGGACAGCCGGAGTTCCTCGAGGTTGCCGAGCCGGTCGGCGCGCTCGGCGAGCTCGACGTCCTCGCCGGGCTGCGGGTCGGCCGCTTCGATCTCGTCCGAGGCAGCGCGGATCCGGTCGGCCTCGGCCACCCGCTCGTCGCGGTCGCGCGTCAGTGTCTCCAGTTCGCCCGTGTGCTGCTGCCACGCGTCGTACGCGGCGACGTACCGGTTCAGGACCTTCTCGAGGGCCGCCCCGCCGAAGCCGTCGAGCGCCGCACGCTGCGCGGTCGACGACGTCAGTCGGATCTGGTCGGACTGGCCGTGCACCGTCACGAGCTGGTCCGCGAGTTCACCGAGCACGGCGACGGGAGCGCTGCGGCCCCCGACGGTCGCACGGCTGCGCCCCTCGGCCGAGACCGTGCGCGTGAGGATCAGTTCGCCGTCCTCCACCGCGCCGCCGGCGTCCTCGACGCGTTCGGCGACGGCAGCGTGCTCGGGGACGTTCCACCGGCCCTCGACCACGGCGCTCGAGGCACCACGGCGGACCGAACCGGCGTCCGCCCGAGCACCGAGCAACAGCCCGAGGGCCGTGACGATCATGGTCTTGCCGGCACCGGTCTCGCCCGTGACGACGGTGAACCCCGGACCGAGTTCGAGCGTGGTCTCGCCGATGACCCCGAGGTCACGGATCGCGATCTCCTCGATCATCGGTGGTGCTCCTCGCCTCGGCCGGTCACAGGTGGTCCTCGTCCTCGTCGGTCTGCGGCCCGCGCCACCCGGTGACCGGGAGCCGGAACTTCGCGACCAACCGGTCGGTGAACGGGGCGTCCTTGAGGCGCGCGACCCGCACGGGGTCCGGCGACCGTCGGACCTCGACGCGAGCGCCCGGCGGCAGGTCGTGCGTCCGGCGACCGTCGCACCACAGCACCCCGACACCGCTCGTGCGCCGCAGGACCTCGATCGCGAGCGTGCAGTCCGGGCCCACCACGATCGGGCGGGCGAACAGGGCGTGCGCGCTGAGCGGCACCATCAGCAGGGCGTCGACGTCGGGCCAGACGATGGGACCGCCGCCGGAGAACGAGTACGCCGTGGACCCGGTGGGGGTCGACACGACGACGCCGTCGCACCCGAACGAGGACAGCGGGCGTCCGTCGACCTCGGTCACCACTTCGAGCATGCGCTCGCGCGATGCCTTCTCGATGGTGGCCTCGTTGAGCGCCCAACTCGAGTAGACGATCTGGTTGCCGACGACCACGTCGACCTGCAGGGTGACGCGCTCCTCGACGTGGTACTCACCCGACAGAGCACGCTCGACGGTCTCGGCGAGGGCGTCCCGCTCGCTCTCCGCCAGGAAGCCCACGTGCCCGAGGTTCACGCCGACGATCGGTGCCCGCGTCTCGCGCACGAGTTCGGCCGCGCGCAGGATCGTGCCGTCGCCGCCGAGCACGATGACGATCTCGAGCTGGTCCGCCTGGACGTCGACGCCCAGGATGTCGACCTGCCCCACCGAGGCTTCGGCCCGCCGGATGTCGGCGTACTCGTCGAACGGCATCACCGGGATCAGACCGGCGGCGTGCAGGAGGTCGCAGACCTCGACCGCAGCGTCGATCGAGTCACGGCGACCCGTGTGGGAGACGAGCAGGATGTGCCGGTCGTCGCTCATGCGGTCCCCTCTGTGAGTTCGGTTGCTCGGACTCTCCATTCTGTCGGATTGCCACCGACACCACGCTGGAAGCGCGCGAGGTACTCGTGGTTCCCGTGCGTCCCGATGATGGGCGACGCCGCGAGCCCGGTGGTCCCGAAGCCCAGGTCCCACGCGGCCCACAGGACGTTCATCAGGGCGTCGTCGCGGAGCGCCGGATCGTGCACGATGCCCTCGCGCACCCCACCGCGACCGACCTCGAACTGCGGCTTCACCAACAGGACGAAGTCGTCGGCGGGGACGGCCTCGGCCAGGGCGGGCAGCACGAGCCGGAGCGAGATGAAGGACAGGTCGCCGACCACCAGGGTCGTCTCGGCTGCGGCGCCGTCGAGCGCGAGGTAGTCCGACCGGGTCAGGCTGCGGGCGTTGGTGCCCTCGACCACGGCGACACGTTCGTCGACGGCGATCGTCGGGTGCAGTTGCCCGTGCCCGACGTCGAGCGCGATGACCCGGCGAGCACCACGGGCCAGGAGCACCTGCGTGAAGCCACCCGTGCTCGCACCGACGTCGAGCACCACACGGCCGGACGGGTCGACGCCGAACGCATCGAGCGCTCCGATCAGCTTCTGGGCAGCGCGGGAGACCCACTCGTCGGCCGCGTCGACCACGATGTCGGCAGCCGGCGAGGTCGGGGTGGAGGGCTTCACGACAGGACGACCGTCCACCGTCACCCGGCCGTCCTGGATGAGCTTGGTGGCAGCGGTGCGCGAGCGCGCGAGGCCACGTGTCGCGAGCAGGGCATCGAGGCGGACCGGGGTCGCGTCGGGCACGGCTCCGTCCGGTTCAGGCACTCGCGGTGCCGCCGCTCTCGAGCCGCGTGCGCAGCTCGTCGTGGAGTGCCGAGAACGCGTCTGCACGTTCGACGAGCGGCAGGGTCTCGGCCGCCGAGGTGCGCACGGCGAACTCGTCCTGCGGTTCCAGGTCGGCGGACGGCTGCTCGGGGTTCGGCACGTCCGACACGCTACTCGCCGCCGTACAGCTGCGGGTCCACGTCGAGGCCGTAGATGGCCAGACCGGACTCCCAGATCAGCGCTGCGCCGGCGCGGAGTCGATCGATGTCGCTGCCGGCGTCGAGCACCCGCACCACGTGTCCCCGCATCGCCACGGTGGCGCTGCCGACGGTGACGTACCGCGTGCCGTCGTCGTCCTGCCGCCGGACGATCACCGGGTAGGGCTCGGACAGACCACGGAGGTCCTCGAGCACGAACACCGGACGTGAACGCTGATCGGCCGCGAGCACCTGCTTCGCCTGGTCGATGCCCGTGAGCACGAGGACGCTCGGGATCCCGACGTCGTTCGCCCCCTTGATGTCGGTGTCGAGACGGTCGCCGATGAACAGTGTCTTCCCACCGCCGAACCGCTCGACCGCGGCGTCGAAGATCGGGCGCTCCGGCTTGCCGGCGACCACGGGCATCCGCCCCACGGCCTGGTGGACCGCGGACACGAGCGTGCCGTTGCCGGGGGCGATGCCGCGCTCGACCGGGATCGACCAGTCCATGTTCGTGGCGACCCACGGGATCGCCGGGTCGGCCAACGCGAACGACGCCTCGGCCAGTTCCTTCCACCCGAGGTCCGGGGAGAAGCCCTGGATGACCGCGGCCGGGGAGTCCCCGGCACTGGTCGTCACCGTGAAGCCGGCGGCCTCGACGATGCTCGACAGTCCCAGCCCACCGGTGACGAGCACCGTCGCGCCGGCGGGCACCAGCGTCGACAGGAGCTGCACGCCCGCCTGCGACGACGTGACGACGTCGTCCTCGGACACCTCGAGCCCGTAGCGCTCGAGGTGCTCGGCGACGTCGATCGGTCGTCGGGACGCGTTGTTGGTGATGTACCCGACCCGTGCGGTCAGCGATGCCCGTGTGAGCGCCTCGACCGCGTGCGGGATGGCGTTGCGCCCCCGGTAGACGACGCCGTCGAGGTCCGTGAGCACCACGTCGACGCCGTCGGTCGGCGCGGTCGGGACGTCAGTCGGCTGCGGAGCCGTCGACGTCGCGGGGGTTGTCGTCGTCGAGCTCGCCGGGCTCGTCGGCGTCGCCGGGTTCGCCGACGACGTCGGGCTCGGCGAGGGCTGGCTCGTCGTCGTCGAGGTCGGCGTCGTCGTCGTCGTCGAGCTGGTCGGTGTCGTCGAGCTCGCCGGCGTCTCCGTGTTCTTCGACTTCGAGCGTTTCCTCGACCACATCAACTGTCTCCCAAGCGTTCTCGTCGGCGGCTTCGGCGAGAGCCGTTGCCGCACGGTCGACACGGGCCCACCACTCGTCGGCCTCGTCCTGGCGGCCGAGCTCTTCGAGCGTGGCCGCGTAAGCACTGTAGAGCGCCGGTGACCACGTGTAGGCCGTGGACGGGTCCAGCTGTGGAATCTCCAGCTCGCCCAGGGCAGCTGTGGGGTTCCCGAGGTCGATGCGTGCGCCGGACATCGCGATCGCGAGTTCGACCTGCACCGCGGTGTCGAGCGCGGCACGCTCCACCGAACGACCGAGTTCGAGCGCACGCTCGGGGCGGCCGAGGCCTCGTTCGCAGTCCACCATCATCGGGAGCTGGTCGTTGCGGCCGGAGATGCGCCGGTAGGTGCGGAGCTCGCGCAGCGCGGTCGCGAAGTCCCCCAGGCGGTACGCCGTGATCGCAGCGGTCTCGCGGACGACACCGACGCGACCGGCACGGCGGGCGGCGCTCAGGGCGTGCTCGTTCGCCAGAGCGGGGTCCTCGTCGACGAACAGCGCCGCGGCCACGAGGTGCCGGGCGACCCAGTCGGCGTTGTCCTTGCTGAGCGTCTTCAGCTCCATGCGCGCTGCGGGGTCGAGGTCGCGCGCATCGATCTCGTCGGGGATGTCCGGGTCGTCGTGGCGCGGGCGGATCGACTTCGTGCCGTACGGGTCGCGGTCTTCCCAGTCGTCGCGGGCTGCCTCGCCGAACCGTGCGCCGGCGTGACGCGTCCCGTCGCCGAAGCGGCGTCGGTCGTCGCCACCGTCCTGACGCGGGCGGTCGCCACCGCGGGCCGGACGGTCCGAAGCACCCCGGAAGGACGGACGATCGCCGTCACGACGCGGACGGTCGGCGTCGCGGGCCGGACGGTCGGAACCACCGCGGTACGCGGGACGGTCGGAACCACCGCGGTACGCGGGACGGTCGCCGTCACGACGCGGACGGTCCGATGAGCCGCCACGGTACGACGGACGGTCGCCATCACGAGCCGGGCGGTCAGAACCACCGCGGTACGGGCGGTCTCCACCGCGGTCGGGACGGTCGGAACCACCGCGGTACGCGGGACGGTCGCCATCACGACGCGGGCGATTCGAGCCGCCCTGGTACGGGCGGTCACCATCACGACGCGGACGATCCGAACCACCGCGGTGAGCAGGACGATCGCCGTCGCGGGCGGGACGGTCCGAGCCACCGCGGTAGGCCGGCCGGTCGCCATCGCGGGCGGGACGGTCGGGACGGTCCGACCCACCGCGGTACGCGGGACGGTCGCCATCACGACGCGGACGATCCGAACCACCCTGGTAGGGGCGGTCCCCATCACGACGCGGACGATCCGAACCACCACGGTAGGCGGGACGGTCACCATCACGCGCGGGGCGGTCCGACCGGAACGGACGGTCCCCGTCGCGGCGCGGACGCTCAGCACCGCGGGGGCCGTCGCCGCGCGGCGGACGGCCGGAGTCGCCGCGATCGCTCCGCCACGACGGACGATCATCACGGTCTCCGGAGCGGAACGGACGGTCGCCACCGCTCCGCGGCGCACTGTCGCGACGTGCAGCGCCGTCGCGGAACGGACGGTCGGAGCGCTCAGGACGGTCACGACGGTCATCCTCACGGCGTTCGAAGTCACGCGGACCGGACGACCAACGGCCTCCGCTCGCAGCGTCTCCGCGCGGACCTCCGTCGCGTCGAGGGGCTCGGTCGTCCCGTCGGGGTCGGTCTCCCCGGTCGCCGTCGTTCCGCCGCTCGTCGTCGTTCGCCACCGTTGCTCCTCATCGCGTGCCCGAGCCGAAGGCCGGGCGTTCGTCCGCTGTGTCGTTGTGTTGGGTGCCGCGTCGGTCGGACCGACGTTCGAGCTCCAGTCCATCACGAACCGGAGCCGACGTCGAGCGACGAGCGACGAGCGGCAAAACAGAAATGGCCACCGGCCACCACCGTGAACGAGGGTCTCCCCTGCGATTTCACGATGGAGGGCCGATGGCCACATCTTCTTACGTTAAGTCCGGCGGCGTCCTACTCTCCCACAAGGTCCCCCTTGCAGTACCATCGGCGCTGAGAGGCTTAGCTTCCGGGTTCGGAATGTGACC
>NZ_SMBV01000015.1:0-48078 GCF_004346515.1 Curtobacterium sp. PhB191
CGTGCGTGGGGACACCGGGTCAGCGAGCCCGTGCCCGGTACGCTCCCGGCGCAGTCCCGCACGCACGGGTGAAGTGCACGTAGAAACTCGACTGCGACCCGAACCCTGCGGCGTGCGCGATCTCCGACGTCGTCATGGACGTCGTCGCGAGCAACCGCTGCGCCTCGGCCACCCTGCACCGTGTCAGGTACTCGACGATCGTCGTGCCGACGTCCTGTCGGAACACTGACATCGCGTAGTGCGGGTGCAGGTGTGCGGCCGCAGCGACGTCAGCGACCTCGATCGGTTCGCGGAACCGGTCGACCACGAACCGCACCATGTCGATCACCCGGTGCATGGCATCCGCGGTGCCGTGCCCGCCGCCAGGCCGCAGGTCAACGGCGTCGCGGTGGTGCCGGAGCAGGCGACGCACGAGCGCCTGCGCCTCGAGGTTGGCGATGATCTCCGCACCGTCGTCCTCGAAGTCCCGCTGCCACGACCCGAGCATCGACTCGACGTCACGCCCGGCAGCTGCGGTCGGCACGACGACCGGGCGGTTCAGGAGCATCGCTCCGAGGTCGTGGTCGGGCAGTCCCCACGCCAGCACCTCGGCCAGCGGGATGTGCACCCAGCGGAACTCGCCCGTGCCGGTGCCGTCACCCACGAGCTGGTGCGGGGTCCAGCCCCAGAACAGTGCGATCTCGCCCGCGTGCACACTGACCGGCGCCCCGCCGAACCGGTAGTCCAGGTGCCCGTCGAGCACCAGGTTCATCTCGAGGTCGTCGTGCCGGTGGGACGATGCCATGAGCGGGGCCGGGCCGCGGTGGCTCCAGTACGCCGCTTCCATCGTCTCCACGTCGAGCACGTTGCTGAGCCTACGTCAGTGAGCCTTTCCCCACACAGGACCTCCGTCAGGGGGTCGCCTGACGAGACCAGTAGTCGGCCCTGATGACCAGGAGTTCCCCCTCCGCTTCCGAACTCAGGTTGACGGTGCGCGGGTCCCACAGAGTCCCGCGCTGACGAGCTTGGGGAGTCATCCCCAAGCTGGCCGCGAGATCCTGCGGGCGTACTCCCTCGGGCGGTCGGACCGAGAGCACGGCCCAGCACCCACCAGAAGCGCAGTCCTTCTCTTCCGCGATCAGCTCGCTGCCCGCGGGCAGCGAGACCGAGGAAGCGGGTGGCACATCCCCCTCGGTCGCGAATGCGAACAGGGACACGAGGCGAACTCCGGCGAGCAACGTGACGAGCGCAAGCGTCACCACGACCATCACCACGACCGATCGCTTCCGTCTCCCTGTGGCCGTCACGAGCGCCACCCTACGGCCTTGGCGCAGCAGCCTGTCCTGGTACTCACCCGACGGTGTGGAGTACTTCGATGCCCATGGAGCCGACGCACGGTCGGTACCGGACGAGCGCGACTCGTGCCCCGTGCATCTCTCCGAGCTCCTGGTGGCGCGATCGGTCCACGTGACGCACGACCGCTGCCTCGCGTGAGGCCTCGCGGTGCACACTGATCGAGAGGTGGGCCGTGTTCCTGATGAAGGCCATCGGAGGCGCGGCACCGCCGTGGAGCGCCGAGGCAGCCTCACGCATCCGGACACGGATCGGCCGCAGGGTGTCGTCGTCGAACCCCTGCACGAAAACGCCGGCCGCCGATCCTCCAAGGCCGTCGAGCCGGACTCGGTGGTCGAGCGCGCCGCGCGAATCCTCGACGACGTCGATGTAGTGCTCGAGCGTCGCACGATCGATCCGATCGCGGTACGGTTCGAGGCTCGTGATCGTGAGGTGCACGTCCTCGACTCCGTACACGTGTTGCGTGCCGTCGTACGCGGCGGCCAGTTCATCCGCCACGCCAGCGATCCGCTGAGCGAGTGGCCTCGGAGGGAGCAGCACCAGGCTCAGACCCCAGCGCGGATCACCGTCCACCGGTTCCCGGTCGAGCTGCAGGTCACCGACACGCAGCCGCTGACGGGCACGTTCCCAGAGCACGTCGTACTCCTCACGACTTGCCACAGGCGCCGACGCCTACTTGTCCCACGCCGTCACGGACGCGAGACCTCGAGCGGCACGTTCCTCATCGAGGAGCTGTTGTACCACCTGGCTCTTCGCGGCCGTGTAGGCACGACCGTCCGAGGATCGCGCTGCTCGGGTCTTGACCTCCCGGTACCGCGCAACGGCGGTCGGGTCGCTGAGCAGTTTGTCCCGGAAGAGCCGTTGGTTGCACTCGTCCCACTGGTCCGAGGCGAAGGCGTGGAGGATGTGGGTCCTCGCCCCGTCTCGCTCTCGGGTGTACACCCCGTGGTTCTTCGGACCGGAACGGTGCTGCGTGTAGCCCGTCGCCGCGAGCAACGGGCCGAGCGCCAACGGATCCGTGTCGACTGCGACCCGGACCGCGATGTCGATGACCGGCTTCGCTTCGAGGCCCGGGATGGCCGTGCTGCCGATGTGTTCGACCGCGAGCACGCGGTCTCCGAGCGCGGCGACGAGCCGCGACGCCTCACGCTGGTAGTCCGTCTCCCAGGAGTCGCGGTGTGCTTCCAGCTGCACCGCGGGAGGCTCTCCCCCGGACCGGATCGTGGCCATCGCCGCTGGCCACATCGCGTCCAACCGCGGTCCCCAGGGATCCGCCATCACGCCGCTCTGACGGAGTTCGACCACCTCGGACGCGGGGAGCCACTTCCAGGCCATCACCTCGGCCGGAGCTGGCCGCACGGTCGAGCGGGCAGGTTCCCGGACGGTGAAGAGATCCACCAGCGCAGAGTCCTCGGTGAAGCGACCGACCCACTGCAGCGCGTCGGGCGCGACCTCGAGGGCGGTCTCCTCGCGCAGTTCACGGCAGGCCGCCGCTGTCCCCGACTCGCCGGCGAGCGCGCTGCCACCGGGAAACTCCCACCCGTGCGCGAACTCCTTCGTCGGAGCTCGTTGCGTGACGAGGACGGTCCCGTCGGCGCGGTGGACGCAGATCGTGACCACGAGGTGGAAGGACCCGGCGGGCCAGCCGCTGTCGCCTCGCCGGAACGTCGCGCCCGTCGCTCCACCGCTCGCATCGACCACGTCCCACCACTCGTCCACGACCGCCAGCGTACGACGACCGTCGCGACGCCAGTCGAGCCGCTGCGCGACTCGTGGTCGCCGAGACCTCGGGAACCTAGGGACGCGCAGCGACGACGGCGACCAGACCGCTCCAGTCGGGGTGGTAGTCCTCGTCGACGGCCGCACGGCTCTCCGCGTAGACAGAGGCGACGCGCAACGCCAAGGACGGGCTCAGCGCTCCGGACAGTGCCGTCTGGCTCTCGGCCGCGGCGAGGTCCGTGCCGGAGCCGAACCGGTGGTGCACCGTCCCCTCCCGCTGGTCGGCGAGGACCATGCTGTGCACGAGCGCCTCGCGGACCACCCCGAGCACGAGGTGCAGCCCGATGGCGTCAGCTCCGCGCCCGAATCGTGTGGCAGCCAGCGCGAGATCGAACCGCTGACTGTTGTCCGGAGGCTCCGGCGGAAGCTCCAGAGTCGCACCTCGCGTCGCGAGGTCCACGCGGCGACCGTCCGCGAGCACGATGCGAACGTGCTGCACCCCGTCGTCGAGGGTGCTCTGCCACGCCCACGGCTCACCTCCGAGGAGTGTCCCCGCCTCGACGTCCGCAACGAGATCGAGCTCGACGTCGAGGTCGCTCCACGGATCCAGCTGGTCGGGCGTGAGGACGGAGCCGTACGGACGGACCGCGCCGACCGCCGGGTCCGTGCGGAGCCTCTCCAGGAGCGACTGCTGCCAGTGCATCACCGAACCCTACGAGCTCCACGCCATGAGCGGGGCCGGGACGCGGTGGCTCCAGTACGCCACTTCCATCGTCCCGACGTCGAGCTCGATGTCGAGCACGACGTCGAGACCACGTCAGAGCCCCTTCCGTCTGTTCGTCTCCCAGTACCCCAGCACCAGCTCGTCGCCCGGCGGCAGTTCGCGATCGACGAGCCGGAAGAGTCGCCGCGCCTGGCGCTCGGACGAGCGCGCCGCGGCCTCGGTCGGCCATCCCGCTTCCACCGAGTAGTCCTCGTTGAACTCGGCTGCCCACCGCAGTACTTCGTCGCGGACCGTCTCCGACAACGCCGGTCTCCCCTCGGGGCACAGGCCGTCCTCGTCCCAGAGCGGCCAGTCGACGCTGTACTCGTTCATTAGTCGGTAGCGCACCGGACAACACTCGCACACCGGCCACGGACCGATCCGAGGATCCTGGAACCCCACCGTCCGAAGCCGGAGGACCGCACACCCCCGCGCTTCCTACCGTCGACACATGACTAAGATCACCATCATCGGCGCCGGCGGCTTCGTCTTCCCCTTCCGCCTCATCGGCGACCTCGTCTCCTTCCCCGCCCTGCAGGACGCGACGTTGCACCTCATGGACCTCGACGCGGGCCGGGTCGCCCGCACCGCGACGGCCGCCCGCGAGCTCGTCGCCCACCACGGCCTCGGTGTCGAGGTCCTCGAGACCACGGACCGGCGCGCGGCCCTGGATGGTGCGGACGTCGTCATCATCACGTTCCAGGTGGGCGGCGTCGAGTCCTACAAGTGGGACGTCGAGATCCCGCGCAAGTACGGCATCGACCAGGCGGTCGGCGACACCGTCGGCCCGGGCGGCGTCTTCCGCTTCCTGCGGTCGGTCCGCGCGTACGAGGACATCGCCCGCGACGCCCTCGAGCTCTGCCCGGACGCCCAGTTCATCAACTACGCGAACCCGATGGCGATGGCCACGGCGTTCCTCAACGCGAAGGGGCTCCGGACGGTGGGGCTCTGCCACAGCGTGCAGGGCACGACCCGCATGCTGGCGCGCACGCTCGGCGTGCCGTACGACGAGGTCGAGTTCGTCAGCGCCGGCATCAACCACCAGGCGTGGATCCTCGAGTTCACGCGCCGCAACGGCGAGGACCTGTACCCGCGTCTGCGCGAGGTGATGACGGCGAAGCACCAGCGGGGCGTCGCGGCGTCCGACCTGCACGACGACGACGGCGACCACAGCGAAGCGGCTGCCGCGGCGAGCAACTACGAGGGCGGCAACGAGCAGGTCCGCACCCAGCTGATGCGCTCGTTCGGGTACTTCGAGACCGAGTCGAGCCACCACGCCAGCGAGTACGTGCCGTACTTCCGCAAAGACCCGGAGACGGTGCTCGAGTACATCCCGGAGCGCTGGGACTACTACGAGATCTGCCTGGCGCACGACGAGCAGGGCGACGTGGACACCCAGCTCGAGAAGCTCAAGGCCGACCTGACGCCGAGCGTCGAGTACGGCGCGAGCATCGTGAACGCGATCGTGACGGGTGTGCCGGCGGTCGTCTACGGCAACGTGCCGAACGCCACGGGCGTCATCCAGAACCTGCCGTCCGACGCCTGCGTCGAGGTCGCGTGCCTGGTCGACGGCAAGGGGGTGCAGCCGACGTCGTTCGGTGAGCTCCCGCCGCAGCTCGCCGCGATCAACCGCACGAACACGAACGTGCAGACCCTGGCGGTGCGTGCTGCGCTGACGGGCAACGTCGAGCACGTCCACCACGCGGTGGCGCTCGACCCGCTGACGGCGGCGCACCTGACGCTCGACCGCATCGCCGAGATGACCGACGAGCTCCTGCACGCCCACGCGGCGCTGCTCCCCGAGTCGTTGCGTCCGGCGGACGCGGTCACCGCGGCACCGGTAGCCGACCGGGAGGCCCGCCCCGCGCTCGTCTGAACCGTCGCGCCCGACGTGGGGTCGGGTCCAGGACGCGACCCCACGTCGGACGCGCGGCGCCCCGTGTGCGCACCCCGCGCCTCCCGGCCGACCTGAACGGCACCACGACCTCAAAGGAGAGGACCATGCCGACCCGACCATCCCCCCAGCTCGCCAGACGGGGGTTCCTCGCCCTCGCCGGCATCTCGCTGACCGGCGCGCTGGCAGCGTGCGCCGGCGGCGGCACGACCGGCCGCGGCGGGACGAAGCACATCCGCCTGTCCACCTGGAACATCCCGACGGACATCACGAGCTACCAGGCGATCGCCGACGAGTTCGTCGCAGCGCACCCCGGTACGAGCGTCGCCGTCGAGGTGACCACCGGGCAGTTCCACCAGTGGTTCATCACCCGGCTCGCCGCCGACCTGGCGCCGGACGTCATCCGGATCACCCCGCAGCAGATCGGCCGGTACGCCGCCAACGGCAGCCTGGTCGACATCTCGGGGTCCGTCCCGGCGGACTACCGGCAGGACTACAGCGACCCGTTCTGGGCGATCGGCGCGCGGGACGACGGCGTGTACGGCGTCTTCCAGCACACCGACAACTTCATCACCTACTACAACCGCGACGTCATGGAGCAGATCGGCGTCACGCCGCCGCAGGCCCTGGCCGACGCGTGGACGTGGGACGAGTTCCTCGACGTCGCGAAGGAGGTCAAGCAGGTCACCGGCAAGTACGCGTTCGGGTACGGGTGGTCGTCGCCCGAGACGGCGTACCGGTGGCTGCCGCTGGTCCACCAGAACGGCGGCGCGTTCCTCGGCGAGGACGGTGCCACCCCGTCGATGGACACCCCGGAGGCGATCGACGCCCTGGCCTTCGGCCGGAAGTGGTACGCCGACGGACTCGCGACCACGGGCAACCTCAGCAAGAGCGGCGGCGGTGACGTCTCGCGGAACCTGTTCCTGACCGGGCAGATCGGCATGATGCTCAACAACCCGGAGTCCATCGCGCAGCTCGACACCGACATGCCCGACAACTGGGGCACGGCCCCGATGATCCGCAACGTCGGCGAGGCGAGCGACCTGGGCGGCAACGCCCTGGCCGTCACGAAGTCGAGCAAGCACCCGGAGCTCGCGGCCGAGCTCGTGGCGATGATCACGTCACGGTCGAAGATGCAGCAGTTCTGCCACGACGGCAACTGGCTGCCCGCCCGGAAGTCCCTCGACGCGAAGGACATCGGGTACGCCGCGAACACCGACACGATGCAGCGGTTCATCGACCAGGGGACGACGATCCCGCTCTCGATGGTGAAGGCCGAGAGCGGCGAGTACTTCAGCTCGCTCAACGCGGTGTTCGCCGACTACCTCGACCTCTGCCTGCTCGGGCAACTGAGCCCGAAAGAGGCCTCGAACCAGATGATGGAGGCGATGCGCAGTGTCACTGCGAACTGAGACCGCGCCGGTCCGCACGACGGCGTCCACCGCCCCACCGACCGGCGGACTCCCCGCGGGCGGCGGTGCCCGCCGGAACCGGGGCCGCTTCGTCCCGTACGTGTTCATCGGCCCCGCGGCGCTGCTGTTCCTCGGCTTCTCGCTCATCCCGATCATCACGGCGATCGCGCTGAGCTTCCAGGACTCCAGCACATCGCTCGGCGACGGCACCTGGGTCGGCGGGAAGAACTTCGTCGACATGGGCTCCGACCCGCTCATCGGCACGGCGCTGCGGAACACGCTCGTGTTCACGCTCGGCACCGTGCCGACCTCGATGGCGATCGGGCTCGCGCTGGCCGTCGCCCTGAACCGGCCGCTGCCCGGGCGCTCGGTGTTCCGCGCCCTGTTCTTCGTGCCGATGGTCGCGGCCGGCGTCGTGGTGGGCGTCATCATGTCGTGGATCTTCAACGGCGACTACGGCGTCGTGAACAACCTGCTCGAAGCGCTCGGCATGGGGCGCGTGCCCTGGCTGACCGCTCCGGGGTGGGCGATGGCGACCCTGGTGGTCGTCGTGGTCTGGACCCGGATCGGCTTCTGCATGGTGATCTACCTCGGCGCGCTGCAGTCCGTACCCGCAGAGCTCAAGGAGGCCGCCGCGATCGACGGCGCCTCGCGCTGGGTGCGGTTCCGGACCATCACGTGGCCGCTGCTCCGCCCGACGACGTCGATCCTGCTCATCCTGAACGTCGTGTTCTCGTTGCAGGCCTTCGACGTCATCTACGTGATGACCGGCGGTGGCCCCGGCTTCTCGACGACCGTGCTGATCCAGTACGTGTTCCGGTCCGCGTTCATCGATGCCCGGATGGGCTACGCCGCGGCGCTCGGACTGGTGCTCGTCGCGATCCTGCTCGTGTTCACGCTGCTCCGGCAGCGCGCCAACCGCAAGGCGGAGGAGATGCTCTGATGGCCGTACTCGATGTCCGCGGTGCCCGCCGCCGTCCGGCTGGAGCCCGCTCCCGGCGCCGGCCCGGTCGGTGGGTGCTCGTCGCCGGGCTCACCGCCCTGGCCATCCTGATGGTGTTCCCGCTGTACTGGATGGTCGTCTCCGCGCTCACCCCCGGCGGGCAGTCGCAGAGCGGCACGTTCTCGCTGTTCCCGACCCGGCCGACGTTCGAGAACTACACGCAGGTGTTCAGCACGCAGCCGGTCTGGCGGTGGCTCGGCAACTCGGCGCTCATCACCAGCGTCGGCACCGCGGTGAGCGTCGTCGTGTCGCTGATGGCCGGGTACGCCCTCGCCAAGTTCCGGTTCGCGGGCCGGGGGCTGCTGTACTCGGCGTTCCTCGTCACGATCATGATCCCGATCCAGGTCACCCTGGTGCCGAGCTTCCTGGTCGTCGCGAAGATCGGCCTGGTCGACTCCCCCTGGGCGGTGATCCTGCCGACCGTGTTCGACGTCGTCGGGATCTTCATCGCCCGGCAGTTCATGCTCGGGGTGCCGGACGCCCTGATGGAAGCCGCTCGGCTCGACGGCGCCGGCGAGTTCCAGACGTTCTTCCGGGTGGTGCTGCCCTCGTGCGGCCCCCTGGTCGGGGTGCTCGTGATCCTCGGCTTCATGACGCGGTGGAACGACTTCCTCTGGCCGCTCGTCGTGCTGCAGGGCAACGAGAACCTGACCGTGCCGGTGGCCCTGTCGACGCTGACGAACAACCCGGCGTTCAGTTCGCCGTGGGGTGCCGTGATGGCCATCGCGACCGTGACCGTGCTGCCGCTGCTCGTGGTGTTCCTGGCGTTCCAGCGCCAGTTCGTGCAGGGCATCGCCTCGACCGGCATCAAGTAGCGCGGCGGCTCGCGCCGGCGCCGGCACGGCGGGCGGCGTACCTGCCCGAATCGGGCGTACCTGGTCGATTCTTTCGACCAGGTACGCCCGATTCCGCATACCAGCGCAGTGGACATGGGAAAGAAACGACGGGAGGCACGGTGCCAACTGGCACCGTGCCTCCCGTCCGTCGTCCGCGTCAGCGGATGATCGAGATGTTGTCCGCCTGCGGGCCCTTCTTGCCGGGGCCCACGTCGTACTGCACGTGGTCGTTCTCCTCGAGCGACCGGTAGCCGGTCGTCGCGATGATGCTGGAGAAGTGGGCGAACAGGTCCTCGGACCCGTCGTCGGGGTGGATGAAGCCGTACCCCTTGGCGTGGTCGAACCACTTCACGGTGCCGGTCGGCATGGTCGACAGCACGGCGTCAGTGGATGCGCAGTTGCGCGACCATCGGGCAGGCGAACGGGTCACGAGCAGCGAGCCCGACCCGGTTCAGGTACCGGACGACGATGCCGTAGGAGCGCAGCAGGGTGGTCTCGGTGTAGGGCACCTCGAGCGTGTCGCAGTGGTCGCGGACGAGCAGGCGGGCCTGCTTGAGCGCCGGACGGGGCATCGACGGGAACAGGTGGTGCTCGACCTGGTAGTTCAGGCCGCCCATCAGGAACGAGACCCACCAGCCGCCGCGGATGTTGCGCGACGTGCGGACCTGGCGCGAGAAGAAGTCGACCTTGGCGTCGTGCGCGATGGTCGGCATGCCCTTGTGGTTCGGGGCGAACGAGGCGCCCATCATCACGCCGAACACGGCGAGCTGCACACCGAGGAACGCGCAGGCCATGCCGAACGGCAGGAACCAGAACACGACCGTCAGGTAGATGCCGAAGCGGGCGACGAGCAGCGCGGCCTCGAGCCAGCGGTGCTTGACGTCGGCCTTGGTGCCGTTGCCGGTGACGATGCTCTGCACCGCGTACCGGTGCAGGTTCAGGCCCTCGAGCGTCAGCAGGGGGAAGAACAGCCAGCCCTGGAACCGCATGAACGTCGTCATGAGCGGACCCTTGACCGCGGCGGCGTCCTCCGGCAGGAACCGGATGCCGTCGGGTGCGATGTCGGGGTCCTTGCCGATGGTGTTCGGGTTGCCGTGGTGGCGGGTGTGCTTGTTCATCCACCACGAGTAGCTGAGGCCGACCAGGAACGTGCCGAGCCAGCGGCCGGCGTGGTCGTTCCACTTCTGCGAGGCGAAGACCTGGCGGTGCGCGGCTTCGTGCGACAGGAACGCGAACTGCGTGAAGATCACGCCGAGCGCGCCGGCCACGATGAGCTGGAACCAGGTGTCGCCGAGGAATGCGAACGCGACCCACGCGAGGGCGAAGGTGACGATGAGTGTGCCGAACAGCGACCAGTAGAACCCGGTGCGGCGGCGGAGGAGTCCGTTCTCCTTCACCTGCGCGAGCAGGGCTGAGTAGGTCGAGGTGCCCTTGGGGCTTCCTGTTCCAGGTCGAGTGCGGGTGTAGCCCGGAGCGAGCGGAGTGGTGGTCAAGTGGACCGACCTTCCGGTGCGGACCGGCCCTTCGGCCGGTTCGAGAGAGTTCACGCGATTGCGCTTGGTGCGACCCTAGGGCCTGAAGGTGCGATTCCACCTGACAATCAGCCTGCCCTGTCCAGCGGGCGTTGTGATGGCACCTGAAGGGGGTGTGCGTCCCCACGGGCGGACGGGAGGCGCGGGTCGCGCCCGCCCCGTGCCTCCCGTCCGCCGCACGCGCCCGACCAGGGCAGTGGCCCGCGCCGTCAGGTCGCGATCCGCGCTCCGGAGCGGTGCGACTCCGTCGCGGCGTCGGCGAGCAGGAGGGCCCGCCGGCCGTCCTCGAGCGTCGCGCGCGGGCGCTCGTCGCCGCGCGTCACCGCGACGAGGTGGGCGATCTCGGCCGCGTAGGCCTCGCGGTACCGGTCGCCGTAGTGGCTGATGGCGAGGTCGCCCGCACCGACGCCGACGGCGGTCGACGCGCTGACCGAGGTCGCGGTCCGGTTGCCGACCGCGAGCGTGCCCGCCGGCCCGGACGCCTCGAGCCGCTGGTCGTACCCGGAGGCGTTGCTCCGCGCGTCGACGATCGTGACGAGTGCCCCGCCGGCCGTGGTCAGGGTGACCATCGCACCCGAGACGTCGTCGAGTGCGGCGACCTCGGGGTCGCTCACCTGGCCGACGGCGTGCACCGAGGTGACCTCGCCGCCGAGCCACCGGGCCATGTCGAGGTCGTGGATGGTCATGTCGCGGAACAGTCCACCCGACCCCGGTACGTAGGCGATGGGCGGCGGTGCATGGTCACGGCTGACGATGACGAGCTGCTCGAGGGGGCCGATCTCACCGGCCACCAACCGGTCGTGCAGGGCCGCGAACGACGGGTCGAACCGACGGTTGAAGGCCACGACGACCCGGTCTGCGGCGGCACCGACGGCCGCGATGCAGGCGTCGACCCGGGCGATGTCGAGGTCGACGGGCTTCTCGACCAGGACAGCCTTGCCACCGGCGACCGCCTGCGTGATGTGCGCGGCGTGCAGCGGGTTCGGCGACGCGATGACGACGGCGTCGATCGCCGGGTCGGCGAACGCGGCGTCGACCTCGAGGGCGGCGGCTCCGTGGCGAGCGGCGAGCGCCGGTGCTCCGGACCCACCGGCGACCGCGGACAGGACGGCACCGTCGGTGCGGGCCACGTTGGCGGCGTGCACGGCCGCCATCTTGCCGGCGCCGATGATCGCGATGCGGACGTCGGCGGTCACGAGGCGTCGGCCCGGATCGCTTCGAGCCCCTCGACCACGAGCGCGTGGTCGTCGTGCATCTCGAGGCCACTGACCCCGACCGCACCGATCAGGCGGCCCTGCAGCAGGAGCGGGAACGCACCGCCGGCCGCCGCGTACTCGTTCGTGTCGAGGGCGCCGTCCTGCTCGAAGCTCCCGCCGGCGGCCAGGTAGGTCGCGCGGACGCGCAGCGACGACTGGCCGAAGTGCCGCACGACGCGGAACTTCCGCTCGAGCCAGGCGTCGTTCAACGCAGCGGCGCCCTCGGTCGCGGCGTGGAAGACACGCTGCTCGCCGAACACGACGGCGAACCCGATGGCGTGGCCGCGGTCGATCGCCGCCTGCCGGAGCCAGGAGCCGAGGCGCCACGAGTCGTCGAGGTCGAAGGACGGGAACGTCAGGCGCTGCTCCTCGGCCGCGAGGGCATCGCGCAGGGCGGTCGGGTCGAGGTCGCGGTAGTGAGCGCCGTCGGGGTGGGCCATGATCTCTCCTTCGAGGTGGTCCGGAACGCCTTCTGGAACGTTCCAGCGCGCTGAGCGTACCGCCCCCGACACGCCTGAGCGAACGCCCAGAGCCGCCGCCAGGCACCATGGAGAGCATGGCAAGCACCACCTCCGCTCCCCCGCCCGGCCCCGTCGAGACGACGTCGAAGGTGCGGCGGTGGGTGTTCTGGCCCGCCGCCGTCCTCGTGCTCGGTTTCGTGGCGTTCACCCTGATCTCCCCGTCGAGCGCCGAGGCGATGTTCGTCGGCCTGCAGGACGGCATCGTCAAGAACTTCAGCTGGTACTACGTCCTCGTCGCCGCGTTCTTCGTCGGCTTCTCGCTGTTCGTCGGCTTCAGCAAGTTCGGCGACATCAAGCTCGGCAAGGACCAGGACGAGCCCGAGTTCTCGACCGGGTCGTGGTTCGCGCTGCTCTTCGCCGCTGGCATGGGCATCGGCCTCGTGTTCTATGGCGTCTCGGAACCGCTCAGCCACTTCGCCTCACCGCGCCCCGGCGTCACCGGCACCGAGAACGAGCTCGCGCAGCAGGCCCTCACCCAGACGTTCCTGCACTGGGGACTCCACGCGTGGGCGATCTACGTCGTGCTCGGCCTCGCCCTGGCCTACGCCATCCACCGCCGCGGCCGTCCGGTGTCGATCCGGTGGGCGCTCGAGCCGCTGCTCGGCAACCGGGTGCGCGGCGGGTGGGGCAACCTCATCGACGTCATCGCGCTCGTCGGCACCCTGTTCGGTGTCGCGACCTCGCTCGGCCTCGGGGTCATCCAGATCGGCGCCGGGCTCGAGAGCGCTGGCATCGCCGACAGCAGCATCGTCAGCCAGATCGCCATCATCGCCGTGATCACCGCGGTCACCATCGTGTCGCTCGTGACCGGTGTCACCAAGGGCATGAAGATCCTGTCGAACTTCAACCTGCTGCTCGCCGCCGCACTGCTGCTGTTCGTGCTCATCGTCGGGCCGACCCAGTTCCTGCTCCGCGACTTCGTGCAGTCCATCGGCGCGTACCTGCAGAACATCGTCGGCCTGTCGTTCAACGTCACCGCACAGCAGGGCGCCGAGGGCGTCGCCTGGCAGGGCGCGTGGACCACCTTCTACTGGGGCTGGTGGATGTCGTGGGCGCCGTTCGTCGGCGTCTTCATCGCGCGCATCTCGAAGGGCCGAACGGTCCGCCAGTTCGTGTTCGGCGTCCTCCTCGTCCCGACCGCGCTCACGTTCCTCTGGTTCGCCGTGCTCGGCGGCGCCGCCATCCACCGCGAGACCGACGGCTCCGGTGGCCTGGTCGGCTCGGACGGCTCGGTCGACCTCGAAGGCTCGCTGTTCGCCCTGCTCGGCGACCTGCCCGCCGGAGCGGTGCTGACCTTCGGCGCGATCCTGCTCATCGGCGTGTTCTTCGTGACCTCGTCGGACTCCGGGTCGCTCGTGATGGCGATGATCGCGTCCGGCGGCGACATCGAGCCGAAGAACTGGCTGCGCGTCTTCTTCGCCACCGTCTCGGCACTGCTCGCCGTTGCCCTGCTGCTGAGCGGCGGGCTGAACGCTCTCAAGACGGCGGCGATCACCACGGCGTTGCCCTTCAGCGTCGTGCTGCTACTCACCTGCTGGTCGACGATCATCGCCTTCACCCGCGAGCGGCGGGCGTACGACAAGGCCGAACGCGAGGTCCTGCTCGAACACGTCGGCGCGTACTACGGCCTCGAGGTCGAGGGGCCGTCAGAGCGCGCGCCGCGATCGGCCTTCGGTCGGCCGTGGGCAGCCGTCAAGAAGCGCGTGCGCGGTGGGTCAGCGGCACACCCGGCCGCCACCGCCCTCGACGACTTCCCGATCCGGACGCAGACGGTGTCACCCGACCCGGCGGTCGACGCGAGCCTCGATGATGCGCCAGCTGCGGAGAGCGCATCGCGCCCGACGGACGGATGACGGAGTGGCGCGGACCGCTCAGCGGTGACGCGCCAGCGGCACGTGGGCCGCGCCGACCGAGCTTGCGAGGGAGGCGTGGCGGGGCCGCCACGGGCCTCCCGTCCGTCAGCGGTCGCGACCAGGGCGTCGCGCCGGCCCGAACACGAAGGGCTCAGAGGCGCTTCTCCATGCAGTAGCTCGTCGGGTCGTCGGTGTACGGCGGGAATCGCGGGACCTGGCGGTACCCGAGCTTCTCGTACAGGGCGATCGCCGCGACCTGTGGCAAGCCCGTCTCCAGTTGCAGCGTCTCGATGCCCAAGTCGTGCGCGTGCGCCTCGAGTGCCTGGAGCAGGGCTCGACCGACCCCGAGCCCTCGAGCCTCGTCGGTGACGAACATCCGCTTGACCTCACCGGATCCGTCGCGCCGATCAACCAGCGCCGCCGTACCGACGGCCACGTCACCCTCGCGAGCGACGAACAGCGAGACCCCGTCGGCTTCCAGGGCGTCGACGTCGAGGCCGTAGTAGTTCTCGGCCGGGTACAGGGCCAGGGCGAAGGCGTCTCCTTGGCTGAGCAGGCTGAGGACGTCGTCGCTGCGAGGGCTCTCGATCTGGATGGAAGGCACGGCCGATTGTACGAGTTCAGTCGGCGACTGGGCGTCGTCCCGCCGAGGACTGGAAGCGCACCAGGTAGCCGTCCGGGTCCTGCACGAGGAACTGGTCCACGCCGGCCTGCTCGTTCCCGACGTCGTACCACTTCGTCTCGGGCTGCATGAAGAGTTCGGTGCCGGCACGGAGCAGGGTCGCGGCCAGTGCGCGGCTGTCGGGCACGGTGATCTGGAAGTTCACGCCTCGGCCGAGCGGGCGATCGAGCGGGCCGGTGATCCAGTTCCGACCGACGCCGGCCTGTTCGAGCATCAGGTGTGCGGTGCCGAGGGCGATGTACGCGAAGCGCTCCTCGGGCCGCGCGTAGCGGGTCTCGAAGCCGCACAGACCGCACCAGAACGCGAGGCTCCGGTCCAGGTCGGCGACGAGGAGTTCGGGGACGAGTGCGGGCTCGGGGGGCATGGTCACCGGACCATCGTGGCATCGGAGCGCTGCGATGCCCGCTCGGCGACCGTCGGATGCCGGGACAGGAATACGTCGATGCGGCGTCGTGCGAGGATTCGTCGACCACATCGACGAAGGGCCCGATCATGACCACCGCGCGCACGTTCCACCTGATCAGCACGCCGCTGCTGGCCGTCGGGTTCCTCGGGGTCGGCGCGCTGATGGCCGACGTCTACTACGGACCGGAGGGTGGGGGTGCCAACATCGGCCTCGGGCTCGTGATGCCACTGTGCCTCGGCTCCGGCGTGGTCGGCATCGCGATGGGGATCGCGGCCCTCGTGACGACGTGGTCGGCCGGCCGCGCCGCACGTTCACGCCAGCCACGCCCGGGGCACCTCCCCGAGGTTCCATGACATGCCGCGTGCACGTCGCCGAGGTTCGACGGGCAGGCTCCGCGGCGCGTGAGATGCCCGAATCTTGGAACCTCGGCGCGCTCACCAACCCGGCACGGCCACCCGCACCGCACTGATCCGCCCCGCACGCGTCTGCGCCGTCGTCGCCGGGTCGTAGCTGTCCGCCGTCGCCAGGTACAGCGTGCGGCCGTCCTCGCCGCCGAGCGCGCAGTCGATCGCGCACAGCCCCGGCGCATCGATCCGGTCCGTGATCTCGCCGCCCTCGAGGACCCGGAGGAACTCCCCCGTGTCGACGGAGCAGACCCAGACGGCGCCGTCGCGGTCGACCGTGCTGCCGTCCGGCGTGACGCCACCGGGAAGCGCTGCCCACTCGCGTCGGCCGGTCAGCGACCCGTCGGGCTCGATGTCGAACGCGGTGAGCCGGCCGCCCCACGTCTCGCTCACCACGAGGGTGCGGGTGCCGGGCAGGACGTTCGCGCTGTTCGGGAACACCAGCCCCTCGGCGGCGAGGCGGAACGAGCCGTCCTGCTCGATCACGTACAGCGGGCCGGGGCGGAGCTCCTCGCCGCCGTACAGGTCGTAGCCGAAGGCCCCGATGTAGGTCCGGCCGGTCGCCTCGTCGACGACCAGGTCGTTCAGGAGCGACGACTCCTCGCCGGACAGGTCGGCGAACACCGACGCCTCTCCACGGTCGTCGACGGCGACGACCGTGCGGGACTCCATCGAGCTGACGACGAGTCGCCCGTCGGCGAGCCATCCAAGTCCGGACGACTGGCCCTCCACCGTGGCCTCCAGGCGCGGAGCCGCGGTCGAGGTCGGGTCCATCGAGAAGACCTCGCCGGTGTGCATGTCCGAGTACCAGAGCCGCCCGTCGTGCCAGCGGTTGCCCTCGGGGAAGCGGATGTCGGTGACGACGTCGGTCGCGGAGTCCAGAGTGATGTGCACCGATCCACCCTGCCAGCCGGACCCCCGCGCCACCCGGTGGTCTGGCACGATCGAGACATGCCCCTCGACGGAACTCCCCTGGAACGGCTCGGCTTCCTAACGATCGGGTCGTTCGACCCCGCCCGACCGTCCGAGGGCCACGAGGACACGCTCCGGGTCATCGAGCGCGCGGAGGCGCTCGGCTTCGACAGCGCGTGGCTGCGCCACCGGCACCTGCAGCACGGCATCTCCTCCCCCGTCGCGGTGCTGGCCGCGGCGTCGCAGCGGACCTCGCGGATCGAGCTCGGCACCGCCGTCACGCCGATCGGCGCCGAGAACCCCTTCCGGCTCGCCGAGGACCTCGGCACCGTCGACGTGCTGTTGGGCGGGCGGCTGAACCCCGGTCTCTCGGTCGGCACCCCGATGAACTTCGACCTCTACAAGGACGCGATCTTCCCCGACACCGCCGAGCACGAGGACCTCGGCAACGACCGACTCCTGCGCTTCCGTGCCCTCGTGCGCGGAGAAGCGGTGACCGGAACCGGCACCGCGACCGGCACCGTCGAACGCCGAGGGATCGAGGAGTTCGCGAGCACCGTCCAACCCCACAGCACCGGCCTCGCCGACCGCATCTGGTACGGCACCGGCAGCACGAAGTCGGCGGTCTGGGCCGGCGAGAACGGCTTCCACCTGCTCACCTCGAGCGTCACGCGCAGCGAGGTCGGCACGGACTTCGCCGCCAACCAGCGCGCGCAGATCGACGCCTACCTCGACGTCCACCCCGATCCCAGCACCGCTCGGGTCTCCCAGGGACTGGTCGTCATCCCGACCGACACGGCGACACGCGAGCAGGAGGCCCGCTACCGCGCCTACGTCGAGAGCCGCTCGGGCCGCGTCGGCGTGCCGATGGGGCCCGCGGGGATGCTCTTCGCCGCCGACCTCGTCGGGACCTCGGCCGAGATCGCGGACCGGCTGCGCGCCGACGCCGGCTACCAAGCGGTCACCGAGGTCGCCTTCGCGCTGCCGTTCTCGTTCGAACCGGACGACTACGCGCAGATCACCACGGACATCGCCGAGCACCTGGGTCCGCAACTCGGCTGGGCGCCGCGACCGGCGGCCTGAGAACGGCGCCAGACCACCGGACGGGAGGCACGGTGCCAGCTCGCGCCGTGCCTCCCGTCCGCCTTGGAGTCGCGCTCAGGGCGCGTGATCAGTCCTGCTGGTCCGCCTCCACCGCATCCTGCAACCGCTCGAGCACATCCGGCACCGCCGAGCGCACCCGGCTCCAGCTCGGGATGAACGGCTTGTCGTCGGGGCGTGCGCTGAAGGCGCCGCCGGCGTCGAGGATCGCCTTGGTGAAGAGCTCGACCGCGGCTTCTTCGGCGTGCTGGTCGAAGCCGAGCCCGCTCATCTCCGCTTCGTGCCGGTAGACCTCGACGATGTCGAGGGCGTTCCGGTAGTACGTCGCCTTGAGCACCCGGAACGAGTCCGAGGTGAGCGGGACGCCCATCGTCGCGAGCTTCCGCAGCAGCGACTGCACGATGTCGTTGCCCATGCGGGCGAGCCCGCCGGTGCCGTCGGCCTCGGCGAGGGGCTGGTGCTTGTGGTCGTAGGCATCGGCGATCTCCACCTGGCACACCTGCCGCGTGGCGTAGTCGCGGTACACCTCGGACAGCATGCCGATCTCGAGGCCCCAGTCCCCCGGGATCTTCAGCCCGTTCAGCACGTGCGCGCGCATCGCGAACTCGCCGGACAGCGGGTACCGGAAGCTGCTGAGGTACTCGAGGTACTCGGACTCCCCGTAGACCTGACGGAGCGACCGGAGCAGCGGGCCGACGAGCAAGCGTCCGACGCGACCGTTGATCCGGCCGTCGGCGACGCGGGCGTAGAAGCCCTTCGAGAACTCGTAGTCGAACGCCGGGTTCGCGACCGGGTAGAACAGCCGCGCGAGCATGCCCCGCTCGTACGTGGTGATGTCGCAGTCGTGCAGCGCGATGCACTCGGCCCGCTCCGATGCGAGCGCGTAGCCCGTGCAGTACCAGACGTTCCGGCCCTTGCCCGGCTCGCCGGGAGCCAGCCCCTCGCGCTCCAGCTCGGCGTCGAGTTCCCGCAGCCGCGGCCCGTCGTTCCACAGGATGCGGTGCCGCTGCGGCAACCGCGCGAAGAACTCCCGCGCGTGTTCGAACTGCGAGCGGTCGGCGCGGTCCAGCCCGATGACGATCTCGCTGAGCCAGTCGGCCTCGGCGAGCTCGTCGACGATCCGTGAGAGCGCCGGGCGTTCGAGCTCCGAGTACAGCGCCGGCAGGATCAGGCTCATCGGCCGCTTCTCGGCGAAGCCCCGCAGGTCGTCCTCGATGCTCGCGGTGCTGCGGCGGCCGAGGTCGTGGAACGTCGTGATGACGCCGTTCTGGTGGAAGTCGCTCATCGGTGGCTCCTGAGGGACGGGGTGGTGAATCGGGAGACGCCCTCGGCCCAGCCCTGCGGGCCGGGGGCGGTTGTGCGGTGGACGCGCTCGGGTCGGTCGTCGGCGAACGGGCCCGGCGCCGGGCCGTGGCCGCGGACGACGACCGCCAGGTCGACGGCGTCGAGCAGCGCGGTGTCGTTCGGGCCGTCGCCGAGCCCGATGGTGCGCGGGACGGTGCCGGTGCGGCGCTCGTGGTCGGCGACGAGCAGGCGGACCGCGGTGCCCTTGTCGCGCCCGGCGGGCAGGACGTGCCAGAAGCGGCCGCCGCGCACGAGGTCGAGGCCGGCCGCGGCGAGCGCCGCGCGGAACGCGTCGGCGCGGTCGTCGTCCTCGGCGTGCCAGAGCAGGACCTCGGAGGCTTCGCGTTGTCGGGCATCACCGGCTGCTTCGAGGTCGAGTCCGGTCCAGGCGGCGACGACCTCGTCGGTCTCGCCGCCGAAGGTCGCGAAGTGGAGGTCCAGGTCCGATCGGGTGTGGTCGAGGGCCGTGCGGAGACGCGCGAGGTCGGCATCCGCGGGGCCGGCCCCGGCGCCGGTGGTCACGTTGCCGTCCGGTCCGACGACGATCGCGCCGTTCTCCGCGACGAACGCCTGGCCATCGAGACCGGTCCGCCGCTGCAGGGCGGTGATCTCGGCCGGGGTCTTGCTGCTGCAGAACACCACCGGCACGCCGTCGGCGCGTAGGCGCTCGAGCATCGGAAGGGCAGCGTCGAACGAGTAGTCGTGGTGGTCGAGGAACGTCCCGTCGAGGTCCGTGACGACCATCAGGTCCTGTGGTGGCATCGTGCTCCGCTCGCGGCTGGGTGGGCTGCGGGCGACGGTGCCCCGGACCACCCTGCCATGCGTGGGAGTCCGGTTGGTGAACAGGGGCGGCTGGGTTCCGTGGTGCGCGCTGCGCGTAGGTCGCTCGATTCGACGTGGGGCGCCGGGCACCCCAAGCCCATGCCCGATCCCCAGCCGAAGGGGATGACCGACTTCCAGAAGTCGCTCCTGGAGAACCCGCAGTGGACACTGTGAACGTGAACCAACGAATCCGTGGCGCCGCCCGCACCAGCGTCGGCGTCACCCTCATCCTGACGGCGGCACTGACCGTGGCCGGCTGCAGCAACACCCCCGGAGGCATGACAGTGGATCCGTCCGAAGCGAAGAAGTCGATCGTCGACGCCGTCAAGGAATCCACCGACGCGGTCGGCGGCGAGTGGACCGTGTACCGCGGCCCGGCCGCCGAGGTCTGCACCCGGTCGGGCGGCGGCGATGGTGCCCGTTTCGTGTACATCCTGGAGCGGAGCGGCACCAACGGCACCGATCCGGCTGCCGACATCCGGACGGTCGAGGAGCTCTGGAAGTCCAAGGGGATCACGACGGAGCGGTTCGAGAGCGGCGGCTCGGACCCGCTCACCGGCATCCGGGGCGCGGACGGGCCCGTCACCTCCATCGGCTTCAACGCGTACCCGCTGCGGTACAGCATCACCGGTGTCTCGAAGTGCTCGGACGGCGACGTGCAGGACCTGCGCAGCGCCGAATGAGGCCGGCGCCATGATGATCCGACATTCGCGATCCTGATCGCCGAGGACGAGCCCGTTGTCGTGGCCCCGACTCGACGCCCGGGAGCCCGGTCGGTGGGCAGGAGCGGCTGGCCCTCAGCGCAGTACGGCAGCGACCGCCAACCGCATGGACGCCCGCTCGAAGGCGGCCCGAGCAGGCGCACCGGGAAGGGCGCGCTCGAGTGCGAGGCCGTTCACGACCGTGAGCAGGAACCGCGCGTGTTCCTCAGCGTCGCCGTCCTGCAGGACCCCCTCCTGCCGCAGCACCGACAGCCACCGCTCGACCCGATCGACGGCGAGCCGTTCCATCGCGAGGAACGTGTGCTCGGCATCACCGGCGACCGGCACGGCGACGTAGGCATCGTGCAGCGCCGCCCAGTTCTGCCGAGCGGACGCACCGCTCCCGATGCTCGCGAGGAGCAGGTGCAGGCACCCCTCGAGTCGCTCGGCGGGCTCCTTGGAGTGGTCCGCGATCGGGTCTTCCGGGAGGTCGAGGGTCTGGAGACCTTCGACGACCGTGTCGATGAGCTCCCGCTGCGTCGGGAAGAAGTGCCGGAGCGACCCCGTGCTGACGCCGGCGCGGGCAGCCACCCCACGCACGCTCAGGCGAGCCGTCGGGTCCTCTCCGATCATCGTCGCCGCAGCGATCAGGATCTTCGACCGGGTGTCCGGAGCGGTTGAGTCGACCACGCTGCACCATCCTCTCCACAGGACTAGCACGGTGTGCTAGCTTCTCGATGTGTTGTCACACTGTACTAGAGAGGACGAGTCGATGGATGCGAACCGGAGAGCGCGACGGTGGACCAGCCGGGCGAAACCCGGCGACGGAACGAGCCTGAAGCCCTTCCACTGGTGGCAGATGACACGGCGGTCACTGATGTCGATCACCCTGACGCGCAACGGCGTACCGGCCCACCACACGATCGACATCCGCCACGGCGGAGATGCGGCCGACGGTGTCGTACGTGCTCGCCTCTACGTCGACGGCGCTCTCACCCTCGTCTCGCGGGTCCCTGCACGATTCCCGGTCGCCGGCGGGCACATCGAGGTCCGTGTCAGCGAGTCGGGGCTGCGCCGCTGCCACTTCGTCGCCGAGGACGGGACCCAGCGGCAACTCGCTCCCGACCCTCGCTCGGCCGAAGGGCGCCGTCTGCGGTTCGCGCAGCACCACCCTGCGGCGAGCAGGATCATCGGAGCCGTGTCCGTCGTCGTGCTGCTCGTCGGTGTCGGTCTCAACGTCCTGCAGGTGCTCGAGCCGATCTCGGAGATCCCGCCGATCGCGGACACGGTCGGCACGTTCGAGTCGCCTGTGCACCTGACCCCGTGGGCCAACGTCGCGCTCGGCTTCGCGGCAGCCCTGGGAGCGGTCGAGCGCGCGACGCGGCTGCGCTACCACTGGCTGCTCGACGGCGGAGCAGCCTCGTGACGCCGCCAGTCGGCCGCAGCGCGGTGCGACGCTCGGGCCAGATCATCCGACGGGAGTCCCGCGCGTACCTCGTCCTGAACGTCTCGGCGTACGGGCTGGTCGTGCTCGGCTTCGCGATCGGCCTCGTGTTCCCCGGACTCACCGACGCCCGGATGTCCGCGATGGAAGCCGACGGCACCGCCGGACTCGTCACCCGACTCGTGAGCTCGCCGGCGCTCTTCGCGCTGACGATCCTCGCCGTCAACGTCCTCCGGCTCAGCCTGCTCACGATCGTCCTGCCGTCACTGGTCGTCCCGTTCGCGGGGCTCGCGATCTTCGGCGCTTGGGCGGTGCAGACCGGGATCACCCTCGTGCCATCGACCGGGGAAGGCTGGGTGGCGCTGATCCCGCACTCCGTCACGCTCCTCATCGAGCTGCAGGCGTACGTCCTGCTGCTGCTGGGCTCGTTCCTGCTCGGCAAGTACTGGCTCCGCCCCGGGGCTGCCGGGGCGGAGCGTCATCGGGACGGGTACCGACGTGGACTCCAGCAGCTCGGCACCCTCGCAGTCCCCGCCCTCGCCCTCCTCGTGATCGGCGCCGCGTGGGAGGCAGCCTCGCTGCGGTACCTCGTCCACCCGCTGAGCCAGTGGCTCCTCGCGCCGTGACGCAGCTCGCTACGAGGCGAGGTCGGGGGCCTCGACCCGGCCAGGCGCTGCGGCATGCGCACGCGCGGTCCGCACCGTCAGCGTCAGGACACCGCCGAGCACCATGAACCCCGCGGTGATCCACAGCGCGATCGTCGCCGAGTCCGTGGCGTCCTTCGCCGCGCCGATGGCGTACGGCGCCGCGAACCCCGCCAGGTTCCCCGTGGAGTTGATGAGCGCGATGCCACCGGCGAGCGCGGTGCCGCTGAGCATCGACGTCTGGAAGCTCCAGAACACGGCGGGGATCGAGAGGGCACCGGCGTTGGCGAGCATCAGTCCGATGATCCCGAGCACCGCCTGGTCGCCGGCGAGGATGCAGATGACGAACCCGACGGCGCTGAGCGCGAAGGCCGCTGCGATGTGCTTCTTCCGTTCGCCGTGCCGGTCGGAGCTGCGGCCGAAGATCACCATGGACACGATCGCGGCGAGGCTCGGGAGTGCCGACACGAGGCCGACCGTGACGTCGCCGTCGACCCCGAGGTCACGGATGAGGTTCGGCAGCCAGAAGCTGATCCCGTAGAGCGCGAAGTTGTACGAGAAGTAGATGCCGGTGAGCATCCAGATCATCGGGCTCCGGAAGACCTCCCGGAGCTTCGTGTGTCCGGCGGGTGGGGCTTCGGCGTCGAGGAGCGCGCCCAGCCGGCTGCGTTCGGATTCGGTCAACCAGCGCACGGTGCGGTGGTCCTCCTGCAGGTACCGGAGGATCACGAAGCCCAACACGACCGTCGGGATCGCCTCGATGATGAAGAGCCACTGCCATCCGTCGAGCCCCGCGACGTCGCGCATGCCCTCGAGGATGAAGCCGGACACCGGCCCGCCCACGACCCCCGAGGCGGCGAGGGCGATGTAGAAGATGCCCCATGCTCGGCCGCGACGGCTGGCGGGGAACCACTGGGACATGTAGAAGAGCACGCCGGGGATGAAGCCGGCCTCGGCGACACCGAGCAGGAACCGCAGCACGTAGAACGTGGTCTCGGAGTCGACGAGGAACATGCACCCGGAGATGAGGCCCCACGTGATCATGATCCGGGCGATCCACTTCCGCGCACCGACCTTGGCGAGGATCAGGTTGGACGGGATCTCGAAGATGAAGTACCCGACGAAGAACAGGCCGGCGCCGAGTCCGTAGACGGCGTAGGAGAAGCCGAGGTCGGTGCTCAGTTGTTCCTGCGCGAAACCGATGTTCACGCGGTCGAGGTAGGACAGGAAGAAGCCGATCATCGCGAGCGGGAGCACGCGGGTCGACACCTTCCGGAAGAGTGCGTCGTCGTTGACGGTGGTCATCGGGTTCCTTCGTTCGGTGTCGGGTCAGCCGACGGTGTCGGCGAGCGGGATGCGGTAGACGCGAGCGGCGGTGCCGTGGAACAGGGCGTCGAGCTGGTCGTGGGTGGACCCGGCTGCACCGGAGAGGATCGTGTCCATCACCTCGTCGAAATCGGGTGCCGTGAGCGTCGCGACGGGCAGGTTCGAGGCGAACATCGACCGGTCGTGACCGAAGACCGCGAGGGTCTCGCGGACCACCGCTTCGTTGCTCGGACGGTCCCAGCGGTTCCCGGGCAAGCCGAGCTCGGAGACCTTGACGACCGTGTTCGGCAGGGCGGCGAGTCGTTCCATGCCGTGGCGCCAGATCGCGAGTCCGTCGTCGCTGCGGTCCAGGGGCAGGCCGCAGTGGTTGATCACGACGGTGGTGTCCGGGATGTCCTGGACGACGTCGGCCGCTTCCGCGAGGTGGTGGTACGGCACGCGGAGGTCCCAGCTGAAGTCGTACGCCGCCAGTCGGTGCAGACCGGCGATCCAGGCCGGGTCCTGCATGGACCCGGAGACCCCGCGCACGGTCGGCCCCGGGTGCGCGGAGGTCACGGGCTTCGACCGGACGCCGCGGACGATGGCGTGTTCCGCGTGCCCGGCGAGCACGTCGTCGAGGTCGGGCTGGGTGAAGAACACGTGTCCGACGGCCGCCATCGGGAACCGCGGGTCCGTGTCGTGGAGCGCGGTGAGCCATGCCGATTCCTCGACCTGCTCGGTGCGGGAGCGTTCGGCCTCGCAGTGCACCGTGCCGATGACGTCCCATCCCGCGGTCGCGTGGAGGTAGTCCTCGGGCATGAAGGTGTGGCGCATCGCGGCGTAGTCGCCGAGGAAGAAGTCGGGGTTGACATCCGTCTGGATTCAGGGCCAGTGCCCCTCGCTCTGCAGGTCCCAGAAGTGGTGGTGGGCGTCGAGGATCCTCGGACGGTGGCCGTTCGCGATGGTCATGGTCGGTGCTCCCTACGAAGCGCTGGCGGGCTGGTGGATGCGGGCAGGTCGGTAGACACGGGCAGCGGTGTCGTGGAACACGGCGCGCTGCTCGGCCGCCGGGAGGTCGGCGAGGATGTCCCGGAAGCCGTCGAGCATCGCCGCGTAGGTGGTGAACATGCCGTCCACGGGGAAGTTGCTGCCGAACATCACCCGGTCGGCGCCGTAGAGGCCGACGAGTGTCAGGACGACTTCGCGGTTCACGAACTGGTCCCAGCCGTCGGCCTCGGTGCACAGCCCGGATGCCTTCACGACGACGTTCGGCAGGTCCGCGAGCTCGGCGAGTGCTGCACGCCACCCGCGCATGGTCCGTGCGCCGTGGTCGAGGAGCACGCCGGCGTGGTTCACGACGATCAGCGTCTCGGGGTGGTCGACGGCCAGCTCAGCCGCTTCGTGGAGGTTCCACCACGGGGTCTGCAGTTCGAAGTGGAGTCCGTGGTCGGCGAGCAGCGCGTAGCCGTCGCGCCAGGTCTGGTCGCTGATGCGCGTCCGACCGGACCCGACCTGCTCGAGCCGAGCCGGGCCTCCAGGCTTGTGCCGGATGCTGCGGACGGACGGGTGCGATGCCTGTGCGGCGAGCACCTCGGCGACGTCGTCGGCGTCCAGCCGCGCCTGCGCGGCCATCGCGCCGGGCACGCCGGTGGTCGCGGCGACCCGCGCCAGGGACCGGGTCTCACCGACGGGGTCGGCCGGGTCCCACTCGGCCTCCATCGAGACGGTCGCGACGACCCCCTGACCAGCGGTGTCGCGGAGCAGGTCAGCGGCGGTGTAGTCGTGCTTGATCGCCGAGTAGTCGCCGTAGCGGTGCGGGACGAGGACGCCGGGCCGCAGCCATGGGTACCGGTCGTCGGCGAGCTGCCACAGGTGGTGGTGCGCGTCGATGACCGGCCCGCGGTAGCCGGCCTCAGGCACGAGCGGGCTCCGTCCGTGTGGTGCCGGCGAAGTTGATCGAGAGCGAACCGACCAGGTACACGGCTGCCGCGATCGCGAGGAACACGAGGACCGCCGTGTACCCGCCGGTGAGGTCGAGGAGCACCCCGGCCGCGATCGGGACGACGATGCCGGCGGCGGTGCCGGCGAAGTTCATCACGCCGCCGACGATGCCGACGTTGCTCGGCTTCGCGAGCATCGACGGGATGGTCCAGTAGAGCCCGCCGAACAGGTTGAAGAACACCCCGATGCACAGCAGCGCGACCGCGACGGCGGTGTCGGTGACGAACGGCAGGGCGACGAGCGCCACCAGGCTGAGTGCGCCCGACCCGCCGAACAGCATCTTGAACGCCACGTTCCGGCGGAACCGGCGCTGGAGACGGTCAGCGAGGAAGCCGCTCAGGATCTCGCCCACCGCGCCGCAGGAGAAGATCAGGAACGTCGCGAACCCGAGCGCGGAGAGGTCGAGTCCACGGGCGGCGGAGAGGTAGCTCGGCCCCCACGTGACCAGGCCCCAGAACACCATCGCCCACGCCAGACGTCCGACCACCATCGCGATGACGTTCGCGCGGCTGACCCCGGGGCGGTCGGACTGCTCGTCCTCGGCCTGTTCGATGAGGGCGACCTCGGCGGCGTTCACCGATCGGTGCTCGGAGGGGCGGTTCCGCAGGTACAACCACGCGCCGAGGCCGAACAGCACCGTGCACACGCCGATGATGACGAACGAGACGCGCCACGAACCGGTCGTACCGATCAGCCATGCCACGACCAACCCGCCGACCGCGGCGCCGAGCGGAGCACCGGAATCGATCAACGTGACGCCGCTTGCTCGCTTGCGCGGCGGCATCCACTTCGACACGAGCGACGACGCCGCCGGCATGAACGGCGCCTCGAACGCGCCGAGGCCGATGCGGGAGAGCACGAGCATCACGGCGTTCGCGGCAAATCCGGCGAGGGCCATGAACGAGCCCCAGATGACGGACGCGATGCCGATGACGGTGCGCGGCCCGAACTTGTCGACCGTCAGACCGCCGGGGATCTGGAGCAGGCAGTACGACCAGAAGAACGCGCTGAGGATGATCCCCTGCACGGTGCCGGAGATGTGGAAGTCGTCCCCGATGAAGGGCAGGGCCACGCTGAGCGCGCTGCGGTCGACGCTGTTGATCGTGTAGAAGACGAACAGCAGGATGACGATCGCCCAGCGGATCCTGGTCGGGCGGGCGACACTGGGGTCGCTGTCCGGCTCGAGGCGGGTGGACGCGGTCATGATGCTCCTTTGCACGGGGTGGGTGCGGCGAGCGCCGCAGCGGGTGCAGCGGGTGCAGCGCAGGCTGCGTCGGGTCAGACGACGAGGGAGAGCAGCAGCACGCCGACCAGGCCGATCACCGACTGGAGGGAGAGCATGAGCGTCCACGTGCGGAACGTCTGCTTGACGGACAGCTGGAAGTACTCCTTGAACAGCCAGAACCCGGAGTCGTTGACATGCGAGAGCATCACCGAGCCCGACGCCGTGGCGAGCACGAGCAGCTCAGGCGAGATCGACGGGTCGGCCGCAGCGAGCGGAGCGATGATCCCGGCTGCCGTCACGGTGGCCACGGTCGCCGACCCGAGCGCGATGCGCAGCAGGGCAGCGATCACCCAGGCCAGGATGAGTGCCGGCACGTGCCATCCCTGCGCGTACTCGACGATGACCTTGCTCACGCCCGTCTCGGCGAGCATCGCTGCGAGTCCACCGCCGGCTCCGATGATGAGCAGCACCGGTCCGACTGTCTTGAGTCCCGAACCGGCGACGCTCCCCATCGTCGCGATCGACGATCCGGAAGTCCGGCCGAGGCCGATCATCGCGACGACCACGGCCAGGAGCAGCGCGACGACCGGGTCGTCGCAGTACGTCAACACGGTGTGCAGGACGGTGCCGTCGGCCGTGGCGTCGACGCCGAACGCGCCGATCACGAGCAGCAGCGGCGGGAGGAGCACGACGCCGAGGGCGAGCCACAGCGGCGGGCGCAGTTCCGTCAGTTCACGCGCCCCGGCAGCGGGACCGGCATCGAGGTCGGGTGCCGGTCCGAACCAGCGCGAGGCGACCCGGGTGAGCACCGGCCCGCAGAGGATGACCGTCGGGATCGCGACGACCAGGCCGAGCGCCAGGGTCAGTCCGAAGCTCGCGTCGTAGGCGGCGACCGCGGCGGTCGGCGAGGGGTGCGGTGGGAGCAGGCCGTGTGCGGTGTACAGGCCGGCGGCGAGGGGCATTCCCACGAACAACAGGTGTGTGCCGGAACGGCGCGCGAGGGCGTAGGCAAGCGGCACGAGCATGACGAAGCTGACGTCGAAGATGTTCGGCAGGCCGATGACGAGCGCAGCGACGGCGATCGAGATCGGGATGAGCGCGACCTTGCGGTTGCCGATGAAGGCGTCCGCGATCCGGTTCGCCCCACCCGTGCTGGTGAGGATCGCGCCGAGGAGCGACCCGAGTCCGATCACCGGAGCGGTGTCGGAGAGCGTGTCGCCGAATCCCTGCTCGAACGTGCCGACGGTATTCTCGACGCCGAGTCCGCTCGCGAACCCGAGCAGCAGCGCACCGATGAGGAGCGCGAGGAACGGGTTGAGCTTGAACTTCGCGATGCCGATGACGAGCAGGACGATCGCGACGGCAGCGAAGACGAGGTGGAGTTCCGGTGCGCTCACAGCGCAGCTCGCGAACCTGCCGTACGGGCTACCTCGAACATGCGCTGCCCGATCTCGTCGACCCCGGTGAGGTCGTCGAACGTCAGCAGGTGACCGGCGGGCACGTCGCGGACGAGCCGCGCACCGCCGAGCAGGTAGAACGGCGCGGTCCCCGCAGGCGCGTCGTCATCGGACAGCAGGACGGGGTCGATGCCCGCGACCTCGTGGTGGTGCCCAGCCACCTGGAAGGCCGCGCCGGCCGTCAGTGGCTCGGCGGTCCGCCCGGCCAGCACGGAACTCTGGCGCGGCACCGGGATGGTCGCGGTGCCCGAGGCTGCGGCTGCGATGGTGAGCGGCGTCTCGACGCCCATCAGGTGGTACGGCCAGAACACGCAGGCGTAGCGGCCGTCCCGGCTCACGACGTGCCCCTTGCCGGCGAGCAGGCTCCAGGTCTCCGGGTCGCCGGTGCGGACGACGACGAAGACACCTCCGCCGAAGCTCGCCTCGTCGGGCAGGCGGAGCATCGAGAAGACGTCGAGGCTGCCCGGACGGTCGATGATCCCGCCGTCGGCACGGGCCGCGTACACGTCGGCGAGCTCGGCGGTGCGGACGACGGGGTAGTGCAGGTCCTCGCGGTCGGCGGTGTACCCGGTGTACTGAGCGACGACCGTCATCTCGCAGTGGTCGGCCGCAGCACGGCGCTTGAGCGGAGCGACCAGGTCGGCGCGCGCGGCGAGTGTGGCGTGCAGGTCGTCCCCGAGGGCGAGCAGGTCGGCCATGCCCGGCGCGGGGATGGTCTCATCGACCTGGGTCACGGTGCCGGCGGCCGGGTCGAACACGAGGTCGTACTCCCCCGACTTGCCGAGCGCGACGATGTCGAGCCCGACCCGTTCGATCCAGGTGACGAGGCGGATGAGGTTGGCCGGCTGGTCCCCGTCGCCGGGCAGGTAGCGGACGCCGGCCGCGGCGGCCGTGGCGGCGAGCGTGACGCCGGCGACGGTCTCGACTTCCTTGCTCACCATGACGACGTGCACGCCGTGCGCGATGGCGGCTTCGGCGTAGGTGACGCCGGCTGCGACACGGCCGGTGGCCTCGACGAGCACGTCGATCGCGCTCCAGTCGATCCCCGCCAGGTCCGGCACGACGGTGGCGTCGCTGATGCCGAGGTCGGCGAGCATCGACTCGACCCCTGCCCCGTCCGGGTCGACGAGGACCGTCGGCGTCATGTCCGCCACGTTCCGCAGCTGCGCCAGGAGGGTCCGTCCGTAGCCCCCGCGCGCGCCGGTCAGCGCGACTCGGATCTGCGTGCCACTGGGCTGCTGGATCGCCATCGTTCCTCGTCTCCTCGTTGATCAGGTGCCCGATGACCGGGTCAGGTGACCACCGGGCGATCGCCACCGTAACACCGCTTGTCACAGTTGTTCAACTTCTTTCACACGGATTCACGTGTATTCTCATTGGAGGACGCGCGCCGGAGAGCGGCGGGCATCGTCAGGAGGGAACGACATGGCCACGATGGGCGTCATCGCCGACGACTTCACCGGAGCGACCGACATCGCGACCGCGTACGCCGCCCGGGGCTACCGGACCGAGGTCCTCACCGCACCCGACGCGCGAGCAGACCCCGGAACGGACGTCTCCGTCGTGGCGCTGAAGACCCGGACGGCGCCGATCGACGTCGCCGTCGCCGAATCGCTCGCCGCGCACGACCGTCTCGCGGCAGCCGGCCACACGAAGTTCTTCCTCAAGTACTGTTCCACGTTCGACTCGACCGACCGCGGCAACATCGGACCGATCCTCGACGCACTCGTCGAACGGACCGGTGCTGCACACTGCGTCGTCGTCCCCGCGTTCCCCGACAACGGCCGCACCACCTTCCAGGGACACCTCTTCGTCTGGTCCGACCTGCTCGAGCACTCCTCGATGCGGCACCACCCGCTCACCCCGATGACGAAGTCACGCGTGGCCGACATCCTCCGCCCACAGACCCGGCACACCGTCGGCGAGGTCCGTCTCGCGACGGTGCAGGCCGGGCCGGAGGCAGTCCGGACAGCACTCGACGCGTCAGCAGATCCGTACGTCGTCGTCGACGCGGTCGACGACGACGACCTCGTCACGATCGCCGCGGCGACCGAGGGAGACGTCCTCCGGTCCGGCGGCTCCGGGCTCGCCCTCGGCGCCGCACCGGGCAGCGCGGACGCCACCGCCGCCTTCGCGGCGCCCGTCGGCCGCCGCCTCGTCGTCTGCGGCAGCGCGTCGGCGCGCACCCGCGAGCAGATCGCTTCCGCCGTCGCGGCCGACTCCCCCACGCACCAGCTCGACGTCGCCCGGCTCGCCGTCGATGCACCAGCGGTCATCCAGGAGGCCGGGGCCTGGCTCCGAGCGCAACCCGCGGACAGCGCACCCGTCGTCTACAGCGTCGGCGTTCCGTCCGACGTCTCCGCGGACGCCGACAGCTCGACCCGGATCGAGCACGCACTCTCCGAGATCGTCGACCGTGCGATCGCCGACGGCTTCGCACAGTGCATCGTCGCCGGCGGGGAGACGTCCGGCGCGGTGGTCTCGCGGCTCGGGATCCAGCGGCTCGTGATCGGTGCACCGATCGCCCCCGGTGTGTGCTGGGCAGAAGGGGTCACCGCATCGGGACGCCGCATCGCCATCGCACTGAAGTCCGGGAACTTCGGGTCGCCGGACATGTTCACCACCGGATGGGAGGCCCTCGCGTGAACACCACCGACCCCTGGCTCGCTGACGTCACCGTTGCCCTGGCCGACACCGGTAAGCGCCTCGCCGCGGCCGGCCTGAGCCCCGGCAGCACCGGCAACATCAGCGTCCTCCGCGACGGACGGGTCGCGATGACCGGTACGGGCACCGACCTGAGCGACCTCCGCCCCGACGACATCGCCGAGCTCACCCTCGACGGCACCCATGTGCGCGGGCCGCGGCCGTCGAAGGAGGTCGCCATGCACCTCGCCATGTACGCCCGGAACCCCGCGCACGGCGCGTGCGTCCACGTGCACTCGCCGTTCTCCGTCGCCGCGTCCTGCCTCGCGCCGTGGTCCGCGACGAGCGCGATCCCACCGATCACCCCGTACTTCGTCATGCGTGTGGGGCAGACGCCACTCATCCCCTACCGGGCTCCCGGCCACCCGGAGATCGGCGCGCTCATCCGCGACGAGCCGACACCCTCCAGGGCCGTCCTGCTCGCCAACCACGGCCAGGTCGTCAGCGGGACGGACACGGCCGACGCCCTCGAAGCAGCCATCGAGCTCGAAGAGGCTTGCCGCATCAGTGTCCTGACCGCGGGACACGACCGACGACTGTTGTCCGAGGACGACGCGATCGAGCTCGCCGACCGGTACGGCACGCCGTGGACCCGACGATCGCTACAGTGACCGTGTGAGCGAGCCGCAGACGTCCGAACCGCCGCTCATCCCCGAGCAGCGGCGCGACCTGATCGTGCGCCACCTGCGGCAGGACTCCGTCCTGAGCTACCGCCAGCTCGCCGGTCTCCTCGGGGTCAGCCACATGACCATCCGGCGGGACATCGCCGAACTCGAGGAACAGGGCCGGGTCATCGCGACCCAGGGCGGCGCGAAGAGCGTCGCACGGGTCGCGAGCGAGCCGCCACGGATCGAGAAGTCCACGACCGAGGTCCGCGAGAAGGACGCGATCGCTGCCAGGGCCGCGCAGCTCGTCCACGAGTCCATGACGGTCTACCTCGACGCCGGGACGACCATCCAGGCGATGCGGCCCTACCTCGACCACCTGCACGACCTGACCATCGTGACGAACGACCTCGTCATCGCGTCGTCATACCTCGACCACCCCACGATCGAGGTCATCGTCGTCGGCGGACGCCTCGACAAGCAGAACCAGTCCACCGTCGGACGGCTTCCCTCGATCGTGCTCGCAGAGCTCTCGATCGACATCGCGTTCCTGAGCACCAGCTCGTGGGACCTCCGTCGCGGGATCACCATCCCGTCCGAGTCCAAAGTCGAGCCGAAGAAGGCAGCGGCCCGCGCGGCCGGTTCCACCATGCTCGTCGCGACGAGCTCGAAGTACGGCACGTTCGGCCGGTACCGGGTCCTCGGACTCGACGAGTTGTCGACGATCATCACCGACGACGGCCTCCCGCTCCGCGATGCCGCGTCCATCGAGGCCGACGGTGGTGGCGGAACCTCCGTCGAACGCGTCACCGTCAGCCGCTGACACCATCGAGGCCCATCCGGGGGTGTCGGCCTCCGTCGTCCCGGGAAGGATCGCCGAGCAGTCGTCGGGTCCAGTCCGCGAGGGCCGCGGTCGCGGTCCTCGAGATGGCGGCGTCGGGCACCATGCTCGTGAACCCGTGGAAGGCGCCCGGCCAGACGTGGAGCTCCGCGTCGACCCCCGCTGCCCAGAGGCGGCTCGCGAAGGCGACGTCCTCGTCGCGGAACACCTCAGCACTGCCGCAGTCGATGTAGGTGCGCGGCAGCGCCGACAGGTCTGCAGCACGAGCCGGAGCGGCGTACTCCGAGACGTCAGGGGTGGCGCGGCGTGATCCGAGGTACGCATCCCACGCGAAGCGGTTCATCTGGCGGTCGGCGACCCCGACGCCGTCGATCTGCCGGGTCGAGACGGTGTCGTCACGGTCGTCGAGCATGGGTGAGACGAGGATCTCTGCCATCAGGTCGGGACCCTGCCGGTCACGGGCGAGCAGGGCGGTCCCCACGGCGAGTCCGCCGCCGGCGCTCTGCCCCGCGATGACGATCCGTGCCGGGTCGATGCCGAGCTCGTCCGCGTGCGCCGCCACCCAGACGAGACCGGCGTAGCAGTCCTCCACCGGGTACGGATCGGGGTACTCGGGTGCGAGGCGGTAGTCGACGCTGACCAGGACCACGTCGTGGTCGAGCAGCCAGTCGTCGAACGAGTCGAGGTTCCCGAGGTGGTGGCCGAACATCATGCCCCCGCCGTGGATCGAGTAGACGGCCGCAGTCGCACCGGTCGCACCGGTGCGCTCGACACGGTCGATGATCGCGAGGTCGATGGGGTCACCGAGGTGCCCCGGCACGGTGACGTTCCGCCGTTGGTATCCGCGGGAACGCAGGCGTTCGTCGAGGACGTCCTCGGGCACGTCGAGCTGCCGCATACGGGGCAGCCTCTCCGCGGTGAGGGTGAACGGACCGCGGGCCTCGAGCGCCGTCAGAAAGGTCGCGAGTTCGGGGTCGAACGGCGGGCGGACGATGGTGTCGGACACGGGCACACTCCTTCGATGAAGAAGTGACGACTCCTGTGAGACGCGTGTGCGGTCCCGTCTGCCGGAGCAGCGCGGGATTTTTTCCCTCTGCGGACGACAGTAGTGCATCCGAGCACGGCGCAGCTCAGTCGTGCGCGTCGTACCTGAGGTAGACGATCGTGTGACCGCTCGAGGTTCCGGTGAACAGCGCGACGTTGCCGCTGATCTGCCCGCCGGGGGTGTCGGCCCCCTGGCTCGTGAGCGCCGCGGACGCACGCTGGGTGAGCTCAGCGGGGTCGCTCTCCCGAAGGGTCGGCGGCTCGGTGCCGTCGGGAAGGCGCACCAGTGCCGACATGAAGTCGCGGTCGCGGGAAGCCTTGGACTCGATCAGGGTCGATCCCTCCGGCAGAGTGACGCCGGTCCTGCTCTCGACGGTCGCCAAGGGTGTCCCCGTGCAGAGTCCGATGCGCATGCAGTCGCCGAGCCGTCCGGTGTGGCCGACGTAGGTCTGGAGGGCGATCACAGCAGCGGCGACGACTGCGAACAACAGTGCGACCAGTGCCACGAGCGCGACGATCAGGCGCGGGAGTGGGGCTTGCGCGGAGTGCATGTGGTGGCACGCTACCGGAGCGTTCTCGACGCCGGCTGCACCGGAGCGGAAGGCTCTCCACGCCCGGTCGGATCAAGCGCGTACAGTGAGGGCCAAGCGGTCGTCGACTGCTGGAGCAGGGCACGACTGGCCACTTCGGATCATCGATTCAGGAGTGCGCCACATGGCCGTGAACCGTGAAGGTCGATTGTTGCGTGCCATCGTCACGCTCGTCGGCAACGTCACCACCGCGCCGGATCACGAGGCCGGCGTGCAGGTGCTCGTTGACGAGTCGGTGGCGTTGTTCGATGCCGATGCGGCCGGACTGTTGGTGTTCGATCCGTCGTCGCGCTTGCGGATCGCGGCCTCGGCTGGTCACCACAGCGGCCTCCTCGAACTCCTGCAACTCGAGACCGGCGAGGGCCCTTGCATCGAAGCAGCACGCACGGGCACGGCCGTCTCGGTCCCCGACATCGAGCTGTCAGAGGCCAGATGGCCACACTTCGCTCGGGCCGCCGTGGACGTCGGGTACTCCGCGGTCCACTCGATCCCGCTGCGGGTACAACGGTCCGTCATCGGGTCCCTCAACCTGTTCCGGTGCGCCGCCGGCCCGTTCGACCTCGACGACGTGGCAGCGGCACGGGCGTTGGCCGACATCGCGACGATCACCATCACCCGGCAGCGCACGCTCGACGATGCCGCCACCACGCAGGCGCAGCTCCAGGCCGCACTCGACAGCCGTGTGGCCGTCGAGCAGGCCAAGGGCTGGATCGCGAGCCGGAACCGAGTCGACGCCGACGCCGCGTTCGCCTTGCTCCGGGACCACGCACGGGCCAACGGCCTCCCCCTCGCCGAAGTCGCGCTGGCCGTCACCGCCGGACGGATCACACTCGGCTCCCCGACACCGGACCGCTGAGCCACCGTCCGGCACCGCTCTGTGCGGGAGATGATGGATCATGCACACCCTCGCCCTCCGTGTCCGAGAGTCGTTCTGGTTCCTTCCCGCCCTCCTCGGGATCGCCGCGATGGTCGTTGCGGAGCTCCTGGTCACGCTGGACCACGCCCTGGTGCACAGCGCCACCCGGATCGGGTTCCTCGACGCCCTCAGTGCGAGCGGCGGGCGATCCATCCTGACCACGATCGGCACGTCGATGTTGACGGTGGCGGGCACGTCGTTCTCCATCACGATCTCCGTCCTCGCCACCACCTCGTCGACGTACGGCCCCCGTCTGGTCCGCAACTTCATGGCGGACCGCGCCAACCAGTTCGTCCTCGCCGCGTTCACGTCGACGTTCCTCTACTCGATCGTCGTGCTCCGCTCCGTGCACACAGACGTCGACGACGGCACCGCGTTCGTGCCGGTCATCGCCGTCCACGTCGCGGTGCTCCTCGGCATCCTCGACGTCGCCGTCCTGGTCTTCTTCATCCACCACATCGCGTCGAGCGTGCAGATCACCGCGCTGCAGAAGCAGGTGCAGACCGACCTCGCCGCAGCGGTGGGCCAGGTCTTCCGCAACGGGGACGGCGACGGGATCACCGTCGGTCCGGTGCACGCGGGTGCGGCTCGCTGGGCAGACGTCACCGCAGCCGGTGACGGCTACGTGCAGTCCGTGCAGTGGGAGCGGCTGGTGGGCTGGGCAACGGGACACGACTGCGTGATCGAGGCCGTCGCGATGCCGGGTGACCACGTCATCGAGGGCGACGTCCTGCTCCGGGTCGGCGTCGCGATGGACGCGGAGATCGATCTCGACAGCGCTGGGCGCCGACTCCTGACGCTCGTGACCCTCGGTTCCTCACGGACCCCGTACCAGGACGTCGGCTTCGCACTGCAGCAGCTGGTCGAGATCGCCGTCCGCGGACTCGCCAGCGGCTCCAACGACCCCTACACCGCGGTCAGCGCACTCGACCTCGCCGCGACGCCACTCGTCCCCGTGTGGCGCGGTCGGTCGGCGATCACCGGGTACCTCGACGACGACGGTCGGGTCCGGGTCATCCCGCACTGGCCCACCGCGGAGACACTCGTCGACTCGGTGTTCGACGGCGTCAGGACGTACGGTGCCGACCAGCCGATCGTGGTCTCCGCCGCACTCCGCCTGGCCGAGCGGCTGGACGAGCGCGCTCCCGAAGGTCGCCGGCGCCACCTCGAGTCGACCGTGCGGGCACTCCGCGCCGTGTGAGCGCGGTGCGCGGTGCGCGGGGTGACAGATGTCATGCCGGGATCGTGACGTCCGGCCGAGGCGTGCCACGCCGAGGTGCACGAGGGTGGGCTGTATGAACGACACACCGGTCATCCAGCTCCGCGACCTCCGCAAGCGCTTCGGCGCCGTGGCCGCGGTCGACGGCGTCGACCTGACGATCCGTCCGGGCGAGGTCGTCGCCCTCCTCGGCCCGAACGGCGCGGGCAAGACCACGACGGTCGACCTCGCGCTCGGGCTGTCCACGCCGACGACCGGCGAGGCCCTGCTCTTCGGCGAGGAGCCCCGCGCCGCGGTGGTCGCCGGCCGTGTCGGCGCGATGCTGCAGGGCGGCGCACTCCTGCCGGACATGACGGTCCGGGAGGCGGTCGCCCTCGTCGCCGCCGCGCACCGCCGGCCGATGCCGGTCGACGAGGCCCTCCGCCGTGCGCGCTGCACCGAGATCGCCGGACGCCGGGTGAACAAGCTGTCCGGCGGGCAGCTGCAGCGGGCCCGGTTCGCGGTCGCCGTGGTCTCGGACCCGGACCTGCTGGTCCTCGACGAACCGACCGCGGCGATGGACGTCGAGGCCCGGCACACGTTCTGGTCGTCGATGCGCGAGTTCACCGACGCGGGGCGCACGGTCGTCTTCGCGACCCACTACCTCGACGAGGCCGACGCCTTCGCCGACCGCATCGTCATCATGCGCGCCGGCCGGGTCGTGGCCGACGGCACACCTGCCGAGATCAAGGCGATCACGGCCACGCGTGCGGTCCGGTTCTCCGGGTTGGGTGCCGACGCGCACGTCGCGCTGCGCGGTCTGCCGGGAGTGGTCTCCCTGGAGGCTCGGCGCGACTCCGTCACGCTCCGTTCCGACCGCAGCGACGACACCCTCAGGGCACTCCTCACCGCGTTCCCGCAGGCGCACGACATCCAGGTGGTCGCCTCGACCATGGACGACGCCTTCCTCGCGCTCACCGCCGACCCCGCCTCCGCCCCCACCGACACCGCTCCCGAAGGAGTCCTCACATGACCACCGTGACCGCGTCCGGCCGGCTGCCGATCCGCTACCTGTACGTCGAGACGAAGCGGCAGCTCCGCAACGTCCGCGCGATGGTGTTCACCTTCGCCGTCCCGGTGATCATGCTGCTCGTGTTCGGTTCGGCCTTCGGATCCCAGACCGACCCGACGACGCGTCTGCCGTACCTCGTCGTCACGACGCTGCAGATGGCCTCGTACGGCGCGATGACGGCCGCGCTCAGCCAGGCGTTCGCCATCGTCAACGAGCGGTCGATCGGCTGGAACCGGCAGCTCCGCGTGACGCCGTTGTCCGGGTGGGGGTTCATGGTGTCGAAGGCGATCGCCGCGATGGCCTTCGCCGCGGTGTCCATCGTCATCACGGTGCTCGTCGCGACCGTCGGCCTGCACGCCTCGCTCGACCCGCTGCACTGGTTCGCCGCCGGGTTCGGCATCTGGTGCGGAGTGATCCCGTTCGCGCTCATCGCGATCCTGATCGGGCAGTTCGCGAAGCCGTCCTTCGCGCAGCCGCTCTTCATGGTGGTGTTCATGGGCCTGGCGATCCTCGGCGGGCTGTGGGTCCCGCTGAGCGTGATGCCCGACTGGATGGGCACCGTCGCACATCTGCTGCCCTCCTACTGGCTCAACCGGATCGGACAGATGGGTGCCGGCGCGACCGGGTCCGCGGGCATGACCGAGCCGGCCATCGTCCTGGCGGGCTGGGCGATCGTCCTGGCCGCAGTGATCGTGTGGCGGTACCGACGCGACGCCGCACGACAGTGACCGACGGACCTACGCTGGCACCGATGTCCGAGGCGACCAGAACGGCCGAGGCGCGTGGCGCGGAGAACGCACCACACGCCTCCAGGCCGTCACCCCGTTCGTTCCCGTGGGCCGTCCCACCGGGCGCGAGCGACGACGACATCCGCGTCGGACGCCGCCGCTGGTACGCCGGCGCGGTCTTCGCGCTCCTCTGGCAGGTGCTCGAGATCATCGCCGTGTGGACCGACGGCCGGAGCCTGCGCGCACACGTCGTCTCCTCCATCGCCCTCGCCGTCGTCTACGCGGCGTACCTGTTCGCGCCGGAGCTGATGTGGCGGCGGAGCCTGCGCGGCCGGGTGCTCGTGCTCGCCGGAGTCGCACTGCTCGCCGGGCTCCTGCTCTTCGTGGTCGGACCCCTCGCGGTCTGGACCTGGCTGCTCGTCGCTGCGCTCTCCGGATTCGTCGCCGAGCGGTTCTGGGTGGCCGCGGTGGTGGTGCTCGGCATCGTCGGCGCACAGTTCCTCGTCGCGGCGAGCACGGGGTGGGACACCGCGGTGAACAGCGGCATCCTGTTCGCACCGGTCATCACCGTGTCCGTCGGGGCGTCGATGCTGTTCTTCGGCCGGCAACGCGAGGCGGAGCAACGGCTCGGGGTCGCGCAGGACGAGATCACCCGCCTCGCGGTCGTCGAGGAACGCGCGCGGTTCTCCCGCGACCTGCACGACGTGCTCGGCCACTCCCTGACCGTCGTCGCGATGAAGTCCGAGCTCGCCGTCCGGCTGGTGGACGTCGACCCGGCACGCGCGAAGACCGAGATGCAGGACGTCGAACGACTCTCCCGCGAAGCGCTGCAGGGACTCCGACGCGCGGTCAGCGGCTACCGCGAGGCCGACCTCGACGCCGAACTGGTCTCCGCCCGCGCCGCGCTGGCCGCTGCCTCGATCACGGCAGCGCTCCCCGAGGACGGTGAGGCTGCCGGGGACGACGTTCGCAGCCTGTTCGCCTGGGTCCTGCGCGAGGGTGTCACGAACGTCCTCCGGCACGCTGCCGCGAGCCGGGTCCGGGTGACGCTGACCCGGACGGCGCTGACCGTCGAGGACGACGGCACCGGGGTGCTCGCTCCCCCGTCGACCGCGGCCGTGCTCGGTGGGAACGGACTCCGCGGTCTCCGGGAACGCGCGGACGCCGTCGGGGCGGCCCTCACCACCGGCACGAGCGACCTCGGTGGGTTCCTGCTCCGAGTCGAGAGGAGTCCACGATGACCGATCCGATCCGGGTGCTCGTCGCCGACGACCAGGCGCTCGTCCGTGGCGCACTCGCCTCGCTGCTCTCGCTCGAACGGGACATCGAGGTCGTCGCCCAGGTCGCTCGCGGCGACGAGGTGCTCGACGCCGCACGGGCGTCCGGCGCCACGGTGGCCCTGCTCGACGTCGAGATGCCGGGCGCGGACGGCCTGACGGCGGCGGCGACGCTGGCCCGTGAGCTGCCGGCGTGCCGGTCCCTCATCGTCACGACGTTCGGGCGCCCCGGGTACCTCCGGCGAGCGCTCGAGGCCGGGGCCGCCGGGTTCGTCGTGAAGGACACCCCGGCTGAACAGCTCGCCGACGCCGTCCGCCGGGTGGCCGGGGGCTTCCGCGTCGTCGACCCCGTGCTCGCCGCCGAGTCCCTCGCCGCGGGGCCGTCCCCGCTCAGCCCGCGGGAGACCGACGTGCTCATCGCCTTCCGGACGTCGCCGACCGTGGCCGGGGTCGCCGGCACACTGCACCTGTCCGAGGGCACCGTGCGGAACCACCTGTCGTCCGCCATCGGGAAGACCGCGGCGCGCAACGCGACCGAGGCGCTGCGGATCGCGGCGGACAACGGTTGGTTGCTCGGCGCGGGCTAGGCACGGAGGGATACCCCCTCGACCGAGGCGGCACCCGTGGACAAAACGTTCTGCTCCTGGCATGTTAACCACTGAACGTATGGATTTCGGGGTTCAGGATAGGAGCATGTGATGAACAGAATCGGTCAGCAGGCTCGGCGGATTGCTGCCGGCTTCGCCGCAGTGGCCGTCGGCGGGACGGTGTTCCTCGGCGCGATCCCTGCGTATCCCGCTCGAGCACGGCAGCCGCATCATCGCTGACTCTGGCCGGAAGTGGGGCAAGTCCGGCACTGAAGCAGTGACCGCGTGGAAGCCGTACCGGCCGAACCAGCCCGGCAGCGGTGTCGGCTCCGCGAAGACCTACTACGGCAAGTGACACATCGCAGTGGGTGCGAGCAAGTCGCTCGCACCCACTGCGGCGTGAGGAGAAGACGTGACGAAGCGACAGCTCACGGCGACAGCCGGCCTGCTCCTGCTGGCCATGCTCCTGACAGTGCTGATCGGAGTGTTCGACGCTCGTCGACGTGTCATCGCCGCGGAGGGCAACGATCTCCGCACCGGCCAGAGCGCGTGGGTGACCGCGACACTCGACGAACTCAGGCGCGCCCGGGGCACGTTCGAACCGGGAACGAAGGTGTTCGTGGATCTCGAGGATGACGTCCGCGCCGTTGCGATCCTGTCGGGACGGTGGACAGACGTTCCGCTGCACGACGGGCACGCGCTGACCGGGCGTCGCGGCGAAGCTCTCGTCGGCGCTTCCGTCGCCGTCTGCGGCGACAACCTCGTCGTCGACGGCACGACGTACACCGTGGTGGGACGCCTCGGCGTCCGGGCAGACAGTCTGCTGTCCGATGACGTGGTCCTCGCCGATCCGTCGCAGTTCTCGGCATCACCACAGCGGCTGCTCCTGGACGGCCCGAACAGTGTCCGCCGCTACATCGCACAGTTCCCTGGCCGAAGCGTCGAGATCATCGACGACGGCACGAACCGCAGGACGAACGTCAACGCCGTGTCGCCGGTTCTGGTCACGCTCGGCGCGCTCGTCGTCACCCTCATCGCCGTGGTCGCTGGCCTGCAGGCTGGACGATGGGAACTCCGCACCGCCGCCGTCCACTTCACCACTGGGATCCGACCGCTGACGACCCTGTGCAGCGCGACCACCAGAATCAGCGTTGTCAGCGCCGCCGCCTGTGCAACCGCATTCGTGGGCGCGGCAGCCGCGCGGCACACGACCTTCCTCGACCTCGACGTCGCCGTCGCCGTCGTCGCGGTCGGAACGCTCACGCTCGCCGTCTCCGTCGTCTCCTTCTGGCAGGGAAGCCGGCGATGGAACTGCTGAACGACCTCCGGTCCAACTGGACGATCCTCATCGCCAAGATCGTCCTGCTCGTGCTGCTCGCACTCTGCTGGTACAACGTGGCGTCGTTCACCCAGTCCACGTCGCAGGCCGTGGCCCAGGGCTTGTCCGCTGATGCCGACGTCGACCTCTACACGGTGATCGACGATCTCGACCCGGACGCGTTCGAAGCGATCCGACGAGACCAGCACGCGCTCGATGGAGTCGCCTCGTTCGTCGACCGCATCGACGACGAGCCCGGGTTCGACTTCATCTCCTCGTACGACCAACCCGTCACCGTCCAGGACTTCCGCGGCGACGACCGCTTCGACGTTGGTTACGGCACCGAGTACACGCTCAACGGGAAGTACCAGGACGAGTCCGGACGGAGCGTGCAGGACATCAAGTCCATCCAGCTCAACGAGACCGCGTACGAGTTCGCGGGACTCTCCGTGCAGGACGGCGAGCCGATCGAGTGGGCCACCGTCGATTGGGGTTCCGGCCGGATCCCGGTCCTACTCGGCAACGAGTACCGCGGCGTGTACGAACTCGGACAACACCTCACCGGAGCGGTCATCCTGCAGGAGCAGGAACTCGAAGTCGTCGGTTTCCTCGAACCGGACAGCGTCATGTACTTCCGCGGTGAGGCCAACCACTACCTCGATGACACGGTCATCGTCCCCTACCCTCCGGCACTCGCCGGACTCGACCGAGCGGCACTCGACCGGTTGGATCCCGAGCTGTTCGGACGCCTGGTGTTCCAGGTACTCAACGCCGACCTCGCCGTCGATCGCGGCCTCGATTTCGGTGGAGTGGTCGCACGACTCGACGAGATCGGAAACGACACCGGCTTCAGGTCGTACACGTTGCTCGGAGTACCGACCTACCTCGTGCAGCTCTCTCTCGTCCGCCAGCTCATCCAGGACAACCTGGTGCTCGTCACCGCGCTGCTCGTCTCGCTCACCGCGGGAGTGGGCATCATCACGGCGTTCCTCAACCGACTTCTCCATCACCGTCGAGCGCCAGTCGCGCGGGTGCACCATCTCCTCGGAAACAGTCCGAACCACACGAACCGACTGTTCCGCGCAAGCCGCCTCACCGAGTACGCCGCCGCGTTCGGGCTGTTCCTCGCGACCAGCGCGGTGCTCCCCAACGACAGCGCGACGGCTCGATTCGGCGCCGGCACCATCCTCCTGCTCTGGTGCGTGGTGGACGGCGCGGTCAGCCGAGGAGCCGTCCGCATCGAACTGACCACCCAACGCCGAAGAGGTACCCCACGATGATCGCGCTGCGCGACGTCTCGAAGACGATCACCGAGCCCGACGGATCGACCCGAACACTGTTCGACCGACTCGATTTCGACCTTCGCGACGACGATCGGTCAGTAGCCATCACCGGGCGGAGCGGATCCGGCAAGAGCACGCTGCTCCGGATCCTCGCCGGCCTCGACACCGACTTCGGCGGGACCTACGAGCACGACGGGCACGTGCTCGAGCGGACCGCACGCAGGATGGCGGCGCACCGACTCCGACACATCGGCATCGTCACCCAGGATCACAACCTGCTCGGCGACCGCAGCGTGCTCGACAACGTCCGGCTCGGCGTTCCTGCTCGTGCCGGCTCGGCCGCCCGAGCACATGACGCCCTCGAGGCGGTCGGCATCAGTCACCTTGCCGTCAAGCGCCAACGGCGACTCTCGGGAGGAGAAGCGCAGCGCGTCGCGATCGCTCGAGCCATCGCAAAGCGCCCAGCCGTCGTCCTCGCCGACGAGCCCACCGGCGCACTGGACGAGACGACCGAAGACGACGTGCTCGCCCTCTTCGACCGGCTGCAGCAAGCGGGAACCAAGTTCGTGATCGTCACCCACAGTGAGCGCGTCGCACAGCGATGCGGACGTCGATTCCACCTGCAACATGAACAACTCATCGAGTGCAGTACTTGACGGAACCAGAAGCGAAAGGGAGGGAGGTGGGCCCCACCCGCCGGTACCGGCGCACCGCGCCAGCGGGGTGACGGCCGTGCCGGGAGGTGGGCCCCACCCGCCGGTACCGGCGCACCGCGCCAACGGGGTGACGGCCGTGCCGGGAGGTGGGCCCCACCCGCCGGTACCGGCGCACCGCGCCAGCGGGGTGACGGCCGTGCCGGGAGGGACGGTGCCAGCTGGCACCGGGCCTCCCGTCCGTCAGGGGTTGCGCTGCAGAGCCCCGATCACGCGTCCGCCGTGCGGTCGCGTGCGTCCTGACGGATCGCGGAACGCGAGCACCTGCGGCGGTCGACGCTCGTTGGTCCTCCGCAGCAGCTCAGCGTCACTAGGCTTCTCCGGATGTCTTCCAACCCGTTCGGCGAAGTCCCCGTCCTGCCGGTTGCCGTTCCCTTCGGTGTCGTCGTGTTCGTCGTCCAGCTGGCGCTCCTGCTCAGGGGACGGCGCTTCACGTGGCCGCGTGTTGCCGTCGCCGCCGCGATCGCCGTCTATGCCGCGGGGATCCTCGCGAACACGGTCTTCCCAATCTTCCTTTACCCGACCTCGAGCGACGAGCCGTGGGCACCGGCGCTGGCGCTGATCCCGTTCCACGACTACGAGCTCGCGGACGCGCTCACCAACGTGGCGGTGTTCGTGCCTCTGGGCGTCCTCCTGCAGCTCCTCATGCGGCGTCCGCGGTGGTGGAAGGCGCTGCTCACCTCCGCGGCCGTCAGCCTGACGATCGAGCTCCTGCAACTCGCCGCGCAGAAGCTGTTCTCCGGTGGTCACGTCGCTGACGTCAACGACTTCATCTGGAACACCCTCGGTGGAGTCATCGGCTACGCGATCATCGTGTTGCTGACACGTGTCCCGATCGTCGCCGCGCTCGTGAACCGGTTCCGCTGACGCTCGACCGCCGGGGCAGCACGCACCGCATGAACTGCGGAGCGCCGGGCACTCGCGGATCCACCCGGGGCAAGGTCTTGCCCCCGCCCGCAGAAGTGGATAGGGCAAACTTTCAATTCAGGGGCGGAAGGAGAAATCCGGTAGCCGATCCGCCTCCGGACGCCGTTCCGCCCACCAGGGGCAGCAGCGAGGCCGCTCGTCTACTGGTGTCGTCGACGTTCGCGTCGGCGGTGCAATGCGACAACCACCAGCGTCGCGATCGCTGTCGCGGCTGCCACAACGCAAACCTGCGTCAGTACCGGCCATGGGACCAAGTACGGCGCCACCAGAAACGCGGCGCCCGATGCGCCCGCCACGAGCACAGTCAGGATTACAACGGCCGCGACGACGCCGACCGTGCCGAGTGGACGTCGACGCAGGAACCAATCCGGTAGACCCGCCAACGCTCCAGCAGCGAGCCCGAACACGAATGTCGCCGCCGCCGCTCCTACGAGCACCGGGACCATGATCAGGATGAAGGACAACCCACTGGGCGAACGCTCGACAACGGAACCGACGACAACGCCTGCGATCGGGACGGCAACAACAGCTGCGGCTCCCACCCACGCCGTCGTCAACGGCAAGACGGACAGCAACGTCCGACGCCCGGGCGTCCCGCCGGACTCAGTCACCGCCAGGGAACCGGAATCCTCAGAGACCCAAGACATCCATTCACCCTAGGTCGTGCCCGGAGACCAGAGGCACAGACCACCGTGTCGTCTCGATCGCCTACAGCCGATCGCTCAGCGAGCGACTAGAGGGTGATGAACCCCGTCGCCCACGCGACGATCACGCCCACGCCGGCGAACACGGGACTGCTGCAGGTTGGGTTGACTCCTGACCTCTGAGGACTTGGTCCTCGGTGGAAGGATGTCGATCATGGCCAAGCCCTATCCGGAGGAGTTCCGACGCGATGTGGTCGCGGTTGCCCGCCGGGGCGAGATCCCGCTGCATCAAGTGGCGAAGGACTTCGGGATATCTGAGGGAACGGTGACGAACTGGCTCCGCCGCGCCGACGTCGACGATGGCGTCAAGCCGGGCGTCACGACTGTGGAGAACGTGGAGCTGCGAGAACTGCGGAAACGGAACCGGCTACTCGAGCAGGAGAACGAGATCCTCCGCCGTGCTGCCGCGTATCTCTCCCAAGCCCATCTCCCAAAATGATGTACCCGCTGGTCCTTGAACTCGCCGCCGACCGGATCCCGGTCGCGGTGACCTGCCGGGTGTTGGGCTTCACGAAGCAGGCGTTCTATGCATGGCGGAGGAACCCGGTGAGCCGCCGCGATTGGGAGAACGCGCACCTGACCAATGCCGCCGTCGACGCGCACCGCGACGACCCGACGTTCGGGTACCGGTTCATCGCCGATGACCTCCACGCAGCCGGCCTGCTCGTCTCGGAGCGGCGTGTCTGGCGGTTGTGCTCGCAGCAGCGGCTCTGGTCACTGTACGCGAAGAAACGGGGCCTGACCCGGAAGGCCGGACCACCAGTGCATGACGATCGGGTGTGGAGGGCGTTCACCGCTCCGGATCTGGACAAGCTGTGGTTGACCGACATCACCGAGCACAACACGGGCGAGGGCAAGCTCTACCTCTGCGCCGTGAAGGACGCGTGCTCCCGCCGGATCGTGGGCTACTCCATCGACTCTCGGATGCGATCCTCGCTCGCCGTCGCGGCACTGCAGATGGCAATCTCTCGCCGCGACCCGCTCCACACCGTGGTTCATTCGGATCGCGGCAGCCAGTTCCGGTCCAAGAAGTTCGTTCGAGCGCTGTCGGATGCCGGACTGCTGGGGTCGATGGGCAGGGTCGGGGCGTGCGCGGACAACGCGGCAATGGAGTCGTTCTTCGCGCTGCTGCAGAAGAACGTCCTCAACCGGCACCGATGGACTTCTCGTGAGCAACTGCGGCTCGCGATCGTGCACTGGATCGAGGGCACCTACCACCGAAAGCGCCGACAGCGCGGTCTCGGGAAGTTGACGCCCATCGAGTACGAAGCAATCATCAACCCACAGGCAGCACTCGCGGCCTAAACCAACGAGTCAACCCAACCTGCAGCAGTCCCATGGATCCCGATACTGAGCTGTGGCCTGCTCGTTCGCATGCAGCAGCAAATGAGCGTCAGCAGGGTCGAGCATGCCGTTGCGCCGGAGGCCGTTGGCAAGCGCAAACACTCCGGGGAACGTGCCACGTGGGTTCGGGGCTGCGCTTTGATACCGAATGAACAGGGGCACGTCTCGAGGCTAGTGAACCAAGGTCTCGGCCAATATGGAACGGTGCAGCAGATCCCGATCACGGCGCCTGAGGGCGTGCGGTTCGTCCCGGACGATGCGTCGGGCGACGCGGTGCTGGTGATCGCGGGTTCTAGTGGCCGGGTCGATGTCGATCGTGCGCGGGTGTTTGCTGAGCACGGCTTCATCGCGGAGTCCATTCGGTGGTTCGGCGGTCCTGGTCAGCATGCGGGCCCGTGGGAGGTCCCGTTGGAGTGCTTCTTCGACCGGATCGCCGCGCTGGAGTCTGTGAGCGACCGGGTGTGGGTGGTTGGTACCTCGCTGGGAGCCGAGGCGGCGCTGCTGATCGCTGCGCACCTTCCGTCGGTGGCTGGGGTGATCGCGTTCGCGCCTTCAGATGTTGTCTGGTCGTGGACCGACGATGCGAGGACGGAGCGCTCCCACTGGACGCTGGCGGGCAGCCCGGTGCCATTCGTGCCGCTTGCGTGGGGTGGCTACGTGCGTGAGACGCCGCCCAGGTTCCGGCCGCTCTACGAGCAGTCCTACGCGCAGTCACCAGCGCGGGTCGAAGCAGCTGGCATCCCTGTGGAGCAGATCCAACAACTCGTCCTGGTGGCCGGCGGGGACGATCAGGTCTGGCCGAGCAGCGAAAGTGCGCACCGCATCAGTGCTCGGCGGCGGCGTGCGGGCCTCGAGACCACCGTCGTCACCAGGGCGGATGCGGGACACCGAACGATCCTGCCTGGTGAAACGGTCCTTACCGGAGGGCAATCGATGCAGCGTGGTGGGTCCGAGCATGCCGATCGCGCACTCGGTCGAGCTGCATGGGCAGCGATCAGGTTGACAGTCGCCCGGTAGAAGATCGCTAGGCGGTCATTCGGGCTCGGAGCTCTTCTGGCGTCAAGTCGTAGCCCGTCGCACGAGGTCCCGACCAGTTCAGACCTGCGATCAGTCCGTCGCGCTCGATTCCAGGAAGCCATCTGCTCTCGAAATCAGCGCGCGAGATCTCCAGGGGTCGAAATCCCCTGTACGCCGGAACCTGTGCGATGACGTGCTGCGCTCGCGACCGTTGAGACCAGAACGGCATTGCCCGGCGACCATCGGCTGCCTTCGGTGCCGGCACACCGCTGTCGTCTTCGACCGTCCACACCGGGCCGTTGCTGCCGATCTCACGAAAGAACGACGACGCTTGTGCAGCACTGAAACTCACACCACGAAACTAGCGCTGACCCTTGTGCCGATAGCCGATCGTTCAGTGAGACGAGGGCGCCGGTGGTGGTGTCTATGCTGCTGCACGATGTCGACGATCTGCCCGAGCACCTTCGATAGGTGGAGATGTGGCCTGATCCTTGGTCACTCTGGAGAGCACGAGTGTGTCTACGGGAGCGAGCGGGTGCGTTGGAACGAGCGGGCCACAGGTCACGCGCTCCGTGAACGAACTCGATTGCCGAGGTAACTGGCGGCACGTCGGACGTCGCCTGCTTCCCCTCCTCGGAAACA
>NZ_SMBV01000016.1:0-46456 GCF_004346515.1 Curtobacterium sp. PhB191
GGGCGGAGGAGATGCCGAACGCGGCACCGCCGAGCACGAGGGCGCCGGTCGTGGCGAGGGTGATGGAGGTCTTCAGGCTCTTGCGCATGGTGATCTGTCCTTTGCTGTGTGGGCACCCGGCCGACGGCCGACGTATGCTCCTGTGCGTACGCTGAACAACGGCCATGTCTGACCGGAGAGCGCCCTGGGCTTTTGCCCTGTGCAACTCATTCGGTGCACCCCCGCGATCGGTTTGGAACGGGTTTCCTGAGGTTCACGGGGCCGGCATTTCGTAGCGTGGGGGCATGGCTCCTGTACAGCTCTCCACCACCGACCGACTCCGGGCGGTCGACGCCTGGTGGCGTGCCGCCAACTACCTGACGGTCGGGCAGATCTACCTGCTGGACAACCCGCTGTTGGGGCGGCCGATCGAGCCCGACGACATCAAGCCCCGGCTGCTCGGACACTGGGGCACCTCACCCGCCCTCAACCTCGTGTACGCGCACTGCAACGCGCTGATCGCCGAGACCGGACATGAGTTCCTCTACGTCTGCGGCCCGGGCCACGGCGGCCCCGCGATGAACGCGAACGCCTGGCTCGACGGCACGTGGGGCGAGCTGTACGCGGACGACGACCTGCAGCGCTTCTTCCGGCAGTTCTCGTTCCCCGGCGGGATCCCGTCGCACGCGGCACCGGAGACACCCGGGTCCATCAACGAGGGCGGCGAACTCGGCTACTCCCTCGCCCACGCGTACGGAGCGGCCCTGGACAACCCCGACCTGGTGGTCGCGTGCGTCGTCGGCGACGGCGAGGCGGAGACCGGCCCGCTCGCGGGGTCGTGGCAGGCACACACCTTCCTCGACCCGGTGTCCGACGGTGCCGTGCTCCCGATCCTCAACCTCAACGGGTGGAAGATCGCGAACCCCACCGTCCTCGCCCGCATCCCCGGTGAGGACCTGACCGCGTACTTCCGCGGCCTGGGGTACGACCCGATCGTGGTGGACTCGAAGCGGGTCGACGACGACCCGTACGCCGTGCACGCCCTGTTCGACGGTGCTCTGCGTCGAGCGCTCGCATCGATCGACGACATCCAGGCGGCAGCTCGGGCGCAGGCCGAACGTGCGGCTGCCGGGCAACCCGCCGGCGCCGCCGACCTGCGCCCGCGCTGGCCGATGATCATCCTCCGCAGCCCGAAGGGGTGGACCGGGCCGAAGGAGGTCGACGGCCAGCAGGTCGAGGGGACGTTCCGCGCCCACCAGGTGCCGCTGTCCGAGGTCCGCGAGAACTCCGCACACCGCGCCCAGCTCGAGGAGTGGATGCGGTCCTACCGACCCGAGGAGCTCTTCGACGCGGACGGGAACCCCGTCGGGATCATGACGACGATCCGTCCCACCGGCGACGACCGGATGAGCGCCACTCCCCACGCCAACGGCGGGCGCATCCGGACGGCCCTCGACCGGCCCGCGCTCAACGCGTACGGGGTCCCCGCCGGCTCGACGGCCTCGGCCACCGGCACGCTCGGCCCGTGGCTCGCAGCGCTGATCACGAAGAACCCGTCGTCGTTCCGGCTCTTCGGCCCGGACGAGACGATCTCGAACAAGCTCGACGCCGTCTTCGACGTCACCTCGCGCGTGTGGCGGGCACAACGCGCGGTCGGCGACGAGCACCTCGCTGCCCGTGGACGCGTGACCGAGGTGCTGTCCGAGCACCTGCTGGAGGGCATGCTCGAGGGCTACGTCCTCTCCGGCCGGCACGGGCTCCTGAACACCTACGAGGCGTTCGCCCACATCATCGACTCGATGGTCGGGCAGTACGCCAAGTGGCTCGAGTCCTCGACCGACATCGACTGGCGTGCGCCCGTGTCGAACCTGTCGATCCTGCTGTCGTCGCACGTCTGGCGGCAGGACCACAACGGGTTCTCCCACCAGGACCCCGGGTTCCTCGACGTCGTCGCGTCCAAGCAGCAGGACCTGGTCCGGATCAAGCTGCCCGCCGACGCCAACACGCTGCTCGCCGTCGCGGCACACGCCTTCGAGACCACCGACCGCATCGAGGTGATCGTCGCCGGGAAGCACCCCGAGCCCGTCTTCCTGTCCCTCGAGGACGCCGTCGCCCACGCGGACGCAGGTCTCGGGGTCTGGGACTGGGCCGGTACCGAGCAGTCCGTCGGTCGCGTCGACGTCGTCCTCGCCTGCGCCGGGGACGTCCCCACGGTCGAGGCGGTCGCCGCCGCGGACATCATCCGGCAGCACGCTCCCGGGGTCGGCGTCCGGGTCGTCAACGTCGTCGACCTGCTCGCCCTCGGCGATCCCCGGAAGCACGAGCACCCGATCCCCGACGAGCGGTACGACGAGCTCTTCCTGCCCGGGACCCCGACGGTGTTCGCGTTCCACGGGTACCCGTCGCTGGTGCACCAGCTGACCTACCGGCGCAACGGCCACGACGACCTGCACGTGCACGGGTTCCTGGAGCAGGGCACGACGACGTCGCCGTTCGACATGCTCATGCGGAACGAGATGGACCGCTTCGCGCTGGCGCACGACGCCCTGACGCGGGTCGATGCGGGTGCACACGCCGAGTTGCTCGACCGGCTGTCCGCCGCACGGGACGCGGCCCGCGAGTACGCCTACTCACGGGGCGAGGACCACCCGACCGTCGACGGGTGGGAGTTCTCGGGGTGGCCGCAGGGCCCGTCTGCCTGATCCCTCCTGCACAGGCCGGGAGGCCCGGATCACCGTCCACAGAACCGGTCACGCCCGCCGCGTGGCCGGCCCTGTGGCGTCAGGGTGGCGGGCATGGACATCGGCTGGATCAGTGCACTCGTGTCGGTCACGAGCGCGTCCGTCGCAGTGGGCGCACTCGTCGCCTCGGTGCTCGACGGGCGCGCCGGTCGGCGAAATACGGAGTTCTTGGGGCATCGCGACCTCTGGTGGCAGCGTTGGTCGTGGGTCGCTGACCGAGCAACCTCGGATGACGAGGACAGGCGCGCGGCAGCTGCCGTGATGTCCGCGGCACTGGTGACCCGGAGCTGGACGACTGATGACGACACATGGACGTCCACGGCGCTCGCTGACTTCGAGGCAGCACGAGCGGAAGCCCGGAGACAACAGGAAGGAGTGCACGCAGATGATCTCGACGCTGACTGATGAAGAGTTCAAACGATGGCTCGACAACCGCGAGATGACGACACCACGGCTCCTCGCGAGCCCCCACTACGGTCCGCTGATGCGCGCCAAGGGCGCCGAAGAAGAGCTCGCGCAGATGCGGATCGAGTGGCGCGAACGGCAGGAGCGCGCCCGCGCGCGGAAGCTCAAGTACGAGGCGTCCTTCGGTGAGAGCTGAACCGACGCCCTGCGAGCCTGCCACGCTGAGACCGTGACCGACCTCGTCATCCCGGCCCCGAGCCTCCCGACCGTCCCCACGACCACGGGCGCACGCTTCCCCGTCCGACGCGTCTTCTGCGTCGGTCGGAACTACGCGGCGCACGCACGCGAGATGGGTCACGACCCAGATCGCGAGCCGCCGTTCTTCTTCACCAAGCCGGCGGACGCCGTCGTCGTCGACGACGCGGACACCCCGTACCCGCCGCAGACGGCGCAGCTCGAGCACGAGGTCGAACTGGTCGTCGCGATCGGCACCGGCGGCGCGGACATCAGCGTCGACGACGCGCTCACCCACGTCTGGGGCTACGCGGTGGGCATCGACCTCACCCGACGCGATCTCCAGGCCGAGGCCAAGCGTCTCGGTCGGCCCTGGGACACGGCGAAGGGGTTCGACGCCTCGGCACCGATCGGCGCGATCGTCCCGGCGCAGGGCATCGACCCGACGGCTGGTGCGATCGAGCTCGTCGTCGACGGCGAACGACGGCAGGTCGGTGACCTGGCCGAGCAGATCTGGTCCGTGGCGGAGACGATCGCGGCGCTGTCGCGATCGGTGACGCTCGCCCCAGGGGACCTGCTCATGACGGGGACGCCCGAGGGGGTCGGGGTCCTGCAACGCGGACAACTCGTCGTCGGCACGATCGCCGGCATCGGCACGGTCCGCACCCGCATCGTCTGACCGGCGTTTCCGCAGTGTGACGCGCCGCTGGGAGGGCTCGCAGACACGCCGGGTATCCCTGGTGCGACGCCAGGTGGGGATCGCGGCGTCGCACACACGGGGCAGGACCATCGCGACGGGCGTCTGCAGCTGCTCCGGGATGACGGAGGTACGGCCGTGATGGAACACGATCTGCTGGCGACGTCGTGGACGTGGGCGGGCGACGAGCCCATCAGCGAACGGGTCCACGTGGTCGGTGCCGCTGGGTTCGCCGGGCTCTCGTTGTCGCTCGACGACCTGCACGAGGTGCGTGCGACGACGGGCTTCGCCGAACTCCGCCGCATGCTCGACGGCGCGGGGATCGTCTGGGTCCAGTTGGGGCCGCTCGACCGCTGGTGGACGTGCACGAGCCGGACCGACGACGACGCCGCCGACCGCGGGGTGGTCCTCGAGGCCGCCGCGGCGCTCCGGGCCTGGCAGGTGATCGCTCGTGCCGACACGACGTTGCCCGGCGCTTCACCGATCACGATGGCCGACGACTGGACCGTGCTGGCCGACCAGGCCGCGGCCGTCGGCGCGCAGCTCGTCCTCGAACCCGAGCCGTGGTCGAACCTGCCGACGATCGAACGGGCCTCGCGGTTCGTCGTGGCGGCGGGTCACCCGAACGGCGGGCTGCTGCTCGACGCGATGCACACCCTGCGGGGCGGGTCCACGTTGGCGTCGATCCGCCAGGCGGTCGCGCCCGCGACGCTCGCGGCGGTCGAACTGAGCGACGGGCTCCTGCACACCCCGGCAGGCATGACCCTGTCCGAAGAGGCCCGCGAGGCACGGTACCTGCCCGGAGCGGGCGCGTGGGACCTGCCGGGGCTCGTGCGCACCGTCCGGGAGCTCGGCTTCGACGAGCCGTGGGGCGTCGAGGTCCGGACCCCCGGCCACCGGGCGATGCCGATCGGCGACGCCCTGCGGACGGCCGCTGCGGCGACGCGCGCCGTGCTCGATGCGGCGGACGCGTACGGCGCACCGGCCGCACCGGCGATGCCCTCGTCTCCAGCTCCGACCTCAGCGGTCGACTTCGAACCGCCCCACCCGAGGACTGATCCGCGGGGCAGGACACACTGGGGATCGCACCGCCCGGCCGGACGCCGGGACGCCGACACAGGCACGCCCGCGTAGCCTCCTGGAGCATGAGCGACCAGACTGCACACGACGACGACCTCCTCCGCCGCTCGCAGGAGTCCATCGACGAGGCCAAGGCCGCTGCGGCCGAGGTGTCCGAGCCCGGCGAGGACGAGCTCGTCGACGAGGACCTCCCCGTCGCGGACGACGCCGAGCCGTCGGACGGACCGGCACCGGCCGCCTGACGCTCAGTCGATCTCGACGACGCGGACCGTGACGTCGGAGGGCGATGCCCCGAGGGAGTGGCGCGCTGCGGTCACGACGGCGTCACGCACGGCCCGGATGACCGTGATCGTCGGCACGGCCCGGTCGGTCGTGACGACCACGCGGATCCGCGCCCCGTCCGGGCGGTCCTGCACGAGCACGGCCCCACCGTCCCGCGGGATCTCGAGCACGGAGCGGACGTCGCGGACGAGCGTGGCGAGCCCGGGTCCGGGCGGCAGGACCGACCGGACGCCCGGCACCGCGAGGACGACGGAGGTGAGTTCGCGGGAGAGCACCCGGACGTCCGCGGTCACGATGTGCCCCCGACCACGACGTCGGCGACGCGGACGACGACACTGCGGATCCGGAACGGTGCGTGCGCGCCGAGCACCGACGTGATGTGCGCCCGGAGCGCCTCGGCACGGTCCGACACCGATGCCTCGAGCGTGGCCACGATGGTGACGTCGACGTCCACGGCGCCGCCGGGGACTCCGACGTCCCCGCTGAACCGGGTCCGCCGGACGACGACACCGGGCACGTCGTCACCGAGGGTGCGGACGAGTCCGCGCAGAGCCCCCTCGGTCACGACCAGGTGCGCGGCCGGGTCGTCGTCGGGGACCGGGATGTCCCGTCCGGCGTGGGCGGTCGTCCGGATGGACGCGAGCACCGAGCTGATCCAGCGCTCGTCGCCGTCCGCCGATGCCTCGGTGTCGAGCAGGTCCCGTGATGCCACCCGCAGGGCCTGCAGCCGCTCGAGTGCGGCGACGGCTTCGGGATCACCCTCGATGTCCGCTCGTACAGGCGTTCGGTCGGCGTCGAGGTAGTCGGAGAGTTCGTCCAGCGTGAAGGCACCGTGACGGTCGTCGACGTCGTCGGTCATCGCCACCCCTCCATCTGTTCGAGCACGTGTCGCCGCGCACGTGCGAGCAGCCCGCGGACGGTCGGCGCGGGCAACCCGGTCGCCTCGGCGATCTCGGCGTAGGGCGCCCCACCCACCTCGCGCATCACCCAGACGGCGCGCTGTGCATCCGGGAGTGCCTGCACGATACGCGCGAGTTCCCGCACCTGCATCCGGGTGGCGACCACCTCGTCGACGGGTCGTTCGTCCGGGGCGTCGACCATCGCTTCGAGGTCGGCGTGCGGGTGCCGCCCGCGGAGCCGGTCGAGGGCCTTGTTGGCCGCGATCCGGAAGAGCCAGTTGCGCACCCGCTCCGGGTCCTCGACCCGGTCGATGCGCTGCCAGGCCTGCAGTGCGGCTTCCTGGACGGCGTCGTCGGCCTCGCCGTCGCCGTACCCGAGGATCCGAGCCGCGTAGGCCCGCATGTGCGGTCCGTACCGACGGATCAGCACCCCGAACGCGGCCGTGTCGCCGTCGGCGCTGCGCTCGACGAGCGAGGCGTCGGACAACGCCGCGAGGGCTTCGTCGCTGGACAGGAGCAGCTCCTCTTCGCGGATCTCGGATTCTCGTGTGACGAATCGGGTGTTCGTCACGTCCTTAGTACGTGCCTACCAGGTACGCCTCCGCGCGCCTGGTGCGAGCGCGCCGTGGCCGGCCATCCCTGAAGGGTCGGTCACGGTGCTTCGACGGCGGCCCGTGCGCTCCCTGATCCGGTGCACGGGCCGTCTTCTCCCCCGCCCCGGCGGCTACTCGTCGGTCTCGTCGGCGAGGAAGTCCGCGTAGGTCGCTTCGGTGTCGGTCACCACGGCCCCCGGATCGACCGGGATCCGTGCGGCACGATCCCCGTTGATCGCGACGCGTTCCTCGGCCGTGTACGGCGGCAGGTACTTGCTCGAGCTCATCCCCAGGCCCTTTCGTCCCGGCGAACGTAACAGTCGGCGGCGGACCGGCGGCCGGACGGGTGGAAACGTCCCCCGCCCGGGCGCCGGACGGGGGACGGAATTTCGCCACGGGCGGACCCCATGCGCACGCATCAGCGCGTTCGCGAGCTGGCACAGGGCGGCCGGTCCGGCGAGCAGGTCAGTGCTCGCGCACCACGTCCTCGGGGTCCTTGTCCGGCCGCCAGCCCCGCCAGGACGGCTGCCGGAGGCGTCCGTCACCGGTCCACTCGGCGAACTCGACCTCGCCCACCCGCTTCGGCGTCACCCAGTGCGCGTCCCGTGCGTCGATCCGGGGCACGTCGACGAACGGCGAGGCCTTCCGGTCGAGCGGTCGCAGCGCTGCGGCGATCTCGTCGAGGTCGCGGTCACGGAACCCGGTGCCGACCTTGCCGACGTACTCGAGACCGTCCGGACCGGGCACGCCGAGCAGCAACGAGCCGATCCCACCCGCTCGACGACCACTGCCAGGCTTCCACCCACCGACCACGACTTCCTGCGTGGCGTGGTGCTTCAGCTTCAGCCAGGCCTCGGACCGCCTGCCCTCGGCGTACTTCGAGCTGCGCTTCTTCGCGACGACCCCTTCGAGGCCCTGCTCCTGCGACGACGCCATCACGCCGTCGAGGTCACCCTGCGAGGCCGGCGGCACGTCGATCGCCCCGCCGGGCTCGACGACCGTCTCGAGCGCTTGCCGCCGGGCGTCGTACGCCAGGCGGGTGACTTCGTGCCCGTCGGCCTCGAGCACGTCGAAGACCAGGAACCGCACGGGGGTCGTCTGCTGCGCCGCCCGCACCTCGCGCGCCTTCGTCAGGCCCATCCGGTTCTGCAGGAGCTGGAAGCTCGGGCGCCCCCGGTCGTCGAACGCGACGATCTCGCCGTCGAAGACGCCGTCGACCCCGGCACGGTCGCCGAGTTCCTGGAGTTCCGGGTACTGCTCCGTCAGGTCGTTGTCGTTCCGGCTCCGCAGCGTGACCGAGCCGTCCCGGACGGTGGCGAGCGCACGGACGCCGTCCCACTTCATCTCGAACGCCCAGTCGGCCGGGTCCAGCCGGGGTGCGTCCTTCGCCAGGGTGGCCTGCATGGTCCGTCGGTCCCCTGGAGCGGTGTCCGCGGGGCTGGCTCCGCTGATGCGCCGCTGTCCGTCTCGGTGCGCGGCAGAGGGACGGGAGGCCCGCCCCGCGTCCGTCGCGCCGCCGGCGTCCGCCAGCCGGTCGGGTTGCTCCTTCGTGCGGTGGATGAGCCAGTTCTTCTCGTCGCCCGCCCCGCCCCGGCCGCGGGTGTGCAGGAGCGCCAGTCGGCGAGCGCCGCCGGTCCGACCGTGCAGGGTGACGATGACCTCTTCGCCCTCGCGCCACTTCTCGAGCTCGTAGGTGCCGTCGTCCCAGAGCGTGACCGTGCCGCCGCCGTACTCGTCCTTCGGGATCGTGCCCTCGAACGCGCCGTACTCGAGCGGGTGATCCTCGGTCTGCACGGCCAGGTGGTTCTTGCCCGGGTCGGTCGGTTCGCCCTTGGGCAATGCCCAGCTCACCAGCACACCGTCGTGCTCCAGCCGGAAGTCGTAGTGGTCGCGGGTGGCGTGGTGCTCCTGGATCACGAACGTCGGGGTGCCGTCCTTCCGGACCGTGGGGGCTCCTTCGGGCACCGGCTCCGGCGTCTTCGAGGCGTCGCGCTTCGCGCGGTAGGCGGTGAGCCGGTCGCGAGCCGGCTGCTCGGCCTCGTTCGCACGCTCGGTCCGGTCGCTGTCCCAGTGACCGTGGTCGTCGCGCCCGACGGCAAGCGAGGCGGAGGCGACCGGGTGCAGGTGGTCCCCGTGCGCCTGCAGGCGTTCGAGGACCTCGTCCAACGTGAGCTGCGCGAGCCCGCGTTCCTCGAGTTCCTTCCAGGTGCGGGGTGCTGCGACCGTCGGCCGCTCGCGGCCGCGCAGCGAGTACGGCGCGATCGTCGTCTTGTTGCCGTTGTTCTGCGACCAGTCGACGAACACCTTGCCCGTCCGCTCGGCCCGGCTCATCGACGACAGCACCAGGTCGGGCAGGTCGTGCTCGAGCGCCTTCGCGAGTTCGTGCGCGACGTCGGAGACGTTCGCCGTGGTCGACCGGCCGTCGAGGGCGGCGTAGAGGTGGATCCCCTTCGAACCGGAGGTCACCGGGTACGGGTCGAGCCCCATGCCGTGCAGGATCTCGCGTGCCGCGACCGCCACCTCGACGCACTCGGGCAGGCCGACGCCCTCGCCGGGGTCCAGGTCGAGCACGAGCCGGTCCGGGTTCTGCTGCCCACCGCGCGGGCCGAACCGCCACTGCGGCACGTGCAGCTCCAGCGCGGCCTGCTGCGCCATCCACACGAGGGTCGGCAGGTCGTCGACGATCGGGTACTCGTTGTCGTGCTCGGAGTGGTGGATGGTGTGGTGGCGGACCCAGTCGGGCGCGGAGTCCGGCAGGTTCTTCTCGAAGAAGACCTTGCCGTCGACGCCGTTCGCCCACCGCTTCCGGGTCACTGGACGGTCCTTGACGTGCGGGATCATCCACGGCGCCACACGCTCGTAGTACTCGATCACCCGCCCCTTGGTCGTGCCGGTCTCGGGGTAGAGCACCTTGTCCGTGTTCGTCAGCGCCAGTCGCCGATCGCCGACCAGGACGACGGTCTTGCGGGCCGCCGGACTCACAGCGCCACCCCGGTCGCTCCCGCCACCGTCAGGGTCGTGCCCGAGGTGTACGACGACTCCGGCCCCGCCAGGTACACGTAGGCGCTGCCGAGCTCGACGGGCTGCGCCGGCCGGCCGAAGGGGGTGTCCTGGCCGTACCGTGCGATCTCGTCGCCCGGGTAGCTGATCGGCTGCAGTGGCGTCCACACGGGCCCGGGCACCACGGTGTTCGCTCTGATGCCCTTCGCCGCGAGCTGCCGCGCGAGGCCGTTGGTGTAGGTGGTGATCGCGGCCTTCGTCGCCGCGTAGTCGATCATGCGGTCCTGCGGCTGGTACGCGGACACCGAACTCGTCGTCACGATCGCGCTGCCCGGCGCCATGTGCGGCACGGCAGCCCGGACCAGCCAGAACAGCGAGTACAGGTTGACCTTCATCGTGCGGTCGAAGTCCTCGGTCGACTGCTCGGTGACGTCCTCGTGCACCAGCTGGTGTCCGGCGACCAGGACGAGGGCGTCCAGCCCGCCGAGGTCGCGCACCGCCGTCCGGACGAGTTCGTCGCAGAAGCCCTCGTCCGTCAGGTCACCGGGCAGCATCACGGCGTTGCGACCGAGGTCGGCGATGACGTCACGGACCTCGGTCAGGTCGTCGATCTCCTCTGGCAGGGAGTTCAGTGCGACGTCGGCCCCTTCCTTCGCCATCGCGATCGCCGCGGCTCGGCCGATGCCGGAGTCGGCACCCGTGACGAGCACGCGGTACCCCCGCATGCGCCCCGTGCCGAGGTAGGAGACCTCACCGTGGTCGGGCGGCGGGTCCATCGCACTGGCCAGCCCGGACCCCTGCTGCGTCTGCGCGGGGAACGGCGGCCTGGCGAACTGCGAGCGCGGGTCCTGCTTGTCGAGCTGGCTCATGCGCCCATCGTGCTCGCGTCGACCGGTCGACGGTCCAGCGAACCCGGATCTGTGGACGACTCACTCGACGCGGCTGCACTCTCGCCTCCGCCGGCGACGGTGCGGCCGGGCGCGCCAGCGAGTCGCCACGCTTCGTCCGCCCGCCGGATGCGGCGATCGGCAAGCCAGAGGCACACAGCGGCCCACACGGACAGCGGCCCCAGCGCGAGTCCCGCGGCCACCCCGACGAGCTGCGCGACCACCGAGGTGGTCGTCGTGCCGACCACGCTCGTCAGGATCCAGGCCGCCGTGAACGCAATCACGACCGACGCGGTCGCGTACGGCCAGCTGCCGCGACGGACCGGACGGCCGGCCGCCGCGAGCCCAGTCGCCAGGCGGTGGTCATCGGTGATCCGCACGACACCGGCCGCCACGGTGACGCCGACGAGCGTGGTGATCCATGCGATCGTCGCGACGCTGAGGAACGGAGCCGCGACCGGTACGAGAGCGACGACACCGACGACGGCAGCGCCGCCGAGGAGGACGACCGCACCGATGGTCATCAACCGGTCGTGCAGCGGGACGCCACGCGTGAGTGCGGACCGTACCCCACCGATGACCACCGCCAGGAGCATCAGCCCGGACACCGCTCCGCCGAGCAGCACGGACCAGGAGGTCGGGAGGTCGTCGGCGAGCTGCGCCGTCCAGGCCCACAGGGCACGGATGGTGCCGGTCTGCCAGAGGGCCACGAGCGCGAGGACCACCAAGGTTCCGAGCGTCATCACGACGCGGAAGCGCGGTGGGAGGGCTCGGAGGTCCGCCGCGGCGGCGCACAACCGATGCCGCGCGGGGCCGACCAGCGCGGCGAGGAGTGCGAGGACTGCCGCGGAGGTACTGATCTCGCCGGCGGCGTCCGCCACACCCCGCGACGTGCCGCCGGCGACCACGACCGCACTCAGCAACGCACCGCCGCCACCGACCCAGGCGGCGAGATGCCCGGACAGACGGAGACGTCGTCGGTCGGTGGCGGCGCGGACGAGCCACACAGCGGCGTCGACGAGCGATCGGAGCTCGTCCGTGCACCCGGCCAGCCGTGTCCTCCAGAGCGCCGCGCGCAAGGTCGGCGCCCCCTTCAGGGCACGGTCGTGAGCGTCGAGCCGCCGGACGGCGTGCGCCCTGGACCGCACGACGAGTTCCGCACGCGTCCGACCGGGGTCCCGGAGCCATGGCTCGAGCGCGACGAGCGCCTCCGTCCCGGGTGGTGTCGGGTCGTCGCGAGCCGGCAGCAGCGCGGCGATCTGCTGTCGTTGCGCCTGCGACACCGCACCGCCCGAGCGCAGGAAGGGCATCAGCCACCGTGCTGTCCGGTCGTCGATCCGCTGCTGCAGGTCGGCCGGTCGCAGCGCTCCGCGCACGAACACGAGCAGCGTCCCGACCGCCACCACGACCCCGGCTCCGGTCAGCGACTGCACCGTCCGCATGATCCCCTCGAACATGTGTCATGGGTACCAGCGACCGCGGACATCCCGTCGCATCCAGCGACACTGCGGGCGCTCCCGTGCGGACACGGGCATCATGTGCGCATGAGGTCGATCTGGAAGGGCTCCATCGCGTTCGGGCTCGTCAACGTGCCCATCAAGGTCTACGCGGCCACTGAGACGCACGACGTGTCCCTGCACCAGGTCCACGACGAGGACAAGGGCCGCATCCGCTACAAGCGCGTCTGCGAGTTCGGGCACGAGGTCGAGTACGCCGACATTCAGCGCGCCTACGACGACGGCGACAAGACCGTGGTGCTCACTGCGGACGACTTCAAGCAGCTCCCCGAGGAGCAGTCGCACGAGGTCGAGGTGCTCGAGTTCGTGCCCGTCGACCAGGTCGACCCGATGATGTTCGAGAAGACGTACTACCTGGAGCCCGACTCGCGCTCGCCGAAGGCCTACGTGCTGCTGCGCGAGACCCTGGCGAAGACCGACCGGCTCGCGATCGTGCAGTTCACGCTGCGCCAGAAGACCCGGCTCGGCGTGCTGCGTGTTCACGACGACGTGATCCTGCTGCAGGGGCTGCTGTGGGGCGACGAGGTCCGAGCCGCCGACTTCACGGCGCTGGACTCGTCGGTGAAGGTCAGCGCGAACGAACTGAAGATGTCCTCGTCGCTCGTCGAGAGCATGTCGACGGACTTCGATCCCGACCGCTACACCGACTCCTACCAAGAGGAACTGCAGCAGCTCATCGACGCCAAGCTCGACGCCGGTGACGACATCGACACCGAGAAGACGTTCGGCGCGAAGGAGGACGAGGACGACGAGGGCGAGGGCGGTGACGTCCTCGACCTGATGGCCGCCCTGCGTGCGTCCGTGGACAAGAAGCGGACAGGAGGCTCGGGGTCGCGTTCGGCGTCGAGCTCACGTTCGTCGTCGGGTTCGGACAAGAGCGCGTCTGGGTCCACGAAGAAGGCGCCGGCTGCGAAGGCGCCGGCTGCGAAGGCCGCGGCGAAGAAGTCAACGGCGGAGAAGGCCCCTGCGAAGAAGAAGGCGCCCGCCAAGAAGCCCCCGGCGAAGAAGGCACCCGCCGAGAAGAAGCAGGCGAGCTAGCCCGAGCCGCCCGATGCGGACGGCCTCGCAGCCCAGTATGCTGAGATTTCAGGGCGAGAGGGGTGGCGAATGCCGGAACGGATGCAGGTGCTGGTCACGGTCGAGGCGGCACCCGAGCCCTCGAACACCTACATCGACACGGTCTGCGTTGCCGGCGTGCGCGTCGATGGCGACCGGCGCGACTGGGTCCGCCTGTACCCGGTGCCCTTCCGGCATCTCTCGACAGATCAGCAGTTCAAGAAGTACGACGTGATCGAGGTCGACACGATCCCCGCGAAGTCAGACAGTCGCCACGAGAGTCGTCGACCGATCTGGGACTCACTTCGCGTCACGACCAACCTCAAACAGAAAGCCGCACGCGAACGCGTCCTCTCGACCTTGATCGGCCCGAGCATGTGCGATCTGATTGCGGGAGTGCACCGCCATCAGGACTCTCAGTCCCTCGGCCTTGTGCATGTGGCTCGCTTCGATCGCCTTGTCATCAGCCGGCACAAGGGCTGGTCGCAATCGCAACAGCGGGCGGTCGAAGCCGCAGTTTCACAGCCGACGCTCTTCGACGATCCGGGCTCTGCACGAGCGCCGCTGCAGCCGCCGCGGTTCGTGGTGAAGATCCGGTACCGGTGCGACACCGCGAGTTGCCCCGGTCACGAACCGTCTCTGCTCGATTTCGAGCTGTCGGCGCTGCAGTACCATCAGCGGCACCTTTCGGACGATGCGCTGAAAGCCCAGATCGAGCGCAAGTTCGGCGATGAGCAGTTCAGCTCCGACCGGCGCACATCGCTGTTCGTCGGCAACATCGCCGACCCTCCGAAACGAAGGAGCTTCTCGGCGCTCGGAATCCACCACGTACCGAGGGACTCGGACTGGGGTTCGACGCTCTTCTGAGTCAGACCACGAGGGCAAGCGCCCCGACGCCGAGCGCCTCCAGGACAAGTTCCCGATGACAGTGTGATCCGTCGGCCTCAAAGCACATCAGCGCGACGCGATGGCCGGTGGCGAGCTCCCGGATCTGTGAGAGTGCATCCTGCGCTGCTTCCGATCGCAGGAGTTGCTGGTACGCAGTCCGGCTTGCATCCGCCGCGGGGCCGGTCGTGCTTGCGAAACCATCGCGGTTCGTCTTGGGGTTTCCGAGTGCGCGGAGGTGGCTGTAGCCGAGGCCCGCCGCGCCCAGCCCTGCCCGCAACGCCGTCTTCGAGAGGCCGCGCTTTCGTGAGATCGGGTTCAGTCTGACGTCCACGACGTGGTCTACACCGCGGAGGCGCAGCTTTGCAATGAGTCCGTCGAGGTCAGATCCCTCGTAGCCGATCCCGATGATTCGCTGCGGCGTCATCGGACCAGTCAAGCACGGACGGAGACACGACACGAGCCGGTAACACGCGTCCGCGAGACTGGACCCATGACTCCACAAGAGCCAGGGAGCCTGCAGTCGTCACCCGAGACCGCCGGCCCGCCCGTCACCGTGTCCATCACCCGCCTGGTCGAACCCGACCGCATCCCCGAGGTCACCCACTGGGTGCAGTCCGGCGTGAACCTCGCCAACCGCTACCCGGGGTTCCTCGGCTCCGGGTGGGTGCGGTCCCGGGCGCAGTCCCGCGAGTGGCACATGCTCTACCGCTTCGCCGACCACGACTCGCTGGCCACGTGGGAGAACTCCGACGACCGGCTGCGCTGGCTCGACCTCGGTCGCGACCTGGTCGTGGAGTCCCGCGTCGAGAAACGCACCGGCATCGAGGGCTGGTTCGACGTCCCGCAGGACGCCCCGGCCTCGAGCGCTCCCCCGCGGTGGAAGCAGGCGGTGAGCATCTGGCTCGGCTTCTTCCCGGTGAACCTGGCGTTCACGATCGTCGTCGGGCTGCTCGTGCCGTCGTTCGCGGGACTCGCAGCGCTGCCGCGGGTGCTCATCACGACGCTCGTGCTCACACCGATCATGACGTTCTGGGTGCTGCCCTTCGTGACGAAGCTGATCCGTCCGTGGCTGCTCGCTCCGCCGAGGTCCGAGCGGGCTTAACCGACGAACCCGAGCGGCACGGGCCCACCGTGGCCGAGGGCGTCCCATCCGATCTGCAGCATGTGCGGCCGGGCCTCGGCGGCGGAGGCCTCGGTCTCGTACGTCAGCGCGAGCATCACGATCGCACCGAACGCGCCGGAGACCCGCGCCCGCCGATCGAGCGGGGTGGCCGTGGCGTCGGCCATGTCGATGCCGAACACGTCGAGGAGCGTCGCGGCGACCGGTTCGAGCCGGACGCCGACGTCGTCCCCGCGCCGCAGGGTGAACGCCGCGAGGGCGAGTTCCGCCCACCCCGGCCGGGCGAGTGCGAGGTCGGCGATCCCCGCGAGCGCCGCGGCGTCGCGGGACTCCCCCGCGGGGGCGTCGGAGGCAGCTGCCCGGATCGCCTCGGTCTGCACGGCGCACTGCGCGAGCGCGGCCTCGACGAGCAGCTCCTTGCTCGTGAACCGGGCGAGGATGCCCGCCTTCGAGTAGCCGGCCTGGTCGGCGACGGCCTGCACGGCGGTGTCCTTGATGCCGCGGCGGGCGATGAGTCCGGCGGTGATGTCCAGGACGTCCCCGTTGATCTTCTCGGCAGAGGGCCGAGCACGGCGCGCGGGGCGGGTCATGCGCGGACCGCCGCGGCTCGTGCCGCCCGCCGCCGGGTCCCCGCGACCAGCAGGGTGATCCCGGTCAGGAGCTCCCACGCGACGATCGTGTACACGGACGCACGCTCCCACACGCCGTCGGGGAGCACGTCGATCACCGTCGACGACGAGTCCACGACGAGCATCACGAGGGAGACGAGGCCGAGGATCCCGAGCACGACGCTCGCGATCCGGTAGGCCGCCGGTGCCCGCAGCGCCCGGGACCCGATGCCGGCGGTGATCGCCACGAGGTTGCCGGTCGTGATCGCTGCCGCCGCGCCGAGCACGTGGAACACGATGGTGCCGCCGTCGGTGCTCGTCTGGCTGCCGTGGAACGAGCCGACCAGGACCATCCCGACCAGGTGGACCACGGCGAGGACCGCGGTCGCCACCCGCGCACGGCGGGACGCGGCACGGAACACCGCGACGGCGAGCACCGCTGCGATCCCGAACAGGACGCCCTGCCCGATGAACGTCGTGTTCATGAGCGCGTGCAGCGGTGAGTCGATCCCCCGCCCCTGGAACGCGCCGACGTCGGGGACCCCGAGGTCGGAGATGTAGTTCGTCGCGTAGCTGTAGCCGGGGAACGCCGACGCCGAGACGGCTTCGCCGACGAGCCATCCGACTCCCGCGACCGTCCAGAGTGCGCCGGGGACGAGCGCACGGGGTGTGTCCCTTTTGGTCATGTACTGACCATAATGGTCACTACTGGGAGTTGCCCAGCACCGACAGCTGGTCGAGCCGCTCGAGGATCACGCCCTCGCGGAGCGCCCACGGGCAGATCTCCAGCGCCGGCAGGTCGAAGATGTCGAGGCAGGCCTCGGCCACGAGCGCTCCCGGCACCACCTGGTGCGCACGGCTCGCCGACACCCCGGGCAGCGTCGCGAGTTCGTCGACCGACATCGTCAGCAGCGCCGGCAGCTTCGACCGGAGCACGTCACCGTCGAGCACCCGCGGCACGAGCGGACCGGCACCCGATGGCGCCGCCCCGCAGATCCGCGCGATCGACCGGAAGGTCTTCGAGGTCGCCACGGCACGGTCCGGCCGACCGGCGCGGAGCAACTTGCCGGCGTCGCGGGCGATCTCCACGCGGATCTCGTGCCGGATGCGGCGGACGTCGTCCTCCGTCGGGGTGCCCGCGGCGAAGTACGAGCGGGCGAGCCGTGCAGCACCGATCGGCATCGACCACGCGACGTCCGGCGCCTCGTCGGCGCCCCCGGCGATCTCGAGTGACCCACCGCCGATGTCGAACACCGCGAGACGTCCGGCCGACCACCCGAACCACCGCCGGACCGCCAGGAACGTCAGTCGCGCCTCGTCACCACCGGACAGGACGGCCAGCTCCACGCCGGTCGAGGCCTCGACGTGGGCGAGCACCTCGTCGGAGTTCACCGCGTCGCGCACGGCCGAGGTCGCGAAGGCGAGCATGTCCTCGCAGCCGCGTTCCTCGGCGACGCGGACGGCGTCCGCGACGAACCGCGTCAGCGCGTCGACGCCCTCGGGCGTCACCGCGCCGGCGTCGTCGAGGTGCTCGGCCAGTCGCAGCGGCTGCTTGAACGAGGACGCCGGCAGCGGCGCGGCGCCGCCGTGGGCGTCCACCACGAGCAGGTGGCCGGTGTTGGACCCGATGTCGAGGACTCCCACGCGCATGCCACAACGCTAGCTGCCTGGAGGCCCGTCCTCCGCCCGCAGGAACGCCTCGAGTTCCGCCGTGGTCGGGTACGAGGCCTGTGCGCCCGCCTTGGTCGCGGCGTACGCCCCGACCCCCACCGCGAACCGTGCGGCGTCGACGAGGGAGTCCCCCGCCGCCAGCCGCAGGGCCACCGAACCCATGAAGGCGTCGCCGCAGCCCGTCGTGTCCACCGGCTCGACCCGGACGGCGTCGATCGACACCGGGTCCGCCTCACCGTCGTGCACGACGCAGCCCGAGCCGCCGCGGGTGACGATCGAGCGCGCGACACCGTGCTCGCCGAGCGACTCGGCCTCGTGCTCGTTGACGAGCAGGACGTCGGTGAGCTCGAGCAGCTCGGCGGGGACGTCCCCGAACGGCGACAGGTTCGTCAGCACCGCGACCCCGGCGGCGTGCGCTGCCCGGGCTGCGGCGAGGACGACGTCGATCGAGACCTCGAGGCACAGGCCGAGCACGCCGGCGTCGTCGAATGCGTCGGCGGGCACGTCGTCCGGCGTCAGCGTGCCGTTGGCGCCGGCGGAGATCACGATGGTGTTCTCCCCCGCGGCGTCGACCGTGATGACGGCGGTGCCGGTGGCCACGCCCTCCCGGACGGCGACGTGCGTCGTGTCCGCACCCGCAGCCGCGACGGAGTCGCGGAGCAGTGCACCGTTCCCGTCGTCGCCGACCGCACCGATCATGCGGACCGTGCCCCCGAGCCTCCCGGCAGCCACCGCCTGGTTGGCGGACTTGCCACCCGGCAGGATCGCCAGGTCGGACCCGTGCAGGGTCTCACCGGGCTTCGGGAACCGCTCGGTCCGGACCACCAGGTCCGCGTTGAGCGATCCGACGATCACGATGGTCTGGGTCAACGGACGGTCTCCTTCTGCGGCGCGACGGACGTGGTCTCGGCGCTCTCCGGGCGGGGGATGAGGAACGAGATCGCGAGCGCGGCGGTCGTGATCACGGCACCGAGCAGCATGCCACCCGAGTACCCGGCGGTGCCCGCGGACCCGCCGACCCCGAGCGCGATCTGCAGCGCCGGCAGGACGGCGAAGCTGACCCCGGCACCGAGGTTGAACGCACCGGCGTTCAGACCGGGCAGGAAGCCGGGGTTCGACTCCGGCGAGAGCACGATGCCCAGGCCGTTCAGGATGATGTTCGCGATGCCGGCGTACGTGATGCCGATCAGGACGGTCGCGGTGACCAGGACCGGCAGCGAGTGCACGCCCACCAGTGCCATCAGGACCGTCGAGACGATGCTGCCGATCAGGCCGAAGCGGAGCACGGCGCGGTAGCCGATGGTCGGCGCGAGGCGTCCGGCGAACGGACCGACGATCCAGCCGACCAGCGCGTACGGGGTGAGGAACACCAGCGAGGCGAGGTCGGGTTCCATGCCGAAGCCGGCGTCGCCGTTCTGCGCGAGCGACGTGACGAGACCGTTGACGACCGCGAAGACGCCCGTCATGGTCAGGAACGTCGTCGCGAGGAGCGCCCACGTGGCACGGCGCTTCAGGAACCGGGTCTCGACGAGCGGCTCCTTCACGCGGGACTCGACCGCCCAGAACACCGCGAAGGCGGCGAGCGCGACGACGACACCGCCGATCACCAGTGCCGGGTTGGCGGCACCGAGCTTGCCGGCCTCGTTGAACGCGGTGAGCAGGGCCCCGACCGAGACGACGAGGGGCACGACACCGATCCAGTCCATCCGGGTACCGGCGGACGGCTTCGACTCCACACCCCACACGGCGACGAGCGCCAGCGCGATGACGGTGACGACGGCGATGACCCAGAAGATCCCGCGGAACCCGAAGTTCGTGGCGATCCAGCCACCGGCCAGGGCATCGACCCCGGCGATGCCGCCGTTCACGGCGGTGAGCAGACCGAGCGCGGCGCCGTAGCGCTTCGGGTCGGCGATCTCGTTGCGCAGGACGAGCAGGCAGATCGGGACGACCGGACCGGTGACACCCTGGATGATCCGGCCGGCGAACAGCATCGGCACGTTCACGGCGAGTGCGGCGACGATGCTGCCGACGAGCATCACGGCGAGCATGCCGATCAGGACGCGCTTGCGGCCGACGATGTCGGACAGGCGCGGCAGGAACAGCGAGAACAGTGCCGCGAGCGTGAAGTACAGGGTCTGCGATAGCCCGATGGTGGCGTCGTCGGTCTTGAGCTCGCGCGCCATCGTGACCAGCGCGGGGCTGAGCATGCTCGCGTTGAGCTGGAACGCGATGCACGCTGCGAGGAGCGCCGCGGTGAGGGCGCCGATCGACTTCTTCGTCGATGTGGTGGTCATGGTGCTCAGATCTCCGAGGTCGTGGTGGTGGTCGTGGCGGCGCGCGGGGTCCAGCCGGTGTCAGGGGTCTCGCCGATGCGCTCGAGGGCGTCGACGACCAGGTCCCAGAACCGTTCGTGGTCGAGCTCCATGGCGGCGCTCGTCCGGCAGTCCTCCGGCGCGGGCGCACGGAAGTCGGCGACGGTCATGCCCAGCGTCAGGGTGCCCTGGGTCTCGATGTGGATCGGGACCTTCACGGCGCGGACGATGGTCGGGTCGATGACGTAGGCGACGGCGCAGGGGTCGTGCACCGGCGGGGCGTCGAAGCCCTGGGCGTCCTTGTAGGTCTGGCCGAAGAAGTCGAGCAGCTCGCCGACGAACGCGGCGGGGGCGGTGCCGACGGCGGCGATGCGTGCGGCGACCTCGGGGGTGGCGAGGGCCTGGTGCGTCAGGTCGAGTCCGACCATGACGACGTCCCAGCCGGCGTCGAAGACGATCGACGCGGCCTCGGGGTCGATGACGATGTTGAACTCGGCGACGGGGCTCCAGTTGCCGACGTGCACGCCGCCGCCCATGAGCACGACCTGCTTGACGCGCTCGACGATGCGGGGTTCCTTGCGGGCCGCGAGGGCGATGTTCGTCAGGCCGCCGGTCGGCACCAGCGTGACGGTGCCGGGCTCGTGCGCCATGACCGTCTCGATGATCAGGTCGACGGCGTGCCGCTGGTCGAGCTCGAACGAGGGCTCGGGCAGCATCGGCCCGTCGAGTCCGCTCTCGCCGTGGATGTCCGGCGCGACCTCGATCTGGCGCAGGAGCGGACGATCGGCGCCCGCGGCGAACGGCACCCCGGTGATGCCGGCGATGCGCGCGACGGCGAGGGCGTTGCGGGTGACCTTCGGCAGCGTCTGGTTGCCGACGACGGTGGTGACGGCCAGGAGCTCGATGTCCGGGTTGCCGTGGGCCAGCAGGATGGCGACGGCGTCGTCGTGGCCGGGGTCGCAGTCGAGGATGATCTTCGCGGGCTGGGTCGCGGCGGTCTGGGTCGCACTGGGCACGCTGGGCGCTCCACTTCTTCGGGGAATCGAGGGGTCTGTGCTCGACACGGTGGGGATCCGCGATTCGACAGAGCGTCGTCACGCAGCGCGTCAAGCGTTTGACATCGAAACACGTCAAGCGTTTGACGTCAAGTCGTCGAGGCGTCCTCGGTAGCATCGACCCGTGCCTTCATCCGTCGCTCCGGGCCGCCGTGTGACCGCTGCCATGGTGGCCGAGCGCGCCGGAACGAGCATCGCCACGGTCTCCCTGGTCGTCAACGGCAAGGACCGCGGCCGGGTCTCCGTCCCCATCGCCACGCGGGTGCGCGACGCCGTCGACGAGCTCGGCTACGTCGTCGACCACGCCGCGAGCTCCCTGGCGCGCGGCAGCGGCGACCTGGTCGTCCTCATCGCCCCCGACCTGTCGAACCCCTTCTTCGCCGAGGTCATCCGCGGCGTGCGCGACACCATCGGCGACCGGTTCCAGCTCGTGCTGTCGGTCACCGAGCGCGGCGCGCAGCCCCTGGCAGCCGACGTCCGCCGCTTCGAACGCCTCCGTCCGGCGGGCATCCTCGTCGACGCCCCGGCCGCGGGCGAGTCGATGTCGGCGAGCGTGCCCGTGGTGCTCCTCGACGCCCCCGGTGGTTCCGAAGCGGTCAACTACGACCTCTCCCTCGGCGTCCACGACCTCGTCGCGCACCTGCACGAACAGGGGCACCGCCGCGTCGGGTACCTCGACGGGACCTCGCGCGCGACGACGTTCGGCGTCCGCCGCGAACTCTTCGAGCAGGAGTGCGCCGCCGCGGGCATCACCGTGTCCGAGGTCACCGCCCGCGCCGACCTCACCGTGGACGCCGCAGCCTCGGCCACCGAGCACGTCATCGAGGCCTGGCAGGACGACGACGTCACCGCGGTCGTCGCGGCAGCGGACACGCTCGCCTACGGTGTCCTGCGCGTCGCCGGTTCGCTCGGCATCGCGGTTCCCGGGGAGCTCGCGGTCGCCGGCTTCGACGACCTGCCGTCGTCCTCGGTCACGGCCCCCGCCCTGACGAGCGTCGCCCTGCCCGGCGCCGACCTCGGGCGCGCTGCCGCGGAACGACTGCTCGCGACGCTCGACGGCACCGCGGCCGAGCCGGTAGCGCTCCCCACCCGCCTGGTCCGGCGCGCGAGCACCGGCGCGTAGCGCCCGGTCGCGCGACCTCACGCGCTCAGCGACACCTCACGCGTGCTGGAACGCGCGAGGTGTCGCTCACCGCAAAACGCTGGCCGCGGCAGTGGACGCGACCGGACGACGGACGGGAGGCGCGGTACCAGCTGGCACCGCGCCTCCCGTCAGCACGCCGTCGTCTCCACAACGCGCCCCGCGATCCGCAGGACGCCGCCGGATTCGGCGGCGTCTCGCTCAGTCGGAGGCGTCCCGGCGGGACGCCGGCGTCTCACTACTCGACGACCCGGACTCCGCCGAAACGGACTCCGCCCGGCTCGCGCGCTGCGCGCGCTCGAGCTCGTCGGCCTCGTCGCCACCGACGGCCTCGCCACGGGCGACCATGCCGGCCGTGTCGGAGAGCGTGATCTGCGGCAGGAACAGTGCGAGCAGGAACGCCACCGCGATGAAGGGCAGCAGGTACCAGAACACGGGCGCCAGCGAGTCGGCGTACGCGTTCACGATGCCGTCCTGCACTGCCTCGGGCAGCTTCGCCACGGTCGCGGGGTCGATGCTGCCCGCCGACGACGCCGCATCGGTCGCCGAACCGCCGGCCCCGGTGAACACGTCGGTGAGCGACGTCGTGAGCCGGGCCGTGAACAGGGCACCGAACACGGCGGTCCCGAGGGAGGCGCCGACCTCGCGGAAGTAGTTGTTCGTCGAGGTCGCGGTGCCCACCTGCTCGGCCGGCACGGCGTTCTGCGCGACCAGGACGACCACCTGCATGATCAGTCCGAGCCCGGCGCCGAAGACGAACAGGTACGCGCAGATCAGCCAGATCGGGGTGGCCGCGGCGAGCTGGGTCATCGCGAGCATCGCGATGGCGACCAGGACCGTGCCGATGATCGGGAACATCCGGTAGCGGCCGGTCTTGGTGATCAGGTTGCCGGACGCGATCGAGGTGCCGATCAGGCCGACCATCATCGGCAGCATCAGCAGACCCGACACCGCGGCCGAGGTGCCTGATGCCATCTGCAGGAACGTCGGGACGAAGCCGATCGCGGCGAACATGCCGATGCCGAGCACCAGGCCGATGCCGGTCGCGAGCAGGAAGGTGCGGTTCTTGAAGAACGACAGCGGCAGGACCGGGTCCTGCGCACGGGACTCGACGAGCACGAGGAGCGCGGCGGAGACGACGAGCCCGGCGAACCACGCCCAGGTCTCGGGGGCGTCCCAGCCGTGGTCCTTGCTGCCGCCGAACTCCGAGAAGAACACCAGGCACGTGGTCGCGGCGGACATGAAGAGCACGCCGAGCACGTCGATGCGCTTCGTCGCCTTCTTGTTCGGCAGGGTCAGCGCGAACCACGCCACGAAGAACGCCGCAATGCCGACCGGGATGTTGATGTAGAACGCCCAGTTCCAGGTGAGGTGGTCGACGAAGAAGCCACCGAGGAGCGGGCCGCCGATCGCGGACAGGCCGAAGATCGCACCGAGCGGGCCGAGGTACTTGCCACGCTGCGAGGCGGGCACGATGTCGGCGATGATCGCCTGCGACAGGATCATCAGGCCGCCGCCGCCGAGCCCCTGCATGGCGCGGAACACGACGAGCTGCGTGAAGTCGCCGGCGAAGGCGCACCCGGCCGACGCGATGGTGAACAAGGCGATCGCGATGAGGAACAGGTTGCGGCGGCCGAGGACGTCACCGAACTTGCCGTAGACGGGCATCACGATGGTCGAGGCGAGCAGGTACCCGGTCGTCAGCCACGCCTGGTGCGCGACGCCGCCGAGTTCGCCGACGATGGTGGGCATCGCCGTCGAGACGATGGTCTGGTCGAGGCTGGAGAGCAGCATCCCCGCGATGAGCGCGGAGAAGATGATCCAGATCCGGCGCTGCGTCAGCAGCAGCGGCCCGTCGGTGCCGGGGCGGGCACGCTTGGTGGTGCCCGGCGCGGTTGCGCTCATGGTGTGGAGTCCTGTCCGGTGGTGATGGCCGCCCTCATCAGGCGGAGGTTCTGGGTGAGCAGCTCGTCGAACGGCGGGCCGGTGGTCTCGTCGAAGGCGTCGTCGAAGTAGGTCTCCGCCGTCACCTTGAGCAGCCCGGCGGCGGCCTCGGTGACGAGGCGCGCACGGCGGTCGGCGGGGTCGTCCCATCCGAACCGCAGCCGCACGGCGTCCGTGATCCGAGCGAGCTGCACATCGGTGGCCGACAGGAACCGCGCGACGAGCGCCGGCTCCCGCTCGAAGACCCGGCGCACCAGGACCTCGTCCGACCGGTCGATGCCGACACGGTGGAACTGGTCGATCGCCAGCGCGACGATCGAGTCGAGCGGGTCGAGTCCGCCGGGGACGATCCCGCCCTCGGCGTACCGGTCGATCGCCTCGACGTCGGCGTGCAGCTCGATGCCGAGCACGGCGTCGTCCTTCGACGCGAAGTGGTTGAAGAACGTGCGCCGTGACACCCCGACGGTCTCGCAGAGCTGCTCGATCGTGAAACCGCTCAACCCGTGCTCGACGGTCGCCCGACGCGCTTCGACGATCATGCGTCGGCGCAGTGCGCGGGTGCGTTCGGTGGTGCTCACCGAGCAAGAATTGCACTATCTCCCTGAGAGTGCAATACGGGCGGGAAGCCTCAGAGCGCCTTCTCGAAGCAGAACGACCACGGCATCGTCGCCGCGTACGGCGCGTAGACCGGGATCGGGCTCCACCCGGTCTTCTCGTACAGGGCGACCGCGTCGGGCTGCTTGTCACCGGTCTGCAGGATCAGCCGTGGCGTGCCGAGCTCGCGGCCGATGCGCTCGCACTCGTCGAGCAGTGCGGTGGCGGCTCCCTTGCCGCGGGCGGACGTCAGCACGATCAGCCGCTTCAGCTCGACCTCGTCACCGAGACGCCGGATCGCGATGTGCCCGACGGCCTCGCCGGACTCGTCGAGGGCGAGGACCGAGGCGACCACGGTCGACGGGTCGACGGACAGCGCGCGGCTCCGCTCGGCCGTGATCGCCGGGTCCTCGTCGCCGTTCGACGAACCGTAGCGTTCGTGCATCTCGTCGTCCATGCGGGCGCGGAGCACCACGGATCGGGGGTCGTCCCAGGACACGCGTTCGATCGTGATCACGGTCGACGATCCTGTCACGGATGCCGGCAGCGGTGCACGCTCACGCGCGCCCACCCAGCGCGGCGATCGCGCCGTCCCCGGACCGCAGCGCGGCGAGCACGGCAGCGGCGTCGTCGTGGACCTCGGCAGCGCCGGCGCCGCGGAGTTCGTCGCCGCCGATGCCGCCGGTCATCACCGCGACGCAGGTCACGCCGACGCGTCCGGCCGATTCGACGTCCCACATCGCGTCGCCGACCATCACGGCAGCGTCCGCACGCACACCGGCCCGGTCGAGCGCCACCTGGATGATCCCGGGGTCCGGCTTCGCCTGTTCGACGTCCTCGGAGCTCGTCACCGCGGTGAGCCACTCCTCGGCGTCGAGCAGTTCGCGCAGCCGCGTCAGTTCGTGCTCCGGAGCACTCGTCGCCAGGACGACGGCGTGCCCGGCCTCAGCGACCGCACGGAGCAGGTCACGGGCGCCCGGCAGCAGCCGCAGCTGGGGCATGTGCTCGGCGAAGTAGGCGGTGTGGAACTGCTTGACGGTGTCGCGCGTCTCGTCGGACGCGTCCGGCAGCAGCGTCTCGAGCAGCTTCGCGGAGTCCATGCCGATCGCGCGGTGGATCCGCCAGGCGTCCACGGACTCACCCGCTGCGCGGGCAGCGCGCCACCAGGCATCGATGTGGGCGTAGTTCGAGTCGACGAGCGTGCCGTCGATGTCGAAGAGGACTGCGGTCGAGGGAGCGTCGGACATCCCTCCATGCTGCCCGGGAGGCGCGGATCGCCTCCCAGGAGCACGGTCGCGTCCGTCAGACGGTGACGTGCTCACCCGCCTGGAGGATCGTGGTCGGCACGCCGCCGAGACCGTCGGTCCCGAGCATGCGGACGTTCATCTGCTGTCCCGCGTCGCTCAGCAGGAGCTCGTGGATCTGGATCGCGCGCTGCGGCGCGACCTCGCGGACGTAGTCGACGGCGGCGGCGGTGTTCGCCCACGGGCCGCTCGTGGGGATGAGCAGCGTGCCGACCGGGACCCCCGGCACGAGATAGGCGTCGCCCGGGTGGAAGACGGTGCCGTTCACGAGGTACCCGACGTTCGCGATCGTCGGGATGTCGCGGTGGATGACGGCGTGCTGCTCGCCGAAGACCTGCACGGAGAACGGCCCGACCTCGAACGCGTCACCGGCACGGACCGCAGCGACGCGGCCGTCGTGGTCACCCAGCTGCTCGACGATCGCCGCCGGCCCGCGGACCACGAGCGACGGGTTCGCGTCGAGCCCGGCACGGACGGCGTCGACGTCGAAGTGGTCGGCGTGCTCGTGGGTGATGAGGACCGCGGCGGCAGCGCCGGCAAGATCAGCAGCCTCGGGCGTGAAGGTACCCGGGTCGATGACGAGGGTGGTGCCGTCCTGCTCGAGGACGACGGTGGCGTGGTTGTACTTCGTCAGCTCCATGCGACAACACTACAACTGTGTTGTACTTCTGGTGGCCGATCCGGGTGAGGGAGCACTCAGTCGACGCGCCGGGCCAACCGTTCGAAGATGCCGGGCAGGCGTTCGAGGGCCGCGCGTTCCTCGTCGTCGAGTTCCTCGCGGATCGCCGTCGCCAACCAGTCGGCCCGCGCCGTCATGTCCCGGCGGAGGACCTCGCTGCCGGTGTCGGAGATGCGGATGACCGACACGCGGCGGTCGGTGTCCGACGTCGTCCGCTCGACGTACCCGAGGTCGGCGAGCTCCCCGACCGTGCGCGACTGCCCCTGGTGCTTCACCGCCCGGCGACGTGCCAGCTCGGCGATCGGCATCGGCCCCTCGCGCTCGAGGAACCCGAGGGTCGTCGCGTGGGCGGTCGGCAGCGAGTCCGCCTCCCGTCTCGCAGCGCGCACGACGCGACCGATCGCGTGCCGGAGCTCCACGGCGAGTTCGTCGGTCCGGTCCATGCCCGGAACGCTACCGCGTGGCCGCACAGCGGACCTCCGGTTGGATCGGAGGATGGTCCGCGTCTCCGTCGTCATCCCCGTGCGCGACGACGCTGCGCACCTGCGACGCTGCCTCGACGCCCTCGCAGGCCAGACGCTGCTCGCCGACGAGGTCGTCGTGGTCGACAACGGCAGCCGGGACGCCAGTGCCGAGGTCGCCCAGGCAGCGGGGGCGATCGTGCTCACCGAACGCATCCGTGGCATCGCCCGAGCCTCGGCGCGCGGCTACGACCGGGCCTCCGGAGACGTCCTCGTCCGGCTCGACGCCGACTCCGTCCCGCCGCCGGGGTGGATCGCCGACGCGGTGCGGCTGTTGGCCGATCCGTCGGTCGTCGCGGTGACCGGGCCCGGATGCCCGCACGACGGCGGACCGCTGATCGGCCGACTGTGGGACGCCGTCTACATGCGGCCGTACTTCGCGCTCATGTGGGCCGCGCTCGGCCGCCCACCGCTGTTCGGTTCCGCGATGGCGATGCGGCGGTGGACCTGGGACGCGGTCCGCAGCCGAGCGCACCGCGAGGACCCCGAGGTGCACGACGACGTCGACCTGAGCATGCAGCTCGACCCGGCCTGGCGGGTGGTGGCCGACCCCGTGCTCACGGTGCAGGTGTCCGCGCGACCGTTGTCGGGCCTCCCGTCCGCACTGTTGCGGACGCGACGCGCCTTCCACACGTTCCGCGTGAACGGCCGGCGGGCGAACCCGGTGCGTCGGTGGGCGCGGCGGGTGCGCGCCGGGTTGCGGGTGCGGCGCGGGTGGCGCACCCGCTGACGGGGTCACGGAACGGTGACGCTTGCGGACGCCGTCAGCGCGTCCGCCTACGTTCTATTGTGCGGGCACGTCCGCACGACGAACGAGGGGGAACGATGCGGCGATCAGCGCGCACGACGACATCCGGGATCACGGCGACGCTGACGGCGGCACTGGCGGTCGGACTCGCCCTGACGGGCTGCGCCCAGAGCGCACCAGCGGGGCCGGGTACGCCGTCCGCGACGACGGCGGAGAGCACCGGCACACCGAGCGCCAGCCCGAGCAGCACTCCGGAGCCGACATCGACGATCACGCAGGTCCCCGGGGTCGACTACGACGGCGGCACGGTGCCGACGAGCTGCACCGATCTCATCACCGCCGGCAAGTGGGACGACGCGTTCGCCTCCGCTCCGCTGAACGACCCCTCGGTCGTCGGCGACCCGGTCGCGATCCCGAAGAGCGCCTTCACCCCCGTCCTGCAGGCCGACGGCAAGCGTCTGTACTGCGTGTGGCGGGAACCGCAGGCCGACATCTCCTACCTGTCGATCGCGGTCGACGTCGTGGACTCGGCAACCGCGAGCGCAGCGCTGCAGAAGCTGCCGGACGACGGCTACGACTGCGGCAACGAGGCCGGTGGCTACCAGTGCCAGAAGGTGTCGAAGAACGAGCAGTACCCCGTCACCGACGGGGACACCTACTTCACGCGTGGTGACATCGGCATCCACATCCAGCAGTCGAACATCGAGACCTCGGGTCTCCTCGACGACGTCATGGACCACGTCTTCACGGCGTAGATCGAGCGGGCCCGCGGGCCAGCGGGTCAGCGCGTCGGTCGCGACCGCACGTGCGCCCGCTCCCCCTGCGGCCCGTACAGGCACAGCACCTCGGTCACCGAATCGGTGACGTTGCCCATCCAGTGCGGGGTGTGGGTGTCGAACTCGGCGACCTCCCCCGGCCCGAGGTCGAGGTCGTGTTCGCCGAGCACCAGGCGCAGGCGGCCGGACAGCACGTAGAGCCACTCGTACCCCTCGTGCGTCTTGAGCGACGGTTCACCGCCCGGTGTGTTCGGCGGGAACAGCTGCTTGAACGACCGCACGCCGCCGGTTCGCTTAGTCAGCGGCACGACGACCCGGCCGCCGTGCACCTCGGGTTTCATGTGCACCCGGGGGTCGCCGGTCTGGGGCGCTCCGACCAGGTCGTCGAGCGGCACCTGGTACGCCCGCGCCAGTGGGAGCAGCAGCTCGAGCGTCGGCTTGCGCTGCCCTGACTCGAGCCGCGAGAGCGTGCTCACCGACACCCCGGTCTCTTCCGACAGGGCGGCGAGCGTGACGTCCCGGTGGGCACGGAGCGCGCGCAACCGCGGCCCCACCCCGTCGACGACCTGGGCGGTCGTGCGGGGGGCGACTGGTTCCTGCGGGCCGTGGGACATGCTGTCCAGTTTGCCACATCAGCAAGGTTTTTTGCTGTCCGCGACCCATCGGCCGCATGCTCCTTGCATGCGTGATCACTACGACGTCATCGTCATCGGCGGAGCAGCCGCCGGCCTCTCCGCCGCCCTCGCCCTCGGGCGCTCCCGCCGCTCCGTCCTCGTCGTCGACGCGGGCGAGCCCCGCAACGCGCCGTCGGCCGGCGCCCACAACTACCTCGGGCGCGAGGGCGTCGCCCCCGCCGAGCTGTCCGCGATCGGTCGCGGCGAGGTCGCCGCCTACGGAGTCGAGGTGACGGCCGGGAGGATCGTGGCCGCGTCCGCCACGACGGGTGACGGCACCGACCCGGTCGGCTTCTCGGTCACGTTGGACCCCGGCACGGTCGTCACCGCCCGCAGGCTCGTCGTCGCCTCCGGCGCCGTGGACGTCCTGCCGCAGGTACCCGGCCTGGCCGAGCAGTGGGGGCGCGGGGTCGTGCACTGCCCGTTCTGCCACGGGTGGGAGATCCGCGACCAGCGCATCGGCGTGCTCGTGACGACACCGAACGGCGTGCACCACGCGCTGATGTTCCGGGCGTTGAGCGAGCACGTGACGGCGTTCGTCACCGATCCGGCACTCGTCGACGACACCGCCCTGGCCGGTTTGCGGGCCCGCGGGATCGAGGTCGTGGACGACACGGTCACGCAGGTCCTGTCGTCAGAGGGCACGCTGACCGGGGTCACGCTCGGCTCCGGCGAGGTCGTCGAACTCGACGCCCTGGCCGCGGCGAGCACCGCTGAGGCGAGCGTGGACTTCCTGTCCGGGCTCGGCCTGGTCGCCACCGACCAGTTCATGGGTGACTTCCGGTACGCGAGCGCGCTGACGGTCGACCCGGCCGGGCAGACCTCGGTGCGCGGTGTGTACGCGGCCGGCAACGTGGCTGCCCCGATGGCGACGGTCATCGCGTCCGCTGCCGCCGGGGTCCAGGCCGGGGCTGCGGCCCACGGCGACCTGGTGCAGGCCGACCTCGCGGCAGCGCTGGCCGCCGCGGCGGGCTCCGGGCGAGTCTCGGCCTGAGCGACAGTCCTCGCGCTCGGAGCCGCGAGGAGTGTCGTCCACCCCGAGACTCGGGGCAGACGTCAGTCGACGCGGTAGCCCGCCTGCGCCGCCAGCAGCGGGGCGAGCGTGTACAGCTGGTCGGCGCCGATCGTCGCACCGCGGAACCCCTCGAGGCGCTCGACCCGGTCGAGGTCCGCACCCCGCAGGTCCACGTGGTCGATCCGGGTGTTGGACCCCTCGGCGTCGCGGATGCTGCTGCCCTCGAACGACACCCGGAGCAGCTTGGCGTCCGCGATGTCGAGTTCGTCGATGACGCAGTCGCGGAACACCACATCGGTGAGCGTCGATCCGCGCAGGTTCACGAACCCGAACTTCATCCCGACGAACTCGACGCCGTTCAACCCTGAGTCGTACAGCTCGCCCGAACCGATGCGACCGCCGGACACCCGGACCTCACGCCACGAACTGCTCGACGCCCGCAGCACCGGAGCGTCGAGCGTGTCGATGATCGAGTCGTGCACCCGCAGGCCACGGAAGTCGGCGCCGTCGCCCCGGAGCGTGTCGATGACGCACTCCTCGATCTCGAGGTCGGGCAGGCGCTCACCGGCCAGGTCGAGCACGCCGATGCGCTTCCCCTCGATGCGGTCGCCGGTCAGGACGTCGCCGGGTCCGGGGACCCAGTCCTGCAGGTCGACGGGCTCGGTCAGGGTGATGCGCGGGGCTTCGGTGCCGGAGGAACGTGCCATGGACTCAGTCTGGCGCGTGCCGGTGACGTCGTGGTCACGCCGGCAACCGGGTCAGCACGCTGTCGAGCCGGTAGTCCTTCGCCGGGCCCCGGGCTTCCCAGCGCACGGTCCACCGCTGCTCGTCGCCGTCCAGTGCCCCGGTGTAGTCGTCCGGAGCACAGGCGTGGGCGACGCTCGTGCCCCACACCCAGTCGTGGAACACCCGGCCGTCAGCGAAGTGCACGGTCCACGCGTGGTCATCGTCCCGCCGGACGGTCAGCGTCCGGGACACCGGGGTGGTCCGGCCGCCGAAGGTCATCACGCCCGCTTCGTCCCAGCGCACCTCGTCCGTGCCGACCGCGGTCAGCGTCGTGGTGCCGGTGACGATGCCCTGCACGCCGGCACGCCGGTCGTCCAGGGTCCGGCGGAGCACCCACTCCCCCAGCAGGTCCGTCGGCAACAGCACCGCCCCAGGCTAACCGCGCAGGGCCTCGGCTCGCGCTGCCCGGTGCTCCTCGTCGGAGATCACACCGCGAGCGTGCAGGTCGTCGAGTTCCGCCAACCGCTGCTCGCGGAGCGTCCGGGGCGCACCGTTCGAGCGACGGCTCCGGACGACCGCGATCCACACGGTGACGACGACGGCGACCACGATGAGCCCCATCGCCACGCTCCACACGATGTCGTACAGCGGCGGGATGAGCGGGTTGTGCAGCTCCTCGGAGGCGATCATCCGCGCAGGGCCTCGGCTCGGGCCGCCCGGTGCTCCTCGTCGGAGATCACACCGCGAGCGTGCAGGTCGTCGAGTTCGGCGAGCCGCTGTTCGAGCGGCTTCTCGGGCGCGAGCGTCCGGCTCTGCATCGCCTGGTACGCGATGTCCTCCTGCATGGTGAGCGGGTTCTGACCGCGGTCGGCCATCCGCTTGCCCCGGTAGAGCGTCAGGACGACGATCGTCAGGGTGGTGAGGATCGTCAGGGCTGCGACGACCCCGAACGCGATGCCGAACCAACCGCCGAACAGGTCGGGCATCCCCGAGCCGCCCGGTCCCTCGAGTTCACCGAACGCCGACCAACTGAGCACCATCGCGCTCCCCCTTCTCACAACGACGAGCGAATCGTAGCGCGACCCGAGCGCCCGTTCCTTCCCAGGACACCCGCGATGGGAATCGGTATCGGGCGTACCTGGTCGAAACTTCCGACCAGGTACGCCCGAAAGCACCCGGTACGCCCCGGCAGCCCCCGCCCAGCCCAGCCCAGCCCAGCCCAGCTACCCCCGCAGCGGATCCGACGCGGCCACGTGCGCACCGTCCGCGAACCCGGCCACGAGCGCACGCAACGCGTCTTCGGAGGTGTGCCGGGCCTCCCATCCGAGCACCGACCGGGCACGGTCGGTCCGCATGATCGGCACGCCGGCCGCGATGTCGATCCAGCCGGCGTCCGTCGGCTGCAACCGCAGCCGCCACGTCAGCGTCACGATCCCGCGCAGCAGTCCGAGCGGGATCCGCACGGCACCGAGCATGCCGAAGGCCCGGGCCAACCGCGGCGGGTTGAGCACGGGCGACGCAGCGATGTTGAACGCTCCGCCGGCCCGCTGATCGACGGTCCGCCAGTAGGCGTCGGCGACGTCGTCGGCGTGCACCGCCTGGAACACGAACGGGTACGGCAGGGGCAGCACGAGCCACCGGATCCACCGCACGATCGACATCGGCACGAGGCGTCCGAGGAACAGCCCGCGGATCTCGGCGGCGGCGTCCCGCTGGAAGATCAGCCCCGGGCGCAGCCGCGTGACGACCACGGACGGATGGTCTGCCTCGAACGCGTCCATCGCCGCTTCGTTCGCGGCCTTGTGGATCGAGTACGTCGCGGTGGGGATGCCGTCGGTCGGCCAGCTCTCGTCGACCGGGGTCCGCTTGCCCGCGGCGTCGACGCCTCGGTAGGTCCCGACCGACGACGCGACGACGACCTGTGGCACCCCTGCTCGCGCCACGGCCGACAGAACGTTCGCGGTGCCTGTGACGTTCGTCCGGTGCTGCATCGGGATGTCGTGCGTCGGCTGCAGCGCCCAGGCCAGGTGGATCACGGCGTCGGCACCGGTGAAGACCGCGGTGAGCTGGCCGACAGCGTCGGACGCGCCGATGTCCACGGCGTGCCAGACCGCGGAACCGTACGGCTCCGCGTGCACGTCCGGCAGCCGCCGCGCGACCCCGACGATCTCGACGCTGCCGCCGCGCCCGTCGCTGTCGGAGGCACCGGGCGAAGCCTCGTCCGCCCGCGCGGCGACCCGCGCCTCCGCGAGCCGACGGAGCACCGCCGTCCCGACGTTGCCGGTCCCGCCGACGACGACGATCCGCATCAGGCGGCGGCCAGGGCGGGGTCGAGCACGACCTTCACGCAGCCGTCCTGCTTCTTCTGGAACACCTCGTACATGTGCGGGGCGTCCTCGAGCGACACCCGGTGCGTGGTCAGGTCGAGCGTGCCGAGCGGGTCCGACGGGTCCTGCACGAGCGGCATGATGTCGTCGATCCAGTGCTTCACGTTGCACTGCCCCTCGCGGATGGTGATCTGCTTGTCGAAGAGCGTCATCATCGGCATCGGGTCGGCCATGCCGCCGTAGACGCCGCTCAGGGACACGGTGCCGCCGCGACGGACCAGGTCGATCGCGGCGTGCACGGCTGCGAGCCGGTCGATGCCGGCCACCTCGATCGCCTTCTGCGCCAGCGCATCGGGCAGCAGCCCGGCCGCACGCTGCGCGAAGCCGGCGACGGGGTTGCCGTGCGCCTCCATGCCGACGGCGTCGACGACACCGTCCGGGCCGCGGCCGTCGGTCAGGTCGACGAGCTCCGGCACGGTGTCCTTGGTCAGGTCGAACACCTCGGCGCCGTGCTTCGCGCCGAGGTCGCGGCGGACCTGTTCGGGGTCGACGGCGAGCACGCGGTAGCCCAGGTGCTTGCCGATGCGGGCGGCGAACTGGCCGACGGGGCCGAGTCCGAGCACCGCGAGCGTGCCACCCTCCGGCACGTTCGCGTACTGCACGGCCTGCCACGCGGTGGGCAGGATGTCGCTGAGGAACAGCCAGCGGTCGTCGGGCGTGCCGTCGTCCGGGATCACGATGGGGCCGTAGTCCGCGTGCGGGACCCGGAGGTACTCGGCCTGGCCGCCGGGGACCTGGCCGTACATCTTCGTGTAGCCGAAGAGCGCCGCTCCCGAGCCGTACTCGGTGACCTGGGTGGTCTCGCACTGCGACTGCAGGCCGTTCTTGCACATCCAGCAGTGACCGCACGAGATGTTGAAGGGGACGACGACCCGGTCGCCGACCTTCAGGTTCGTGACGGCGCTGCCGACCGCCTCGACGATGCCCATGGGTTCGTGGCCGAGGACGTCGCCCTTGTCGATGTACGGGCCGAGGACCCGGTACAGGTGCAGGTCGGAGCCGCAGATCGCCGTGGACGTGATCCGCACGATCGCGTCGGTCGGTTCCTGGATGGTCGGGTCGGGGACGGTCTCGACGGACACCTTCTCGGTGCCCTGCCAGGTCAGTGCGCGCACGTCGCGTTCCTCTCGTGGTCGCTTCGGGCCGGCCGGGAGGCGCGGCTCGCTTCTCCCTCCTCGGTACGCGCCCGCCCCGTGGTGCGTTCACAGCCCCGCCTGGGTTCGGGGCTCCGCCGCCCGGTCAGACGACCGGATCCGCGAGCATCGTGGCGAGCACGCGCTCGTGCTCCGCGCGGTCGCCCGGACCGGCACTACCCGCGAGCATGATGAGCGCCTTCCACAGCGCCCAGCCGCGCGCCCGCGCCCACGCGTCGGCGTCGAGCCCCACGGCCTCGTGGAACACCGGGCGCGCCGCCGGCTCGAGGAACGTCCACGCGAGCACGAGGTCGCAGGCCGGGTCGCCGACCCCGCACGTGCCGAAGTCGATCAGGGCGGCGAGGCGTCCCGCGTCGTCCACGAGCAGGTTGCCCGGCGCCACGTCCCCGTGGAACCAGACCCCCGGACGGTCCCAGGTCGAGGCGACCGCGTCGTCCCAGATGCGTTCGCACGCGGCACGGTCGACCTGCGCGCCCAGGGTGTCGAGCGCCGCGACGACCTCGGCTCCGTACACCGAGGGGTGCTCGCCACGGTGGAACGAGTGCACGCCGGCGGTCGGGCCCCCGGTGGCGGGGAGGCTCCGGAGCTGCCGGAGCACCGCGCCGACGTCGGCGGCGAAGCGCTCGTGGTCGAGGTCGACCGCACGCGCGGCCACCGTCCCGTCGAGCCACCGCCTGACCGACCACGGGAACGGGTACCCCTCGCCCGGTTCGCCCAGACCGACCGGCTCGGGGACCGCGACGTCCAACCGCCGTGCCAGGTACGGCAGGACGTCCTGCTCCTTCTCGACCCCGGGCACGTAGCCGGCGGCACTCGGCAGCCGGACGGACAGCGCGTCGCCGAGTCGGTACGTGCGGTTGTCCCACCCCTGGTGGTCGACCTCGCGCACGGGCAGGCCGTTCCACTCGGGGAACTGCGTCGCGACGAGTCGTTCCACGAGTGCGGCGTCGATCCGGGGCACTTCGGTGTGCATGGCCCCAGGGTAGGCCGACACCGCGGACCGGCCCACGGGGGTCGGGCCGGCCGCCTGCACGGGTGACCGGCGGGGCGGCCGCGCACCGGGCCTCCTGGCCGCGTCGTCAGGCGGGTTCTGCCAGGGCGAGCAGCGCGTCACGGGTGACCGCCAGCTCGCGTGCGTCCAGGTACGGCGGCATGGCGGTCGCTGCTGCGAGCCCCTCGGCCGCGTGCCGGACGACCAACGTGCGGTCCTCGGGCAGGCCGTCGCGCGCGAACACCGCGCGCCAGTCCTCGGCGTCCGCGGCGACGACCGCCTCGACCCCCGGCACTGCCATCAGACCGGTCCAGTGTGCCGTCGGCGAGAAGACCTCCATGGCGCGCTCGCTGCCGCCGCACAGGGTCCGCACGTAGGCGCGGAGGACCTTGCCGGGGCGGTTCTCGGCCAGGTCGACGTGTCGCAGCACCTCGTCCTTGAACGTCGCGAGACCGTGCGCGGCGACGGCGAGGAGCAGCTCGTCCTTCGACGGGAAGTGGTGGAGCAGGCCGCTCTTGGAGACGCCGGCGTCCGCCGCGATCTCGGCGACGCTCACCCGGGTGCCGCGCTCGGCGAGCAGCCGCTCGGCGGCCTCGAGGACCGCCTGGCGGGTGCGCTCACGATCGCGGGTGCCGTCAGTGCCCACGACGACCTTCAGTGCTCATGACGACCTTCAGTGCTCATGCGGTCCATCCTGCCGGTTCGGGATCACCCGGAGTGCGACCGCGGCGGCGACGGCGAGCGCCACGGCCGCGCAGATCGAGGCGAGCTGCATGCCGCCGGTGAAGGCGTGCCGCGCGTGTTCGAGGATCGGGTCGCCGTCCTGCAGGACCTGGGACGCCGACGCCAGGGACTCACGGATCCGGTCGCCGACACCGCCGCTGACCGCGCCGCTCGTCACGTCGAGGTTCGACCGGTAGAACGCGGTCTGCAACGAACCGAGCACCGCGATGCCGAGTGCGACGCCCAGTTCGTACCCGGTCTCCGAGATGGCCGAGGCCGCACCAGCACGCTCCCGCGGTGCCGCGGCGACGACTGCGTCGGTGGCCAGGGTCATCGAGACCCCGACGCCCAGGCCGACCACGGCGAGGGCGATCGCGATCCCCCAGTACGTCGGCAGCCCCTCGGCGAACGCGAGACCGGCCATGCCCACAGCGGCGACCGCCAGGCCGAGACCGATCGACCGGCCGGGTCCGACCCGCCGGGACAGCAGCCCGATGATCGCGATCACCGCGATCGAGGCCAGGGTCGCCGGCAGCTCGGCCGCTCCGGCGAGCAGCGGCGTGAACCCGCGGACCAGCTGCAGGTACTGCGAGAAGAAGAACAGCAGGCCGCTCAGCGCGAAGACCGACAGCGAGTTCGCGACGACGGCGCCCGAGAACGCCGGGATCCGGAACAGCTGCAGGTCGATGAGCGGCGTCGTGAGGCGCTTCTGGCGGCGGACGAACCACCAGCCGGCGCCGATGCCGAGGAGTGCCGTCAGGGGCACCGTCCAGTCGAACCCGTGCCCGGCGACGTGCTTCACGGCGTACACGAGCGGCACGATCGCCAGCACCGAGAGGACGGCGGAGAGCAGGTCGATCGGGGTGCGCGAGCCGCCCTTCGACTCGGGCAGCAGGATGGCTCCGGCGATGACGATCACGACGATGACGGGGATGTTGATGAGGAAGACCGAGCCCCACCAGAAGTGCTCGAGCAGCGCACCGCCGACGAGCGGTCCGGCGGCGGCACCACCCGTCGCACCCGCCGACCACACGGCGATCGCGGTGGTGCGCTGCCGGGCGTCGCGGAAGATCGTGCGCACCAGCGACAGGGTCGACGGCATCAGGGTCGCTCCGGCGATGCCGAGCAGTGCCCGCGCGGCGATGAGGAGCTCGGGCGTCTGCGCGAACGCTGCGGCGGCCGAGGCCAGGCCGAACGCGACCGCGCCGATGAGCAGCAGGCGCTTCCGGCCGATCCGGTCGGCGACGTTGCCCATCGTCACGAGCAGCCCAGCGAGCGCGAACGAGTAGACGTCGCCGATCCAGAGCACCTGCGTCGCGGTCGGGTCGAGGTCCGCGGTCAGCGACGGGACGGCGAGGGCCAGCACGGTGCCGTCGATCGCGAGCAGCACCACGGCCAGGGTGAGGACGCCGAGGGACGCCCATTCACGGACGGAGGCGCGGTGGATCGGGGCGGTGCTGGTGCTCGGGGTGGTTTCGGTCACCCGGAGACCCTAACCGACCACATGGTCGGTAGAGCCGACTGCACAGTTGGTTGTCAGCGTCGTTCGTCCTCAACCCCGCAGGCGGTCGCGATCCGCCGGCGGCAGGTGCTCGGTCGCCGTGTGGCGCGCCGCAGGCGTCAAGAACCGTCCGCTCTTCTCGAGGAACGCCACGAGCGCCGCCTCCGACGCGCGCTTGCCCGTCTCGCGCAGGACCCACCCCAGCGCCGACTGCACGGTGTCGCTCCGCTCCCGCACCAGGCGTCCCGCGATCCCGAGTGGCACCTCGGCGTCGCCCTGCTTGGCGAACGCCAGGGTCGCCACGACCGCGATCCGGCGCACCATCGCCACGTCGGACTTCACGAGCGCGAACAGCGGGCCCGTCGAGCCGCCCACGAGCGGCGCACCGACGAGCTCCCCGGCTGCCAGGTCGACCAGCGCCGGGTCGTCGAAGCGCTCGGCCTTCGCTGCCGACAGGTACTCGTCGGTCAGCTCCGGATCGGGGCGCTCGCGCATCGCCTGAACCAGCAGCAGCACGGCGACGAGCTTCGCGCCGTCGTCCTCGCTCCACAGCAGCGCCGAGCGCTCGCCGTCGTCGAGGCCTTCGAACCGACGTGCGACCCGGCGCGCTGCCGCGACGTCGCCGCTGGTGCGCGCGAAGGCGACGAGCACGGCCTCCGCGTCGGCCCCGTTCCCAGCCCCGGTCCCGCCGCGCGATGTCATCCGGTCAAGGGTATCCGCGCCGCCCCGCCCGCACTTCGTGAGCAGCAATGGTCGGGTGCCCGAAGGCGACCCGACCATTCCTGCTCACGAAGTGGAGCGACGCCAGCGCTCCCGGATCAGCGGAAGTGCATGTTCTTCAACGGGTCGACGAGCGTGCCGTTGCGCCGCGTCTCGACGTGCACGTGCGGGCCGGTCGACTGCCCGGTGTTGCCGGACTTCGCGATCTCGGTACCGAGCTTCACGATCTGGCCCTTCTTCACCTCGATCTTGCTGAGGTGGGCGGTGAGCACCGCGGTCATGCCGTAGGTCACGACGATGTAGTTGCCGTACGAGGCGTCGTTCGCCACGGTCTTGGTCACCTCGCCGGTGCCGGAGCCGTACACCGGGGTGCCGACGGGCACGGGCGCGTCGGTGCCCTGGTGGTAGCGCGGGACGTGTCCGGCGCCACGGTCGTCGCCGTACTTGCCGGTGATCTTCGTCCCGTTGACGGGCCAGGCCAGTCCGGTGACGGGTCGGCTCGACCAGACGCGGGTGTCCTTGGCCCCGTAGAGCACGACGTTGCCGTCGACCTGCACGAGCAGGTTGCCGGAGCCGGCCGTGCCGGTGCGCGAGGTCCAGAGCGCGACCTTCTTGCGCGATGCGTCACGGGTCCAGATGACGAAGTTGCCCTTGGACTGCAGTTCGGCCCAGGCGCCGGGGTGCCCGCCGGTCCGCGACTGCCAGACGACTCGGCCGCTGACCTTCTGCACCAGGTTGCCGTCGGTGCGCATGTTGAGGATGCGCGTGTTCGTGGTGTCGGAGCGCAGCACCGTGCCGCCGAGGAGCGTGTTCCCCGAGGCGACCCGGTCCTGGTAGGTGGTCCAGTTCACGACGACGGACCTGCCGGCGAGCAGCGCCATGGTGCCGTCGGCGCGGATCTTCAGCGCCGTCGAGTTCACGGTGCCGGCCGAGGCCCAGCGGGCCAGTCGCTTGCCGTTCTTGGTGATGTCGAGGGCACGGTTCTTGCCGACGACCGCGATCGCACCGGGGGAACCGGCGGTGTTCGAGGCCCACAGCACGCGGTTCCCGATGCCGTACTCGACCAGGTTGCCGTCGCCCTGCATGATGAGCTTGAACTGGCCGTTCGGCGACGTCACCTGGTCGCCGGGGTTGATCTTGGTGCCGGCGGGTGCCGATCCGACCCACACCGCCGACGCTGCGGCGGGTTCAGCGGTCGCGACGAGGGCACCGGCGGCCAGGGCCAGCACCGTGAGCGCGCCGGCGAAGCGTGGGAGTCGGCGCGCACGTGCGACGGTCGACGGAGTGGTGGTCATGGATCCCCTGACTCGGAACCGACCACGCCCCTGCGCGGTCGTTCGGCGCTCGCCCTGTACGAGTCACCGAACGATGTTCGCTTTTCTGCGCGGGGCGCACAACCCCTTGACAGGGGGGTGCGGCTACGGCTGCTGGAAGAACTCCTTCGGTGTCGCCAGCAGTGCTTCGAGCTTGTGGAACGACTGCGTCCAGCCGGCGATGTTCATGTCGCGCATGAACTCGGGGAAGGGTCCCTGCGTCAGGGTGACGATCGTGCCGTCGCCGTCCTCGGCGAACTCCAGCGTCAGGGACAGCGCGGTGCCGTCCTCGACCCCCGGGATGCCGTGCGCCGTCGAGGTGCCGACGATGATCCGGTTCTCCTCGATCTGCTCGAGGGTCGAGGTGACGGGCGACGACCACTCGGCGTTGTCGTTGCTGACCATCGTGAGGTTCCAGGCGCCACCGACCCGTGCGTCGACCTCGACGGTGGCGACGGGGACGTGGAAGCCGAGGGGGCCGAACCAGAGCGCGAGCAGCGCCGGGTCGACGAACGCCCGGTAGACGTCGGCGACGGGGTGCGCGAAGCGGTGGGTGGCGTGGGCGGCGAACTGTTCGGTCATGACTGCTCCTGCGGATCGACGGTGAAGGCGGAACTGGTGGAACTGGCGGGTGGGGCGGTGGACGGGCTGCCCACCGGGGCAGGCGTGCGCTGGGCGGCGAGCAGGGCCTCCAGTCGGTCGAACCGGCGGTCCCAGTCGGGACGCAACCGGCCCAGCCAGGCGCCGAGCTCGTCGACGGCCTCCGGCCGGAGACGGCACGTGCGCCACGTACCGTGCCGCTCGCGCGTGATGAGGCCGGCGCGTTCGAGCACGCCGAGGTGCCGCGAGATCGCCGGGGCGCTGACGTCGAACGGCTCCGACAACTCGGAGACGGTCGCCTCACCCTTGCCGAGCCGTTCGACGATGCGCCGTCGGATCGGGTCGGCGAGCGCCGACAGGACGACGTCGGTGTGGTCGGGTTCCATCGTCGCCTCCTCGGTGAACCGGTCGGTTAATTAACTGTTTCGTTCAGTATGCGCTCGCACCCGTGGGAGCGCAAGGCCTCACCGGAACCGGGACGGCGGGGCCCCGAACGCCTTCGAGAAGGCGGCGGTGAACGCCGCGGGGGTCGCGTAGCCGAGTCGGCCCGCCACCTCCGTCACGGTGCCGCGTCGCAGGGCCGGGAGGCTCGCCAACAGTCGCGCACGCACCCGCCAGCTCGCGGGACCCACCCCCGTGGCCGCACGGAAGTGGCGGTCGAGGGTGCGTTCCGAGACGGCCGCCGCGCGCGCCCAGTCGGCGTTCGTCACGTGGACGTCAGGCTCGGCCAGGTACGCCCGACACAGGTCGCGCAGGACACCCCGTGGCGGCAGCGAGACACTCAACGGGATCGGTGCGACGCGCTGCAGCTCGTGCAGGGCGAGCCGGACGAGGGTGCCGTCCCGGCCGCCGCCGTCGTACGGCACGTCGAGCGCGTTGGCGGCGCGCAGCACCTCGCGCAGCAGGGGCCCGACCTCGACGACGGTGCACCGTGTCGGCCACCAGGGCACGGCGTCCGGCTCGACGTACAGGCTCCAGGTGCTGACGTCGAGCATCCGGACCTCGTGGGGCACGCCGGGCGGGATGAGCACGGCCCGGTCGGTCGGCACGGTCCAGGAGCCGTCGTCGGTCTCGACGAGCATCACGCCGCTCGCACCGTAGAGCAGCTGCGCCCGTCGGTGCTCGTGCCGGGCGAGAAGGTGGTCCGGCGGGTAGTCGGTGCCGATCGGCAGGACGTCGAACGGCTGGTGGTCGAACTCGGAGACCGGGACGTTGCGCACACGTCGAGGCTAGGTCTCGAAGGAACGTGCCGCACACCCGATCGTCCGCCGTGGTGATCCCCGCTGGGATGGAGGCATGTCGTTCATCGTGCTCGTGGTCATCGGGGCCCTGGTCGGGGTCACCACCGTCCTGTTCGGGTTCGGCGGTGGGTTCGTCACCGTGCCGATCATCACCGTCGCCGACGCAGCCCTCGGTGGCGACGCCGTCCGGGTGGCCACGGCGACCTCGGCCCTCGTGATGCTCGTGAACGCCGCCGTGGCCACCGTCTCGGCCCGGCGCGGCGCCCTCGCACCACTCCGGGGCCGTTCGTCGCTGTTCGTCCTGCTCGGGGTCGGCGGCACGGTCGGGGTGCTCGCCGCACGAGAGGCACCGGACGCGCTCCTGCGCTGGGGCTTCGTCGTCTACCTCGGGGTCACGGTCGCCGACCTGCTCCTGCGCCCGGGCTTCCTGCGCAGCTCGGCGACGGATCGCGCAGTCGCGACCCGCGGCGGTGGACGCGACCAGGGACCGACCCGCACCGGCGTGCCGACTGCCACGGGCCTCCCGATCGGTGCGGTCGCGGCGTTCCTCGGCGTCGGCGGCAGCGTGGTGACGGTCCCGATGCTGCGCCGGTCCGGTGCCACCATGACCGCGGCGACAACGCTGGCGAACCCCCTCACGCTGGCGATCACGCTGCCCGCAGCCGCGGTGACCATGCTGCTGCCGGCGGTCGTCCCGCACGCCGCCGGACTCGTCGGCGCCGTCGACGTCCGGGCTGCCGTGGCCCTGCTGGTCGGCGCGATGCCGGTCATCGTGCTGCTCCGACGTCGCCCGCCGCACCTGCCCGAGGTCGTGCACGCCTGGGGGTACGTCGCGCTGCTCGTCGCAGCGGGGATCGTCGTGGCCCTGGGCTGAGCGGCGAGCCCCGGGGACAGGATGGGTGCATGCCGACGCCGAACCCCGCCTTCGTCCCACCCGCCACGCAGACCTCGCGCCCGGACCTGCAGGGCACGTTCGGCATGGCGGCCGCGACGCACTGGATCGCGACCGCCACCGCGCAGTCGGTGCTCGAACGCGGCGGCAACGCCTTCGACGCAGCCGTCGCGGGCGCGTTCGTCCTGCACGTGGTCGAACCGCACCTGAACGGCCCGGGCGGCGACCTGACGGCGGTGTTCGCGACGGCATCGAACCCGACCCCGGTCGTGCTCGTCGGCCAGGGTCCGGCGCCGGCCGGTGCGACACCCGAGCACTACCGCGCCGAGGGACTCGACCTCGTCCCCGGCTCCGGCGCACTCGCCGCCACCGTCCCGGGTGCCGTCGACGCGTGGCTGCTGCTGCTCCGCGACCACGGCACGTGGGAGCTCGCGGACGTCCTCGCGCCGGCGATCGGATACGCCCGTGACGGCCACCCGGTCGCAGCCGGGGTGGTCCGGACGATCACCGCCGTGCAGGGCCTGTTCCGTGACCACTGGCCCACGTCCGCCACGCAGTGGCTGCCAGGAGGCACGGTGCCGGTCCCCGGGGACCTGGTGCGCAACGAGGCGCTGGCCGCAGTGCTCGAGCGGCTCCTCGACGCCGGTGACGGCTCCGGCAGCCGGACCGCCCGCATCGACGCCGCGCGGAGCGAGTGGGCCGGGGGCTTCGTCGCCGAGGCCATTGACCGCTTCGTGCGGGAGCCGCACCGACACGCGTCGGGCAGCGACCACGCCGGGGTCATCCGGGCGTCGGACCTGGCGGCGTTCCGGGCGTCGTACGAGCCCGCGGCGACGGTGGAGTTCCGCGGCTGCACGATCGCGAAGACCGGGCCGTGGGGCCAGGGTCCGGCGCTCCTGCAGACCCTGCGGCTGCTCGAACCGCTCGACGACGCAATGCTCGACCCGTCGACGTCGGTCGGGGCGCACACCATCGTCGAGGCGCAGAAGCTCGCCATGGCCGACCGCGAGGCGTTCTACGGCGACGGCGACGTCCCGCTCGACGAGCTGCTGTCCGACGCGTACACCGACGAGCGGCGTGCGCTGATCGGCGAGCGGGCCTCGGCCGAGCTGCGTCCGGGCACGATCGCGGGCGTCGAGCGGGCGATGCCGCCGGCCCGGACGTCGTACTCCGCCGGCGACGGCGCTGGTCTCGGCGAACCGACCGTGCAGGTCGCTCAGGTCGCTCCGGTCGCGCCGGTCGCGCCGGTCGAGGACCGCGGCGAGCCGTTCGTGGCACCGGACGGCGAGACCCGGGGCGACACCTGCCACATCGACGTTGTGGACCGCTGGGGCAACATCGTCAGCGCGACACCGTCCGGCGGCTGGCTGCAGTCGTCGCCGACGATCCCGGAGCTCGGGTTCTGCCTGGGCACCCGGCTGCAGATGACCTGGCTCGAACCGGGCACGGCGTCGACGCTCCGCCCCGGCGAGCGCCCCCGCACGACCCTGACACCGACCCTGGTGCTGCGTGAGGGCGTCCCTGTGGCCGCGGTCGGTTCACCCGGCGGTGACCAGCAGGATCAGTGGCAGCTGCTGTTCCTGCTCCGGTGGATCGTCGGCGGGTACACCCCGCAGCAGGCGATCGACGCCCCGGCGCTGCATACGACGTCGTTCCCGGGGTCGTTCTGGCCGCGCACGTGGGAGCCGGCGGGGCTCGTGGTCGAGGACCGGCTCGGCGACGACGTCATCGCGGAACTCGAGGCACGCGGTCACGTCGTCACCCGCGCCGGCGACTGGTCGCTCGGACGGCTGACGTGCGTGACGCGGGACCCGGCGACGGGCGTACTCGGCGCCGCCGCGAACCCACGCGGCGCCCAGGGCTACGCCGCAGGTCGCTGACCCGCGCTGGTTCCTTCCCTGAACACTCGCGATGGAAACCGGAATCGGGCGTACCTGGTCAGAACTTCCGACCAGGTACGCCCGATTCGACCAGGTACGCCGCGAGACGACCCGTGGTCAGAGCGTCGGGACGACGACCGCACGGCCCGAGAGCTCGCCGGCTTCGAGCTTCCGGTACGCCTCGAGCGCGTCGGCCAGCGCGTAGCGCTCGACGTCGGGGACGATCTGCCCGGCGCGGTACATCGCGACGACCTCGTGCAGGTCCTCGATCGTGCCCCAGTAGGTGTTCGTGATCGTCGACTCGTACGGCGTCGCGAAGAAGTTCCACTCGGTGGTACCGCCGGCGATCCCGACGACGGTGAACCGGCCACCGACCGCCATCGAGGCCTGTGCGACCTTGATCGTGGGGGTGGCACCGACGAAGTCGAACGCAGCGTCGACCCCGCGGCCGCCGGTGATCTCGCGGATCGCGGCGGCCTGGTCCGGCCCGCCGGGCACCGTGATCGCGCCACGGGCGGCAGCGCGGTCCATGGCGTCCTGCTTCATGTCGGTCGCGATCACCGTGGCGCCGGTGAGCGCGGTGAGGATCTGCACGGCGATCTGCCCGAGGCCGCCCAGCCCGACGACCAGCGCGTACTTGCCCCCGCCTGCCAGGTTCGGCAGCGCGTTCTTGATCGCGTGGTACGGCGTGAGTGCGGCGTCGCTGAGCGGTGCGGCAGCGATCGGGTCGGCGTCGCCGAGCGGCACGAGGTTGCGGGCGGGGACACTGACGTACTCCGCCATGCCGCCATCCCGCCCGAGACCGATGCCCATGTAGGGGTTCGTCGCGGCGTTCTCGCAGTAGGTGTCCTGCCCCTTCGAGCAGTACGAGCAGTGCCCGCAGCCGACCGGCCCGTAGACCAGGTAGGCGTCGCCCTCGGTGAACCCGGTCACGCCGTCGCCGACGGACTCGACCCAGCCGGAGTTCTCGTGCCCGAGGACGAACGGGGGTTGCTGCGATCCCGGAGCACCGGCGGCGAACTCGCGGTACACCGCGACGTCCGAGTGGCACGCGCCGGCACCTGCGACCTTGAGGAGCACCTCCCCCGGACCCGGGGTGGGCTTCGGGACCTCCGTCAGGGACGGGAAGGTCTGGTACTGCTCGAACACGACGGCGCGCATGATGGGTCTCCTTTGAACACCATCACGCTACACCTGTTGTTGTGGGCAACACCTGTCGCTCAGAACCGCGAAGCCTGCGTCTTCGCCGTGAGCCGGTTGCGAGAACGCGCGTTCTCCGCTTGACTCGGCTGCGACGGTCCCGCTCGGGTCCGATCCCCCACACGAAAGGAGCGGCCATGCCCACGCGCACCGCACGCACCGCCTGGAACGGCGGCCTCAACGACGGTTCCGGCCAGGTCGAACTCTCCAGCTCGAAGGTCGGCACCTACGACGTCTCGTTCCCGAAGCGCGCCGCTGACGAGGCCGGTGGCAGCACCAGCCCCGAGGAGCTCATCGCCGCCGCACACTCGGCCTGCTACGCCATGCAGTTCTCCGCAGTCCTCGGCGAGGCCGGTGGCACGGTCGAGGCCCTCGACGTCAAGGCCGACGTCTCGCTCGGCCCGGACTCGGCTGGCGGCTTCAAGCTCACCGGCATCGCCCTGACCGTGCACGGTGAGGTCACCGGCATCGACGAGGGGACCTTCCTGAAGGCCGCCGAGGACGCCAAGGCGACCTGCCCGGTCAGCAAGGCGCTCACCGGCGTCGAGATCACGCTCGACGCGACGTTCGAGCAGTAGTCGGGGCGCGTCCGAGACGCGACCCACCACCTGACGGGAGGCCCGGTGCCAGCTGTGAACTGGTCCCGGTTTGTTGGACCGTGAAGTCAGATTAGGCCGCGAGGGCGTGAGCTCGGTATTGAACCGG
>NZ_SMBV01000017.1:0-39208 GCF_004346515.1 Curtobacterium sp. PhB191
GGCGACAACGCCATCCTGACCGGCACCACCGTCCACGTCTCCGAAGACGCCGCCGGCCTGCTGAACAAGACCTTCGGCACCGACGCCGTCAAGCGTGGCCTGCTCGTCGGCACCGCCACCATCACCGCACAGATCAAGTAACACCCCGCACCACCGCACCACTCGTGAAGGGCCGCCCCGGGCAACCGGGACGGCCCTTCACCACGTTCAGTGACGCCGGCGCCACCACCGGCGGCGACGGTCGTCAGACGCGGCCGTCAGGGCAGCCGCAGCCGCCGCGGCGGACGCGAGTCGGGCCTCCCGGCGGGCATGCCACGCGACCAACTCGCCGTCGACGTCCCGCAGCGGCGTCACGACCGGCGGCCCACCGAGCAGCTGACGTCGGGCTTCCTTCACCCGGGCGTTGAAGTCCACCAGGACATCGCGCACGTCGGCCTCCGTCGACAGTGCGTCGAGGGCATCGTCGAGTTCCGCGTCCTCGGTGCGGAGTGCGAGGGCAGGCGGAGCGATGCCGCGGATGTCCTCGCGTTCGATCTTCGAGCGGATCCACCAGTCCGGGTCGTGCTGCCCGTCGTTCCCGGGCAGGGGCTTGCCGTGGTACGGATTGCCCTCGAAGACGCCGCGGCGCTCGGCCTCCTCGATCTGCGCCCGAGCGTGGGCGGCGACGTCGGCCGCCTTCAGCAGCCGGCGTTCCTCACGCACCTCGTCCGGATCGAGCGACCCCCGCTCGATCTCACTGTCGACCTGCTGCTGGTAACGGTAGCGAGCGGCCCTGCGGAGCCGGTCCATCCGTGCATCGACGTCGTTCATGACCCCTCCATGATCACTCCGAGTGGTCGTCCTCGCCAGTCAGTTCCTCGATGGTCAGCGCTGCCTGGATGAGCGCCAGGTGCGACAGCCCCTGGGGGAGGTTGCCCATGAACGAGCCGTCCTCGCTGATCATCTCGCTGAACAGCCCGACGTCGTTCGCCTGGCCGACCATCTCGTCCATCAGGGTCCGTGCGTCGTCGATCCGGCCCGTGCAGGCCATCGCGGCAGCGAGCCAGAACGAGCACGCGACGAAGGGCGACTCCTCGTCCTCGATGCCCGAGTAGCGGTACACCAGCGGTCCGCGCTGCAGCTGCTCCTCGATCGCCCGGATGGTCGACGCCATGCGTGGACCGCGGTCGAAGGAGCTCATCGCGTGCAGCAGGATCGACGTGTCGAGCGCGTCCGAGCCCGGGTACATCACGTAGTGACCGCGTTCCTCGTCCCAGCCGTGTTCCGCGACCCACTGCGTGATCAGTTCGCGGTTCTCGACCCACTTGGCGCGCGGCCCGTCGATCATGCCGGCGTCGTGGAGGTCCACTGCGGCGTCGAGGGCCTGCCAGCAGCCGATCTTGCTCGTGACGTAGTGCTGGGTGTCCTCGAGCTCCCACATGCCGGAGTCCGGTTCCTCCCACCGGTGGCAGGCGTCGTCGGCGAGTTGTTGCAAGACGGCCGCGGTCTTCCGGTCCAGGACGTTGCCGGCGTTCACGTACTGACGCAGGATCTCGAAGACGTCACCCCAGACCCCGAGCTGCAGCTGGTCGCCGGCGCGGTTGCCCACCGTGACCGGGCCGATGCCGTTCCACCCGGGGACGTCGCGCTCCTCGACGTCGTCGCTCTTCGTACCGTCGAGCTCGTAGAAGATCGGCATGCCCTCGTCGTGCTCGGCGATGGTGCGCATCACCCACGACACCGCCGCGTGGGTCTCCTCGCGCAGGCCGAACCGGGTCAGGGCGTGCACGGTGTACGACAGGTCGCGCACCCAGGCGAACCGGTAGTCCCAGTTCTTGCCGCCGGTCCGGTCCTCGGGCAGGCTCGTGGTCGGCGCCGCCGCGATCGCTCCGGTCGGCGAGAAGATGAGCAGCTTCAGGGCGAGGGCGCTGCGCTGCACCGCTTCGGCCCAGGGGCCGTCGTAGGAGAACTCCTTCGACCAGGTCGCCCAGTTGTCGATCGTGCGGTCCATCGCGGCGAGTGCGCTCTCCGGCCGCGGCATGAAGATCGGCTCGTCGTGCGTGCCGACGATGGTCAGGATGTGCTTCGATCCGTCGCCGGTGGTGAACCGACCGGAGAAGCGCGGGCCGTCGTCGTGCACCGGGTCGAACCCCTGCTCGACGATCGCGATCGTGATGCCGTCGATGCCGATGACGGCACCGTTCGCGGTGTCGAGGCGCTTCGGTTCAGCGGTGTTCAGCAGGGTGCCGGGCACCACGGCCCACTCGAACTCCACGGACCCGTTGACCCCTTGGACGCAGCGCGCGACCTCGGCCCACGGCAGGCGGCCGGCGACACCGGTGACCATCGCGTCCGTCACCGTCGCCCGCCCGGACGGTGTCGTCCACGTGGTGACGAGCACGTTGGTGCCGGGCAGGTACTCGCGGGTGACCTCGGCCGATCGGTCCACCGGGCGGAGCGCCACGTGGCCGCCGTGTTCGGCGTCGAGGATCTCCGCGAACACGGGCGGTGAGTCCATCGAGGGGATCGGCAGCCAGTCGATCTGCCCGTCGCGGGCGATGAGCGCGACGGTCCGACCATCGCCGATCGCTCCGTAGGTGCGGAGCGGGGCGTAGCCGTCGGTGCGTGCGTGGGTGTCGACCGCGTCGAGGGTGTCTTCGGTGCGCTCCGTCATGCACCCAGACTGCCCGCGCCCGAGGCGCGACCATCAGGCGGACGTACCCCGCTGTGGAGGACGCGGGACGCCCTCCCTCGCAGGCTCGGTCGGCGCGGCCCGCGCAACGCTTCGCGTCGCCGCTGAGCGGGCCGCGCCCGGCCGCGGACGAAACGCGACACGCCCGGGTGAGTTGCGCATCCCGGGCGTGTCGCACTACTGTCGCTCTCCTGCCCAACGGCAGGAACGCCAGCGGCACCAACGCCGCCGGCAGGAACGCCAGCGGCACCAACGCCGCCGGCAGGAACGCCCGTCCCGGGCACACCGGAAGGACCGCGCATGCGCGCCGTGCAGCACAACGAGGAACGCGTCGAGCTCCAGCTCGACGCGACCGCCGTGCTGCCCGAACCGCAGCGGCAGTGGTCCCTCCGCTATCCCGCGTAGGCACGGAACGTCCCACGACGCCCCGTGCCCACCCGGCCCGGGGCGTTCGTCGTCCTGCTCATCCTCGCCACGTCGCGCTCGACGTCGCCCGGAGCGCAGGCCGGACACCGTCCCGGACCGTCATCGAAGACCGTCCAGACGACCGTCCAGACGACCGTCCTGAAAGCGAGACGAAGCAATGAAGAAGATCAACGACCGACTGCTGAGTTGGGCCTCGATGCTCGAGGACAACACCGAGCAGCAGGCCCGCACGACCGCACGCATGCCGTTCGTGTTCCCGCACCTGGCCCTGATGCCGGACGCCCACCTCGGCCTCGGCGCCACCGTCGGTTCCGTCATCCCGACCCTCGGCGCGGTCATGCCGGCTGCCGTCGGCGTCGACATCGGCTGCGGCATGATCGCGGTCCGGACCCAGTTCACCGAGGCCGACCTGCCCGACGACCTGCAGGAGCTGCGCGAGCAGATCGAGCGCGCGATCCCGCTGTCGGCCGGCGCGTCGAACCGCAAGATCGTCGCGACCGCCGCGCCGCGGATCGCCGAGCTCGAGGCGATGGCCGACGCCGCCGGGTTCGACCCCGCACAGGCGCACGGCGGCTGGCGCAACCAGCTCGGCACGCTCGGCTCCGGGAACCACTTCATCGAGGTCTCCCTCGACGAGCAGGACCGGGTCTGGCTCTTCCTGCACTCCGGATCGCGGGGCGTCGGCAACAAGATCGCGCAGCGGCACATCACGGTCGCCAAGCGGCTGATGGAGCGCTGGTGGATCCAGCTGGCGGACCCCGACCTCGCCTACCTGGTCGAGGGCACGCCGGAGTTCGACCGGTACATCGCCGAGCTGCGGTGGGCACAGCACTTCGCCCTGCTCAACCGCGAGGAGATGATGGACCGCGTCGTGCGGCAGCTGTCCGAGGTCGTCGGTACCCCCGTCGACGAGCAGGAGCGGATCAACTGCCACCACAACTTCACGCAGCGCGAGACGCACTGGGGGAAGTCCGTGTGGGTGTCCCGCAAGGGTGCGATCCAGGCGACGGCAGGTCAGGCCGGCCTGATCCCCGGGTCGATGGGCACGGCGTCGTACGTCGTCGAGGGCCTCGGCAACAAGCCGTCGCTCGAGTCGTCGCCGCACGGAGCCGGCCGGCTGTTCTCGCGGAGCGCGGCACGGCGGACCTTCACCCACGACCAGCTGCGGGAGGCGATGGTCGGCATCGAGTACCGCGACACCGACGCGTTCCTCGACGAGATCCCGGGCGCGTACAAGCCGATCGACCAGGTCATGGCGGATGCGTCGGACCTCGTGTCGATCCGGCACACGCTGCGGCAGGTCGTCAACGTGAAGGGCGACTGACGGGAGGCGCGGGTGCAGCCCGCCCCCGCGCCGCCCGTCCGACGTCGGTCCGCGTCCACTGCCCGGCGCGGCCCGGACAGACCGGCCCGCGTCGGGCACGCTTGACCGGATGAGCGACACAGCAGAGCACGCAGCACGGGAGACCGGACGACAGGTCCGACGAGCGGCGGACAGCCGCTGGTTCGAGCTGACCGCTCGCGCCGGCTTCGTCGGCAGCGGCATCGTCCACCTGCTGATCGGGTACCTCGCGATCCTGCTCGGCATCGGCAACGCGTCCTCCGGCGGTGAGACGGACCAGTCCGGAGCACTGCAGCAGATCGCTGCCGTGCCGGGCGGGGTCTTCCTGCTCTGGCTGATCGCGATCGGCACGGCAGCACTCACCGTGCGGCTGATCGTCGAGGCCGTCGTCGGCGGCCGGTCGGACAGCACGCGTGGGTGGCTCGCCCGGGCGAAGGACGTCGCGAAGGCCGTGGTCTACGGCATCATCGCGTACTCGTCGGCGTCGTACGCCCTCGGCGCCGGGTCGAGTTCCAGCAGCTCGTCGCAGAGTGCCGCAGCGAAGACCCTCGCGACGCCCGGCGGGGTGTTCGTGCTGCTCCTCGCCGGCGCGATCGCGGTCGCGGTCGGCATCGGGCTCGTGGTCATCGGGTGTCGGCGGACGTTCCGGAAGCAGATCACCCGACCGTCCGGGACGCTCGACCGGGTGGTCACGGTGCTCGGGGTCGTCGGGTACGTCGGCAAGGGCATCGCCGTGGTCATCGTCGGTGTGCTCATCGGTGTGGCCGGACTGCGGAGCGACCCGGAGCAGGCGACGGGCCTCGACGCGGCGTTCGACGCCGTGCGCTCGATGCCCGGTGGCGTGTTCGTCCTGGTCGCGATCGGCATCGGGTTCCTCGCCTTCGGCGTCTACAGCTTCTTCCGCGCGCGGTACGCCCGCCTCTGATCGAAGCGGGGCCTGCGGACTTTCGTGCCAGGCGACACTCCACGCGCCCGCGGTCCCGTGAGGTGTCGCCCAGCGCGTGAACTGGTGGGCAGCGCGCCCGGCTGAGGGAGCACGGAGCCGGCGCCGGTAGACCGGTCCGATGAGCACCAGCGCGACGACCGGGCCCGTGACCGTCTTCTCCGACGCCCGGGCGGTCCTCGCCGAGAGCATCGTGTGGGACCCGTCGGCGCAGCTGCTCCGCTGGACCGACATCACCCTCGGCACCCTCGTCACCGCGCAGTCCGACGGCACCGTGGTGTCGACGGTCCCGCTCCCGCCGCCGCTCGCGAGCTTCCAGCCGCGGGCCTCTGGCGGCTTCGTCGCAGCGCTCGGGGACACCGTCGTCGTGACGGACGAGCACGGGGTGGTCGAGCGTGAACTCACCCGCGTCGAGCACGCCACGGCCGGGCTCCGGTTCAACGAGGGCAAGTGCGACCCGTTCGGCCGGTTCCTGGTCGGCAGCATGAACCTGACGACGGGCGAGCCGGACGGTGCGCTGTACTCGGTCGAGGCGGACGGCACGACGCGACTGCTCCGTGGCGGCTTCGGCGTGACGAACGGCTTCGAGTGGTCGGACGACGGCACCGTGATGTACGTCACCGACACGAGTGTGTCGACGATCTACCGCGGGTCGTACGGCCCGCACGGCGAACTCGGCGAGCTCGAACCGTTCGTCGTCGGCCACGCCCACGACGGCCTGGTCCGCGACGACGAGGGCTGCTCCTGGAGTGCGGTCTACGGCGGCGGCCGGGTGGAGCGGTACGGCCCTGACGGATCGCACCTCGAGACCGTGGAGCTGCCCACCCCGAACGTGACGTCGGTGGCCTTCGGCGGCCCCGACATGTCGACGCTGTTCGTCGCCTCGGCACGGGAGAACCTCACCGAGGAGCAGCTGGAGGAGCACCCGTCCTCGGGAGCGATCCTGGCGGTGCCGACGCGGGTGCACGGGTTCCCCGCGAACACCTTCAGCGGCTGACCGGGCGGGAGCGCACGCTGCGGCGGTGTCCGCGGGTATCGTGGGCGCTCGCCCGACCCGAGGAGACCCACGTGAACGACGAGCGCACGGCAGCCACCCCGGACCCGGCCAGCGAACTCGCGGAGGCCGAGAACGCCGACGTCACTGTAGAGGTGGACCGGGTCGCGGTCGACGGCACGTACGTCCGCGTGAGTTCGATCGGCGAGCCGGGGGAGCGCGCCTTCCTGCTCGTCGCCGGCCTCGGCATCGCGGCCACCTACTACGAGCGGCTCGCCCCGCACCTCAACGAGAACGGCCCGGTGCACGCCCTCGACCTGCCCGGCTTCGCAGGCGTTCCCCGGTTCCGCGGGAAGGTCTCGATCGAGCGGTACGCCGACGCCGTCGAGAAGGTCATCGACGACCTCGGCCTGGTCGACCCGGTCCTGGTCGGCCACTCGATGGGCACCCAGGTCGTGACCGAGGTCGCGGCGCGTCACCCGGAGATCTCGGACCTCGTGCTCATCAGCCCGGTCGTCGACTCGCACGCGCGCACGGTCCGCCAGTCCGCGTTCCGGTTCCTGCGGTCGACCCTGCACGAGCCCTCGGCGGTCCGGTGGCACGGCATCACGGCGTACGCGCTGTGCGGATGGCACTGGTTCTCGAAGGTGCTGCCACGGATGATCGCGTTCCCGATCGAGGAGCGCGCGGCCCACGTGCAGGCGCGCACCCTCATCGTCCGCGGCGAGCACGACGCGATGGTCCCGCGGGACTGGATCCGACGGCTCGCGCGGGTGTTCCCCTACGCAGTGCTGCGCGAGGTCGTCGACGGCGCACACTCCGTGATGCACGCCCAGGCCGACGCGGTCGCGCGGCTTGCGGTCGCACACGTCGACCACCGGCTGCCGGACCGCGGGGTCGGTTCGCTGCAGCGGGTGCGCGACGACTCGACGGCGTCCGACCTGTCGCGTCTGAGCCCGAGCGAGGCGTGGATGCTCGTGAGGTCGCGCTTCGTCGAACTGGTCGGCATGGCGAAGAACGACGACGAGACGCTCGAGGCGGCGAAGTCCGCCCACGCGGTCGCGATGGCCGACGGGGACGACCTGCCGGTCGACCCGGTCGACCGCAAGGCGGTGGTCGACGCCGTCGCACCCGAGGCCGACCCGAACCGCTGACACCGGGCACTGCAGGCGACGTACAGGAGGCCCGGTGCCGGTTCTCGGAACCGGCACCGGGCCTCCCGTCGGTCGCGTCCAGGGCGACCCGTGCGCCGGTCAGGCCGTGATGCGGCCCGGCAGCATGTCCGACGTCAGGGAGTTCGCCTCGGCGAGCACCTTGCGGGCCTCGTCGGTCTTGTCCCACACGTTCCAGAGCAGCACGCCGCGCACCGTGTCGTCGTCGTCCAGGTAGTAGACGACACCGGTGACGGTCGGGTCCTGCCAGTCCTCGACGGTGCGGAGCTTCGTGGAGACCTGCCCCACCGCCTCGTACCCCATGTCGAAGACGTCGGAGTAGAACATCGGCGTGTGGTCGTAGGTCTCGTCGGCGTCGGCGAGGTTCCGGCCGGCCTGCCGTCCCTGCTGCTGCGCGTTGTCGACGTGTTCGACCCGGCGGGTCCCGAGGATCCGGTCCGGGTACTCGGCGACGTCGCCGGCGGCGAAGACCGAGTCGTCGTCGGTGAGCAGCGTCGACGAGACCACGATGCCGTCGCGTACGGTCAGACCGGCGTCGGCGGCGAGCTGGGTGGCGGGCTCGATGCCGAGTCCGGCGACCACGGCGTCTGCTTCGAGCACGGAGCCGTCGTCGAGCGTGAGCGTGACCCCGTCGGCCGTCTGCGTGCCGGACTCGACCCGACGTCCGAGTCGGAGGTCCACGCCGGCGTCGACGAAGCGCTGTTGGAACGCGCGCGCGAGGTCGTCCGGGAACATCCGGCCGCCCACGATGTCGTCGGGGTCGACCAGGGTGACGCGGGCGCCGTTCTGCACGACCCCCGCGGTGATCTCCTGGCCGATGTAGCCGCCACCGACGACGACCACGTGCGCCCCGGCGTCGGCGAGCTCGCGGAGCTTCCGGTAGTCGTCGGCGCTGCGGTAGTCGAGCACGCGGTCCGAGGGCTCCAGGCCCGGCAACCCGCGGGGCTTGCCGCCGGTCGCGATGAGCAGCCGCTCGTAGCCGTGGGTCTGGCCGTCGGCCGTGGTCACGGTCTTCGATGCACGGTCGATCCCCGTCACCGCGGTGCCGAGGACGAACGACGCCCCGGTCTCCTCGGTGTGCAGGTCGACCTTCTCGTCCCAGCTGAAGTCCGGGTCGGTCCACAGCTTCTTCGACAGGGCCGGGCGGGCGTAGGGCCGGTCGACGTCCTCGCTGAGGATGCCGATCGTGCCGTCGGCGTCGAGCTCGCGGACACCGCGGGCAGCGGCGTCGGCGACCATCCCGCCGCCGATGATGAGGTATCGGTAGTCGGTCACGGTGCCTCCCGGCGTCAGATCGTGGCGACCGAGCCGGAGTCGACCCGGTAGTTGGAGCCGTTGACGAAGCTCGCGAGGTCGGAGCAGAGGAACGCGATGACGTTCGCGACCTCTTCCGGCTCACCGCGGCGCTTCAGCTCCATGTACGGACGTTCCTCGTCGAGGAAGCTCGTGATCGCGTCGTCGAAGCTCTGGTTCGTCTCCTTCGCCCGCTTGTTCATCATCGCGTCCGTCATGGGCGTGTGGATGAACGCGGGGCTGACGGTGTTCACGAGGACGCCCTACTGCGCGTAGGTGCGCGACAGGCCCTTCGCGAACGACAGGACCCCGGCCTTCGCGGCGCAGTAGGGCAGTTCGTCGTCGTAGGGCTGCGAGGCGTCCTCGGACACGAGGTACACGATCCGGCCCCAACCGCCCTGCCGCAGGTCGCCGATGAACTCGCGCGTGATGCGGACAGGACCCATCAGGTCGACGTCGATGGTGTCGGCCCAACCCTGCTCGTCGATCTCGTGGAACAGCCCCTGGGCGCCGGACACGCCCGAGGACTGCACCAGGATGTCGATCGCGCCGACGGCGTCCCGCACCTTGCCGTGCAGGTCCGCCAGGCTCGCCGCGCTCGTGACGTCGGCCGCGAACGCGTGCAGCTTGCCGAGCGGCGCTTCGAGCTGGTCGGCGCTGTTGTCGAGCTGCGCCTGGTCGAGGTCGCTCACGACCACGGTCGCACCCTCCGCCAGGAGGATGCGAGCCGTGTTCCAGCCGATGCCGGAGTCGGCACCGAAGACGAGCGCGGTCTTGCCCTGGATGCCGAGGTCCACTCGGTCCCCTAGGCGTGCGCCGAGGCGTCGGCGACGGCTGGCGTCGTGGCAGATGCCAGCGGCGTGCTCGGTGCGCGGTTCTCGGCGGAGACCATCCACGCGAGCTGCTCGAGGCGCTCGATGAAGCCGTGGAGCAGGTCCGCGGTCGTCGGGTCCTCGTCGTCGACCTCGTCGTGGACGTCGCGCATGGTGCCGGTCGCCTGGTAGAGGCGGAGCGTCACCTGGTCGATCGCGTCGTGCGTGGTGATCTCGCCCTCGGGGAACTGGTCGAGGTGGCTCGAGGCCGCGACCGTGCTCGAGCGCCCGTCCGGCACGGCGTACAGGGCGCGCATGCGCTCTGCCGTGTCGTCGGCGAACTCGCGTGCGGCGTCGACGATCTCGTCGAGCTGCAGGTGCAGGTCGCGGAAGTTCGTGCCGAGGATGTTCCAGTGGGCCTGCTTGCCCTGGAGGTGCAGGTCGATGAGGTCCACGAGGACCGCCTGGAGGTTCTTGGCCATCTTGTCCGAAGCGTGCATGGTGGTGGCTCCTTTCGCGTCGGTGACCCTTCCGGTCTACGCGGTGCGGCCGAGACCACTCTCAGTGCGCACGGAACCGCACTGTCCCCCGGGCGTTCCACCGGGTGTGTTCGCGCCGGTCAGTGGGCCGGTGCCGGGTCGACCTGGTCGACGGCGCCGCGCATCTGCTCGAGGAACGACGCCACGATGCGCGCCTCGTCCGCGGGCAGTCCCTCGGCGATCGACATCATCCGGCGGTGCATGATGCCGAGGGTCGCGCGGACCTCGTCGTCGGTCTCGGTCGTCGGGGTGATCACGAGCGCTCGACGGTCGGTGGGGTGCGGGTCGCGGCGCACGTGGTTCGACTTCACCAGGCGGTCGATCAGGATCGTGGTCGAGGCCGACGAGATCTTGAGGTAGGCGGCGAGGTCCTTCGGGCTGATGCTGCGGCCCGAGCGCTGCGACTGCAGCAGGAAGCGCACGGCGAGCAGGTCGGTCTCGCCCATGCCCATCGAGTCGCGGGTGCGGCGGCGCATCGCGGTCTCGGCGGCCCGGTAGCGACGCAGGGCGTTGAGCACGGCGACCCCGCGCTGGGTCGCGTCGTCGTCGGGGAACCAGTACCCGGACGCCTCGGTGATCTCCTGCGTTGCCATTGGCACAGGCTAGTCCGTCTCGTATGGAGGCCGTCTAGCGACTTCCTGTGGGTGCGCCTGCTTCGTTCCCGCATGCAGGACGGGAGGCCCGTGGCGGGGTCGCCACGGGCCTCCCGTCCGTCCTGTGGTGCGGTCGACCGCACCCGGTCGCTCTACGCGGCGGCCTGCTCGGTCGAGGCGTCGGCGAGTGCGCTCAGCGCGCCCTGGACGAGCGAGGTGACCTCGGCGTCCTCGCGCGGGTGGGTCTCCGCGAAGCGGACGACCGACTGCGGGATCGCGACCTTGACGTCCTCGAGGACCTTCGCGCCGGCGATGCCGGCGACCTTGCGGGCGTCGTCGTGGGCCCACACGCCGCCGTACTGCCCGAACGCGGAACCGATGGCGGCGAGCGGCTTGCCGGACAGCGGCGAGGCGCCGAACGGACGCGATGCCCAGTCGAGGGCGTTCTTCAGCACGGCCGGGATCGTGCCGTTGTACTCGGGGGTGACGAGCAGGACGGCGTCCGCGGCGGCGATCGCGTCGCGGAAGGCGACCGCTGCGGCCGGCGGGGTGTCGCCGTCGATGTCCTCGTTGTAGAACGGCAGGTCGACGATGCCGTCGAACGTGGTGACCTCGATGCCCTCCGGCGCGTGGTGCGCCGCGGCCTCGGCGAGCTTGCGGTTGATGGAGTCGGCGCGGAGGCTGCCGACGAGTGCGAGGACGTTCGTCATGGTGATCCTTCTGGTTCGAGACGTTGTTCTGGGACGGAAAGGTGTCTGCGACAACCAATCCGAGCCTACGGCGTGCTATTCCCAGACCGCTGGGTACGGTGGCGACGTGAGCACGCTTCGGACGCCGGCCAGCACGCCCCGCACGACGAACCCGGACTGGTGGCGCGACGCCGTCGTCTACCAGGTCTACCCACGCAGCTTCGCGGACTCGAACGCCGACGGCCTGGGCGACGTCGCGGGCATCACCAGCCGCGTGCCCTACCTGGCGGCACTCGGCGTCGACGCGTTGTGGCTCTCGCCGTTCTTCCCGTCGCCCCTCGCCGACGGCGGGTACGACGTGGCCGACTACCGGGCGGTCGATCCACGACTCGGCTCGCTGGCGGACCTGGACGCCCTGCTCCGGTCCGCGCACGAGCACGACCTGCGGGTGATCGTGGACATCGTGCCGAACCACACCTCGGACGAGCACGAGTGGTTCCGGGCGGCGCTCGCGTCCGCGCCGGGCTCGCCGGAACGGGCGCGGTACGTCTTCCGCGACGGGGCGGGTGTGTCCGGGGAACTGCCGCCGAGCGACTGGGCGTCGAACTTCGGCGGGAGCGCCTGGACCAGGGTCGCGGACGGTCAGTGGTACCTGCACCTCTTCGCACCCGAGCAGCCCGACCTGGACTGGTCCAACCCCGAGGTCCGTGCGGATTTCGAGGACACGCTGCGCTTCTGGTCGGACCGTGGGGTCGACGGCTTCCGGGTGGACGTCGCGCACGGCCTGGCGAAGGACCTGTCGACGCCGTACCGCGCATCGAACGAGCACGCGCTGCCGCTCGACGGCTCCGACCCGCTGTACGACCGCGACGAGGTGCACGAGGTCTTCGCCTCCTGGCGCACCGTGCTCGACGAGTACGACCCGCCCCGTGCCGCCGTCGCCGAGGCCTGGGCACCGGCCCCGCGACGCGTCCTGTACGCCCGGCCCACCGAACTCGGGCAGGCGTTCAACTTCGACCTGCTCGAGGCGCCGTTCGAGGCCGCTGCGTTCCGGAGCATCATCGAGCGGAACCTGGCGGCGTCCGAGCAGTCCGGTGCGTCGAGCACCTGGGTGCTGTCGAACCACGACGTCGTGCGGCACGCCAGCCGGTACGGCCTGCCGGACGACACCGACACCGACGCGTGGTTGCTGACGGACGGCACCACGCCCGAGCTCGACCGGGAGCGGGGCCTGCGCCGAGCCCGCGCCGCGACCCTGCTGATGCTCGCGCTGCCCGGGTCGTCGTACGTCTACCAGGGCGAGGAACTCGGCCTGCACGAAGCCGCCGCGATCCCGCGTGACCAGTTGCAGGACCCGAAGTGGCTCCGCTCGGGACACACCGTCAAGGGCCGGGACGGGTGCCGTGTGCCGATCCCGTGGACGGCCTCCGGGCCGTCGTTCGGCTTCGGCGAGGTCGCGCCGCTGCTGCCGCAGCCGGCGGACTTCGGAGCGTCGTCGGTGCAGGCGGAGGACGGGGATCCCACGTCCACCCTGACGCTGTACCGGGCAGCGCTGGACGCCCGCCGTCGGCTGCAGCGGGGCGAGGAGCTCACCTGGCTGGAGTCCGGCGACGGCGTCGTGGCCTTCGCCCGGCACGACGGGTGGCGGTCGGTCACGAACTTCGGCACGACGCCCGTTCCGCTGCCGTCGGGTGACGTCGTGGTCGCGTCCGGGCCGCTCGGTGACGCGGCCGGCGTGCTGTCGGGTGTCCTCCCGGGCGAGACGACGGTCTGGTTGGCCTGAGCGGACCAGCTCCGTCCGTTCTCCTCCACAGCCAGGAGGCCCGTGGCCGCGTTCCACAGATCGGTTCCGGCCCGCCGTCCGGTGACGCCCGGATCGCGACGATCGGGGCATGACAGAACCCACTGCTCCAGCATCCGTCCCACGTCCGGTCCGGTCGCGGGTGGCCCGTCGCCTCGCGGCGGCGTGCACCGCGCTGACCGCGCTCGCCGTGCTCGCGGCACCGACGATCCTGCCCACGGGGTCGAGTGCGGCGACGCTCGACTTCCCCTACGTCAACCAGTTCTCCAGTGCGTCCGGCGGTGCCCTGCACGGTGACGCCGCGGTCTCCGGCGGACGACTCCGGCTGACCGCGGACGTCCGCAACCAGGCCGGCGCCTGGTCGACGAACGACACGTTCCCTTCGGACACCGGGCTCGAGATCGAGTTTACCTACGCGATGCACACCGCGAAGGACGACCCCGGGGCCGACGGCCTGCTGCTGTACCTCGCCGACGGTGCAGCGGCACAGGGCGTGGGGTCGTTCGGTGCCGGGCTCGGGTACGCCTGCCGCAAGGAGGCAACCGAGGGCGGCGGGCGGCTGTGCGACCTGCCGGGGGTGCCCGGTGGCTTCGCGGGGATCGCGATCGACCACTACGGCAACTTCTCGTCGCGCATCAACGCCTCCGGACCGGGAGCCCAGCAGGACCACGTCGTCGTCCGCGGCTCCGGCAACGGGCTCGAGGGCTACCGGTACGTCGCCGGGGCTCCCGCTCCCGGCGGCACGGTGACGAACGGGTCGACGCCGCGCACGGTGCGCATCACCCTGCTGCCGGGGGACGCCGGCGAGCTCTCGATGACCGTCCGGCTGCAGGTCGGTTCGACGATGCGCACCGTGCTCGACGCGGTCCCCCTGCACGGGGACGACCAGGCACCGCTGCCGAGCACCCTCCGCCTCGGGTTCGCCGGCGCCACCGGCAGCCACGTGAACAACCACGAGGTCGACGCCCTCAGGGTGTGGAAGCCCGCCGACCTGTCCGTCGAGCACGACCTGCCCGCCACCGCCGTCGCCGGGGAACCCGTCCGGTACACCGTCACGGCGCGCAACCCCGGACCGAACGCCGCCGATCCCAGCCCGCTGCAGGTGGACGTCCCGGACGCGATCGAGGGGGCTTCCTGGACGTGCGAGGCGGCGGAGGGCTCCGGCTGCGCCACCCCGTCCGGGCAGGGTGACGTGGCGACCGACCTCGACCTGCCCCGCGGTGGTTCGGCGGTGGTGACGGTCGAGGGGCGGATCGCCGACGGCGTCGAGGGGCCGCTCGAGAGCGTCGCCACCATCGCACCACCGACGTCGTTGTCCGACACGAACGAGTCCGACAACACCTCGCGGGCGAGCACGACCGTCACCACGCCGCCGGTCGTCGCCCACGTCGAGACGGACAAGACGGTGTCGCCGTCCACCGTCGAACCCGGCGACGAGGTGGAGTACACCGTGACCGCACGGAACCGCGGACCGTCGGTCGCCCAGCAGGTCGGCGCGGTGGACGACCTGCCCGAGGCGATGCGCTTCGTCGGGTCCGACGACGGCTGCACGGCCGAGGGGCAGCGGGTGACCTGCCGGTCGGACGTGGCGCTCGCCGTGGGGGAGACCCACGACTTCCGGCTCCGTGCCGTCCTCGACCCGGAGTACCAGGGGGACGGGTCCGACGTGGTGAACGTGGCCACAGCGACCTCCCCGACGGACCCGGACGGCGGCGACCCGTCGACCGAGGTCGCGATCGTCGTCGAGCAGGACGACGACGGGCCCGCGCCGTCCCCGTCCCCGTCCCCGTCCCCGGCGCCCGGACCCGACGACGACGACGAGGCATCGGTGCCGGATGCTCCCCGCGGTGACGACGGCAACGACGACGGCGACCGGGATCCCCGTGGCCCGGTCGCCGACGCGGGACCGCAGGTCGCACGCGGCGCCCTCGCGTACACCGGCGTCGACGACCTCGGACTGCTCGCCGCGCTCGCAGCGGTGGTGGTCGCGGCCGGTTCGACGTGCTGGTGGCTCGCTCGTCGGCGTGCACGGCGGTCGGTGGTGACGGACGACCAGCCGCGGTCCTGATCCAGCGAACGGGGTGGCGTCGTTCGGGCGACGCCACCCCACCGGGTATTCGAGCATCCTCAGTGCTGCGGGACCCCCGGCGGTCGGTCGGCTGCCACCGCGGCGGTAGGATCGATCTCACGATCCGCATGCCTGAAAGAGGTCCCGTGTCCGACACCGTGGACGACGCCACCACCGTGAACGAGGCGACCCAACGCGCGCGGTACTGGCCGATCCCGATCCTCCGGGCCGTGCCCGCCGCGGTCGTCGCGCTCGTCATCACCTTCTCGACGAACCACGCCGCCGGCTACGGCCTGCTGCTGTTCGCCGGCTTCGCGTTGGTCGAAGGACTCGTGCTCCTGTGGGCGGGCGTCGCGCGGCTCCCGCTCGACGGTCGGTCCCGCCGCACCACGTTGCTGCAGGCCGTCATCACCCTGCTCGCCGCGGTCGCCGGGTTCGCCGGCAACGGTCTCGGGCTGCCGGCGTTCATCTCGGTCATCGTCGCCTTCGCGGTGCTCACCGGGGCCCTCGAGCTGGCACAAGGGCTGCGGGCTCGTCGTCGTTCCCCCTTCGCGCGGGACTGGACCACGATCGGCGCACTCACCCTGCTGCTCGCGATCGCGTTCCTCATCACCCCGCCGGACTACTCGCAGCAGCTCGGTGGGGTGGAGCAGGTCACCGGCACGCTGGACGCCTCGATCGTCCTGGTCGGCCTGCTCGGCGCCTACCTCGCCATCACGGCGGTCTTCCACGTGATCGCCGGCCTCTCGCACAAGTGGGGCACGGCCACGCCGGCCGTCGCCCCGGACGGAGCACCACACGCATGACCACCCCCAGCCGTCGTGACCGTCTGCGCCCGGTCGAGCTCCTCGGGATCTCCGCGATCATCGCGGTGTTCACCGGGCTCGTCGTGCTGTTCTCGACGCGGGAACTGCAGCTGGCCGTGATCTTCCTCGGCGTCGCGTTCATCGTGGTGGTCGTCGTGCTCGCGATGCTCCAGCTCGCGTCGACCAGCGACCAGGACGACAACGACATGCTCGGCGGGCACAAAGCGCCCGGCGACGGCGAGGGCGACGACTTCCACTGATCCGCATCGGGCGCGGTCGATCGCACCGCGGTCCGGACACGCCCGGGATCACGTTTCCGCCACGGTCCTGTCAGGATCGTGGGTCCTGCCGACACCTCTGGGTGAAGGAGGTGGGATGTGGACGTGACGACCGGCACCGACACGGACGAAGGACTCGTCCGTGCGATCGCGCAGGGGGACACCGGTGCGCTCGCACGGGTGTTCGACCGCTACGCCGCCACGCTCACCCGGTACGCCTGGGCACTCGTCGACGACCGGTCCGACGTCGAGGAGATCGTGCAGGACACGTTCCTGACGCTCTGGCAGCGGGCGGCGACGCTCGAGCTCCCGGCGGACACCGTGCTGCCGTGGCTGCTCGTCGTCTGCCGGAACCACGCCTTCAACACCGGCCGGAAGCAGGCGCGTCGGCGCGCTGACGAGCTGCCCGAGCACCTGGCCGCTCCCGCCGACCAGGACGAGGCCCGTGACCTCCTGCGCTGGGTCCGCGACGAGATCGCCGAACTCCCAGCCACCGACCGCCGCATCTGCGAGCTCTGCCTGCTCGAGGGGTACTCGTACGCCGAGGCCGCCGAGATGCTCGGACTCAGTGTCGGAGCGGTCACGCAGCGGGTCTCCCGCAGCCGACGCCGACTCAAGAAGGTGGTGACGCACGATGAACACTGAACCTCCCGAGGGAGACGACCTGCAGCGCATGCTCGTCTCGATGAAGCAGAACGTCCTCGAGCGCGCCACCCCGCGGTCCGCACGGCGGCGGGGCCGATCCGGCATCGTCATCGGTGTCGTGGCGCTCCTGGCCGTGGGCACCGCGACCGGAGCCGTCGCCCTGACGCTCTCCCAGCAGGACACCCCGGTCGCCGCGCCCACCCAGACGCAGGTGCCCGAGCCCTCGCCCACCGCGACGACCCCGTCCTCCGCGCCGATCACCGGTGCACCGACCCCGACGTCCACACCGAGCGCCCCGGTGGACGTGGCGACGATACCGACGGACTGTCGCGCGCTCGTCTCGGCAGCGGACTACGACCGCTTCTTCGGGGACACTCCGTTGACGCAGGCCGATCCGCCGTCGGGAACCGATCGGGTCCCCGACGGCCAGGACCCGGCAGGCGTCGAGTCGAAGGTCTCCTGCACGTGGCGTGACCCGCGCGCGGACGTCTCGGGGATCGAGGTCCGGGTCGGGACCGCCACCGAGGCCGCCATCCAGCAGGAGATCGACGAGTTCCCGGCGCACGACGGCGGGGGGACGTGCACCGAGCGCGACGGCGGGACGTTCTGCCAGTCCCGCGGGATCGTGGAGCCCTACGGCGTGGAAAAGGCGTACACGTACTTCGCCCGAGGTGACACCTGGATCACCATCGAGCAGACCAACGTCCCGACCGACGGGCTCCTGCCCGCTCTCATCGCGACGATCTGGGGGGACTGACGGCCGGGAGGCCCGTGGCGGACCCGCCCCGCGCCTCCCGTCCGTCGGTGGGACCCACCAACCGGCGCCGCGTCACACGACGCGCGCCGCGACGAGGTCGCGTGCGAGCGTCCGGACGGCACGGTTCGGCTCCGGACTCGTGCGGATCGCCAGGCCGATTCGGAGTGGTTCGATCGCGTCCTCGAGCTCGAGGACCGCGCCGTCGTGCCGCACCCCGGAGTCCGGCACGACCCCGACCCCCAGCCCCGCCGAAGCGAACCGGATCACCGCGGGCATGTCGTTCATCTCGGCGACGATCCGCCGCCGGATCCCGAGCCGCTCGAGTGCGCCGTCCAGGATGATCCGGTTGCCGAACCCGTGCGCGGTATCGACGAAGGGCTCGTCCGCGAGCTCGGCGAGCGACACCGAGGCGCGCCCCGCCAACGGGTGGTCCGACGCCGTGAAGACTCGGAACGGCATCTCGCGCAACGGTTCGACCACCACTCCCGCCGGCACCGTCGGCAGCCCCGTGTACGCGAGGTCGAGGCGCCCGGCGACGAGGTCCTGCACGAGCCCGGTCGTGCCGGACGGCGAGGTCATCAGCTCCACGGTGACGAGCGGGTGCCGCCGCCGGAACCGCTGCAGCACGCCGGTCAGGTCGACGATGTCCATGCTCGTGAAGATGCCGAGCCGCACCCGTCCGCGCAGGTCGGCGTCGTCCACGGTCGCCAGGTCGCGCATCCGGTCGAGCGACTCCAGCACGGCGCGGGCGTGGGGGAGCAGGTCCTCGCCGGCGGTCGTGAGCACGAGGTGCCGTCCGGTGCGGTCGAACAGCCGCACGCCGAAGGTCCGCTCGAGCGAGGCGATCCCGGCCGACACCGTGGACTGCGCCGCCCAGAGCCGTTCGGCCGCGCGGGTCACGCTGCCCTCGGCGGCGACGGTCACGAACTGTTCGAGCAGGCGGGTCTCCATCTCCCCATCATCGATCCGATCGATGGGCGGCATCAAGAGCATCCGTTGGACTCGATGCTCGGCGCGCGCGATCATCGGAGCATGTCAACCGTGACCGACACCCCGACGGGCGCTCTCCCCGCCACCCCAAGCGCTCCCGCGAGCGACCGCGTCCCGGCCCCGCGCGGTCGTCGTTCGCACACCCGTCGGCGCCACGGCTTCGGCTTCTGGGCCGTCGCCTTCGCGTTCCTGTCGGTGATGGCCTTCGCGACCGTCCCCGCACCGCTCTACGTCATCTACCAGGCACGGGACGGCTTCCCGACGTTCACCACCACGATCATCTTCGCCGCGTACGGCGTCGGGGTCGTCGGGTCCCTGTACCTGGCCGGGCACCTCAGCGACGTGCACGGGCGGAAGCCGCTCATCCTCGTGTCGATCGCGCTCGAGCTCGTCGCTGCCGTGCTGTTCCTGGTCTGGAACGACGTCACCGGCCTGATCGTCGCTCGCCTGGTGACCGGCCTCGGCGTCGGCACGCTCACCGCCACGGCGACCGCCCACCTCGGTGAGCTGCGGGTCCGTGCGACCGGTTCGTCCGACTCGGCGAAGGGCGCGAGCGTCGCCGCCGGTGCCGTGAACCTCGGCGGGCTGTCGCTCGGCGCCCTCGTCGGCGGGGCGCTCGCCGAGTTCGTCGGAGCGCCGCTCATGGTGCCGTACGTCGTCTTCGTCGTCGCGCTGACCGTGGCCTTCGTGCTCGTCCTCGTGGTGCCGGAGACCGTCGCCCGCCCCGAGACCCGCGTGCCCTACCGCCCGCAGCGCATGCAGGCGCCGGAGGGCAAGGCCGCCGCGTTCTGGGCAGCCGGTGCCGCAGCGTTCGCGGCCCTCGCGGTCCAGGGGCTCTTCACCTCGGTCGCCCCGACGTTCCTCGGCACCACCTTCCACGTCACCGACCGGCTGGCGGCCGGTGCGACGACCTTCGGGGTGTTCGCCGCGAGTGCGGTCTCGCAGATCGTGTTCGCCCGGCTGACGCAGCGCACCCAGATCCGACTCGGCATGGTGCTCCTGGTCGGCGGTCTGGCGGTGCTCGCCGTCGCCGCGGTCCTGCTGCAGGTCGCCGGCTTCATCGGCGGTGGCGTCGTGGCGGGCGCCGGGGTCGGGCTGCTCTTCCGGGCCAGCATCGCGAGTGCCGGAGCCCTGGTCGGTCCCGAGCGTCGGGGCGGGGTGCTCGCGGCCACGTTCCTCATCGCGTACGCCGGGCTGACGGTGCCGGTCGTGGCCGTCGGGGCGGCGCTCCTGGTGATCCCGACCCTGCCCGTCCTGATCGGGTACGTGGTGCTCGTCGCCGTCCTGGCCGTCGTCGCCGGCACCCGACTGGCCGCGCGCGCCTGACGCGGGGCGGGCCTCCCGTCCGCCCGTCGCATCCCGGAACCAGGTTCCGGACACCGCACCACGCGATCGCGCGGTGTCGTGTCCGGAACCTGGTTCCGTCGTCAGGGGCGCACTCCCGGCATACTGGGCGCGTGCCCCAGAACCGCAACCGTCCCGTGATCACGGGGATCGCGGCCGTGGTGGCCGCCGGTCTCCTCGCCGGCGGGCTGTTCCTGACGGCGCGGCAGGGCGCGGACGACCCGACCATCGGCGCCGGATCGAGCTCCGGGGCGCCGAGCGACGCTGCGACCGCCTCCGGCGACGGCACCGTCACGATCACCCGCACCGGGCCGGACCTGCCCGGCGACACCACCCTGGCGCGGTGCGACTCCACGACCCAGGCGGCCGTCGCCCAGTACGACACCGCGGCGCTCGGCCGGGTCACCCTGCAGTGCGGCACCTCGGCACAGGGCTACGAGCACATCCGGCAGCGGCACACCGCCGACTGGCAGGGAGTCGTCGCGGGCCACGGTTCCCGCGACTGGGACGACGCGATGCTCACTGCCGTGCAGACGGCGCTGGTGTCGCCGCGAGCAGGGTTCCCGGTCGACGCCGGCGACGGCAAGGTCTGCTACGCGGCGCCGGTGCGGTTCGACGACGGGTCGCGCCCGGAGGCGGACCCGTTCGTGAAGGTCATCGTCTCCGCCACCACCGACCGCGTCATCACGGCGTACCCGACGCGCACCGACGACTGCTGACGCGGGCGGGGGCGCGGTCGAGGTCGCGGGCGTGAGTGCTTGCGTGCGCATCTTCCGACAGAACATGCGTCGATCGACTCGAGCACCGTCGCAGAACGGGTGTGGCCCGCCGCACCAGCGACGGACCCGCGCCAGCACCCCTACGCGTGCACCTCGTGCTCGTGCCGCCGGTGCGACGCGGGCTCCAGCTGGAAGGTCGAGTGCTCCACGGGCACGTCGAAGTGCTCCGCCACGCACTGCTGCAGCTCGTCGAGGATCCGCGGAGCGTGCGCCGTCGAGAAGCACTCGTCGTCCACCACCACGTGGGCGGTCAGGTTCGGGACCCCCGTCGCCACCAGGGTCGCGTGCAGGTCGTGCACGGCGATGACGTGCTCGAGCTCGAGGATGTGGCCCCGCACGTCGTCGAGGTCGAGCCCCGGCGGCGTGGACTCGAGCAGCACGTTCGCGGTCTCACGCAACAGCCGGATCGCCCGCGGCAGGATGAGCAGGCCGATGAGGATCGCAGCGACCGAGTCGGCACGCTCCCACCCGGTGAGCATGAGCACGACCGCGGCGGCGATGACGGCGACCGAGCCGAGGGTGTCGTTGAGGACCTCGAGCCGGGCGGCGCGCGAGGTGAAGCCCTCGCCCGAGGCCCGCAGCAGCACGCCGTAGGCCACCAGGTTGCCGACGAGTCCGATGATGCCGAACACGAGGAGCGGTCCGGAGTGGATCTCGGCGGGCACGAACAGCCGTTGGATCGCGGAGATGATCACGAAGACGCCGACCGCGAGCAGGATCGCCGCCTGGGCGGTGGCACCGAGCACCTCGGCGCGTTGGAAGCCCCACGTGCGCTGCGTCGTCGGGCTGCGGCGGGCGAGCCGCGTCGCGACGAGTCCGATGCCGAGCCCACCGGTGTCGACGACCATGTGCCCGGCATCGACCAGCAGCGCGAGGGAACCCGTGACGACGGCGCCGACGACCTCGGCCAGCAGGATCGTCGCCGAGATGCAGAACGCGATGAGCAGCGCGCGCTCGGACGCGTGCCCGTGCGAGTGCCCTGCTCCGTGGTCGTGACCCATGTGCCACATCGTAGGGATCGGCACCGACGACATGCCAGGATCGGGACGTGACCCGGTCGCCCTACGAGCTGTCCACACCATCCGACGTGCTGGCCCGGTTGCACCCGCGGCTGTCGGCGTACTTCGGCGCGATCCCGCCGGGCCACGTCGGCCGCGGTGAAGGGGTGTTCGACGTCGTCGGCACACCGCGCCGGTGGCTGTGGCCGCTGCTCGCCTGGTTCGCCCGCGATGCCGTCATGTTCCCGGTCTGGGAACGGGACGTCCCCTTCACGGTCGAGAACCGGCCGGCTCACGTCCGTCGTGGTCGTGCCGGACGGGAGGCTCACCCCGCTGTCCGCGCGCACCGCACCTTCCGGTTCCGCTCCGGCAGCCGCACGATGGTGGACGCCATCACCGCCGAACCGGACGGCCTGGTCGACCACCTCGGTCGCCACGGGCGCGTCAGCGCCCGGCTCCGGGCGGAGGTCGACGCGCACGGGCCGGACGCGGGCGCCCTGCGCCTGGTCTCCACGCGCGTGACGTTCCGTGCGCTGGGCCGCGAGGTGACCGGGCTCGCAGGCTCGCTCGGCGCGGCCCGCGCGCCGCTGGCGCGTCGCCGCTGAGCGGGCCGCGCCCGGCCGCCCTGTCACCACGTGTGACGCTCACAGAACGATTCGATGACGAAGCGGACCTGCAGCGCGTGTCCCTGGTGCTCTCGGCACCGGTGCTCGGCACGCTGTACCGGTACGAGGGGGCGTTCCGGTACGAGATCGCGCCGGACACAGGACGGGGATGAGATGAGCGACCAGAAGGGCCGCGTCGTGATCGCGGGAGCGAGCGGGTTCGTGGGGCAGTACCTGCGCGATGCCTTCACCGAAGAGGGCTACCAGGTCGTCACGGTCGGCCGGACCGGTGACGCGGTGTGGGGCAACACCCTGCGCATCCGCGAGCTCGTCGACGGTGCAGCCCTCGTCGTGAACATGGCGGGCAAGAGCGTCAACTGCCGGTACGGCCGCCGGAACCGCGCCGAGATCACGCGCTCCCGGGTGGACACCACGCTCGAGCTCGCCGAGGCCATCCGCACCGCCGAGCAGCCGCCACCGCTGTGGCTGAACGCCTCGACCGCGACGATCTACCGGCACGCCGACGACCGCCCACAGGACGAACTGACCGGCGAGCTCGGAGAGGGCTTCTCGGTCTCGGTGGCACGCGCGTGGGAGGACGCCTTCTTCGGCGCGGACCTGCCGTCGACCCGTCGGGTGGCACTCCGGATGGCGATCGTGTTCGGCGACGGCAGCGCACTCGTGCCGCTCCTCCGGCTGGCGCAGACGGGCCTCGGCGGGCCACAGTACGACGGCGCCTGGGTGCCGACCCGGTCCCGGCTGCGGGCGGGGACGTACCACCACCACCGACCGACCCGCGGCCGACAGCGGTTCAGCTGGGTGCACATCGCCGACGTGCTCGGCACGATCCGGTTCGTCCGCGACCACCCGGAGCTCGAGGGGCCGGTGAACGTGTCGAGCCCGAACCCGTCCGACAACCGGACCGTGATGGCGACGATCCGCGACGCCGTAGGCCGCCGGTTCGGACTGCCGACGCCGCGGTGGATGCTCGAGGTCGGCTCCTTCGCCATCCGCACCGAGACCGAACTGGTGCTCAAGAGCCGGTGGGTGGTGCCGACCCGGTTGACCCAGGCGGGTTACGAGTTCCGGTACCCGCACCTGCGCGGTGCGCTCGCCGGGATCATCGCGGAGCGTCGCCAGCACCGGGGCTGAGCGCCGGCACCGGGACCCCGTCGATCGGCGTCGGCACCAGGACCTCGGAAGGCGACGAGTGCGACGGACCCGACGCGCGTGCCGGTCGCGACGCGCGCGCCGGTCGCGACGACCACAGCACCGCCCCGACCACGACGGCGCCGGCGAGCACCTCGACCAGGTCGGGCACCTCGCCGAAGGCCGCCCACGACGCGAGCACACCGACGACCGGCACGAGCATCGAGAACGGGGCGACCGTGCTCGACGGGTAGGTCGCCATCAGTCGCGACCAGATCCCGTAGCCGACCAGGGTCGCGACGAGCACGATGTAGAGCAGGCCGAGGTCCGCCGGCAGGGCCTCGGTGGTGAAGGCCGTGCCGAGTGCGGCGCCGATGCGGTCCGGCCCCTCGACCACGAGCGACAGCACGGCCATCGGGATCGGCGGCACGACCGACCACCAGAGCGTCAGGTGCAGCGGGTTCGCGGCTCCTGCTCGTCGGGTCGCGACGTTGCCGATCGCCCACCCGAGCGCGCCGCACAGCGCCAGCACCACCGGCAGCAGGGCCGCCGTCTGCGAGCGGTGCAGGGCGATCAGGCCGAGGGCGGCGACTGCGATCGTCACGCCGATGACCTGTCGCCCGGTGAGTCGTTCGCGCAGGAACACCCCGGCGAGCACCACGGTGAACGGCGCCGAGGCCTGCAGCACGAGCGAGGCGAGCCCGGACGGCATCCCCGACGCCATGCTCAGGTACAGGAACGAGAACTGCAGCACCCCGAGCCCGAACCCGACGAGCAGCAGCCGTCCGAACGGGATCTTCGGCCGCGGCACGAACAGCAGCGTCGGGATCGCCAGGATCGTGAACCGCAGGGCCGCGAGCAGGAACGGCGGGAAGTGCTCGAGGGCGAGCGCGGTCGCGGGGAAGTTCAGGCCCCAGACGACGGCGACGACCAGGGCGAGGAGGCGGTCACGGGTGGTCATGCTCCGATCGTGACGGCTCCGAACGTGTAGGACCAGCGAATTGTTCGCAACCGACGTTGTAGCCTCCCTGCATGGTCGACTTCGACGTGCAGCTGCTCGCCGTTCTCCGCGAACTCGCCGAGCGCGGCAGCGTCACCGCCGTCGCCGAGGCCACGCACCGCACGCCCAGCGCGGTGTCGCAGCAGCTGCAAACGCTGCAGCGGCAGGTGGGCGTCCCGCTCGTCGAGCGCATCGGACGCGGCGTCCGGCTCACTGCCGACGGCGAGGTGCTGGCCGGCCTGTCCGCCGGCGTCGCCACAGCGATCGCCCGGGTCGACGCCGCGTGGCAGGAGCATCTGGGTGGCGCGACGGGCCGCGTCGACCTCGCGATCTTCCCGTCGGCGGCCGAACTGCTGCTGCCCGGAGTCCTCACCAGGATGCGCGCGCACCCCGGTATCGAGCTGACCCTCGTCGACGTGGACGTCAGCGAGGGGGAGTTCGCACCCCTGGCCGCCGACCACGACGTCGTCGTCGGACACCGGTCGGACGGGGTGCGGCTGGCGGACCAGGGATCGGTGGAGACCGTGCCGCTCCTGCGCGAACCGCTCGACGTCGCGGTGCCGCCGGGGCACCGGCTCGCCGGTCGCGAGCGGGTCGGGATCGACGAGGTCGTCGGCGAGACGTGGATCGGCGTGCCCGAGGGCTACCCGATCGACCGGGTCCTGCAGGCGATGGCCGCGGCGTCGGACGCCCCGCCGAGCGTCGCCTTCCGGACGATCCACCTGCCCGTCATCGAGAACCTGGTCGCAGCGGGCCACGGCGTCGCGCTCGTGCCGCGGTACACCTCGGGCACCCGGGCGTCCGGCCGGTTCCACCTGGCCGAGCTGGCCGACGTGCGTGCGGGTCGCCGGATCGAGGCGCTGGTCCGCCCCGACCGTGCGGTCCGCCCCGTGGTGCGCACCGTCCTGGAGGCGCTGGTCGCCGAGGCCCTGGACGTCACCACCTGAGACGGTCGCGCCCACTGCCGGGCGCACGCCGTGCCTCCAGTCCGGGTGTGCACCACGGCAGACCCGCTCCGTGCGCGGAAACGCGCTCAGCGCACCTGGAACGGTGTGCCGAGCGGCAGGAGCTCGGCCAGGGCGCTGATGTCGGCGTTGTGCATGCGGATGCAGCCGTGCGAGGCAGCGGTCCCGATGCTCGAGCTGTCGTCGGTGCCGTGCAGGCCGATCTGGCCCGGGCCGCCGCCGAACGAGTTGAGGACGTCCGAGAACGCCGTCGTGCCGTACGCGTACGGGCCGTAGCCGCTGTTCGTCGGGGCGAGCAGCTCGGTCAGGGCGAAGCGGCCGGTCGGTGACGGGGTGCCGCCGGTGCCGGTCGCGACGGGGTAGCTGTCGACGACCTTGCCGTCCTTGTACAGGTCGAGCGTGTTCTCCGCGCGGGTGACCACGATGGCGTACGGGTCCTCGGTGAGGGCGACCGCGCTCGTCGGGACCCACCCGGTGCTGCCGTTCGGACGCTTTGCGAGCTGCACCTGCGCCCAGCCGTCCCGCTGGTCGACCACACGGAAGACGAGTGGTGCGCCGGACTGCTGCGGGTTCGACAGGGTGGTCGTGGCCGCGCCACCGGGCGTACGGCTGACCGGCACGCTGTCACCGCGGACGGCCGCGACGGTCGTGCTCGCGGGCGCGTCGACCGCATCGGTGGGGCCTGCGGAGCGCGTCGGGCCCGGTGTCGCCGTGGGGGTCGGCGTCGCGCTCGCGGCGACGGACCGTGTCGGGGTCGGCGCGGGGGCCGCCGACAGGGGGCCGAGGGCGACGAACGCCACCGCCCCGGCGCAGACGACGGCCACGGCGGCGGCGATCAGTGTCGCGCGCCGCCGTGGCTCGGTCGGGAGGATCGGCAAGATCAGCCCGTGAAGGTCGCCGTTCCGGGCACCGGCACGGCGACCGGCGCCGTGGCCGCGTCGGCCGTCACGGTGAGGGTCGTCGCGGCCGTCTGCCCCGACGACAGGCCGACGAGACCGAGCACGTAGGTGCCGGCCGAGTCGACGAGGTCGGCGGGCAGGACGATGGTCCCGGAGACGTTGCCTTCAGCGTCGGCGCGGAACTGGACGCCGGGGATCGCGACGGCGTCGGCTGCGTCGCCGACGGCAGCGGTGACGACCTCGTTCGGGGCGAAGCCCGAGCCCTGCACGCGGACACCGGTGGTGGTGGCCTCGGTCAGCGTGGCGGAGGTGGTGAGCAGACGTGCTGCCGCGGTGGGCTGCGGCGTGAAGTACGTCGTGGTGTCGTCGATGCGCAGGGCCGAGATCGAACCGCTGGCGTCGGCGGCGAGGGCCTGGGCGTCGGACTCGAGCGGCGAGGCGAGGCTCTTCAGCTCGCCGCCGGGGGCGGTGGTCGCGTCAGGAGCCTCGGTGGTCGGCGGCGTCGGGGCGGTCGTCGGCGTCTCGGTGGGCGCGGGGGTCTCGGTCGGAGCCGGGGTCTCGGTCGGGGCGGGCGTCTCGGTCGGGGCCGGCGTCTCGGTCGGTTCGTCGGTCGCGGGCGGTCCGGGGACCTCGGCGGTGATGTCGATGCCGACGTAGACGACGTAGCCGACGACCTCGGCGTCTGCTGCCTTCAGGTCGGTGGCGAGCTTCGAGGTCGACTCGACCTCGCCGGTGGCGGGGTCGATCCACCGGGTGAGGCCGTCGCTGACACCGTCGGTGTTGCGGGCGTCGGTGGCGAAGACGACGGTCTGGGCGCTGGTGTCGCCGCCCTCCTGGATCGCGAGGCCGAAGCTCGTCGCCCCGGTCGTCGTGGTGCTGAGGCCGGAGGCGAGCGCCCCGACCTCGCCGCCGGGCACCGGCTTCGTCAGGCCGCGGACCAGGCCGACGGCCTCGCCGTCGGAGACCGACAGGCCGTCCTCGTCGAGCGTCGCGAAGTCGGTGATCTCCCCGCCGGCGGTCGGGTCGGACAGCGCCGCCCAGTACCACTTGTCGTTCAGCGGGACGGTGCCCTCGGGTGCCGCAGTGAAGTCGGCGGCCGAGTCGGTCCAGGTCACGATCGCCGACGCGGCGGTGGTCGTCTGGTTCGCGGTGGAGACGGTGGGGACGACCGCAGCGGTGACGCCGAGCACGGTGGCGCCGACGGCGGCCGCGGTGATGCGGGAACGAAGCACGGTGTGGAGATCCATCCGGTCAGAGGACAGGGGTCGTCCTCTGTGACGCCCCCGTGCTGAGACGATGCTCAGCGGAACGAACCTACCGACTTCATGAGGATTCCGCACCCCTTTGGAGCACAGTGTTCACATCGTGCAGGTGAACAGCGTCAGACGTCGAGGTGGTCGACCAGCTCGTCCGCCAGGCCCGTGTACGTCGCCGGCGTCAGGTTCGTCAGCCGGGCCTTCGCACCGTCCGAGATGTCCAGACCGTTCACGAACACGATGAGGTCCTGCTGGGTCACCCGCTTGCCGCGGGTGAGGTCCTTGAGCATCGCGTAGGGGTCCTCGATGTTCGACTGCCCGGCGGTGACCTCGGCACGGATGACCGTCTGGATCGCCTCGGCGAGGACCTCCCAGTTGTGGTCCAGGTCGTCGGCGAGCTTGGCCTCGTTCACCGAGATCTCGCCCAGGCCGCGGCGCAGGTTGTCGAGCGCGAGCAGCGAGTGCCCGAACGCGACGCCGATGTTCCGCTGCGTGGTCGAGTCGGTCAGGTCGCGCTGCAGACGGCTCGTCACGAGGGTCTCGGACAGGGTGGAGAACAGCGCCGACGAGATCTCGAGGTTCGCCTCGGCGTTCTCGAACTTGATCGGGTTGATCTTGTGCGGCATCGTCGACGACCCGGTGGCACCGGCGACCGGGATCTGCGTGAAGTACCCCATCGAGATGTAGGTCCACACGTCGGTCGCCAGGTTGTGCAGGATGCGGTTGGCGTGCCGGATCCGGTCGTACAGCTCGGCCTGCCAGTCGTGCGACTCGATCTGCGTGGTGAGCGGGTTCCAGGTCAGCCCGAGGCCCTCGACGAACTCGCGCGACAGCGTCGGCCAGTCGGCCTCGGGGTCGGCGGCGAGGTGGGCCGAGAAGGTGCCGGTCGCGCCGGAGAACTTGCCGAGGTACTCGCCGCCCTCGATCTGGGCCAGGACGCGCTCGAGCCGGTAGACCACGACCGCGAGCTCCTTGCCGAGCGTCGACGGGGTCGCGGGCTGCCCGTGCGTGTGCGAGAGCATCGGGACGGCGCGCAGCTCGACCGCGAGGGTCCGCAGCTTCTCGAGCACGGCACGGTACGCCGGCAGCCAGACCTGGTCGACGGTGTCGCGCACGGTCAGGGCGTAGGACAGGTTGTTGACGTCCTCGCTCGTGGCGGCGAAGTGGGTGAGCTCGGCGATCGCGTCCAGCCCGAGCTCCGAGAGCCGGCGGCGGACGAAGTACTCGACGGCCTTGACGTCGTGGCGGGTCGTCGCCTCGATCTCGGCGAGTTCGGCGATCTGGTCGTGGCCGAAGGTCTCGACGATGCGCCGGAGCGCGGCCTTGTCGTCGACGCTGAGCGGCGAGGTGGTGAACATCGCGTGGTCGGTCAGGAAGACCAGCCACTCGACCTCGACCACGATGCGCGCACGGTTGAGTCCGGCCTCGGAGAGGTGCTCGCCCACCGTGTGCACGATCGGGTAGTAGCGCCCGTCGAGCGGGCTGATCGGCTGCGGGGGAAGGGGGGTCATGGGGCTCCCTGACGGACGGCCGGCTCGAGCTGGTGGAAGAGCGCCCGGCAGGCCCGTTCGACGGTCGAGAGCACTCGGTCGAACTCGTGCCGGTCCGCGTAGTACGGGTCCGGCACGTCGGTCTGCTGGGGCCAGGCGTCGTCGTACCGCAGCAGGAGCGTCACCTTGGCGGAGTCGTCCATGGTCGGTGCCCACGATCGCAGGACGCGTTCGTGGGAGCGGTCGAGTGCGACCACCAGATCGAGGTCCGGGAACCGGTCCGGGTCGAACTGACGGGCGCGATGCCTGCTGCCATCGTATCCGCGTGCCGCGAGGGCTGCGATCGTGCGCTCGTCGGCCGGTTCGCCGACGTGCCAGTCACCGGTGCCTGCTGACTCGACGTGGAAGCGGTCGGCGAGCCCGGCGTCCGCGGCGATCTGCGCGAAGACCACGCCGGCCATCGGGGACCGGCAGATGTTGCCACTGCAGACGAACGAGACGCGGAACGGGGCGTCGACGTCCGGGGCCATGGTCACATCATGACGCAGGGAGGGTTCCTCCGCGAGGTCCGTCCGCGTCACGCCCGCTGGCGGTTCAGCACCGGACGGACGAACAGCCCGATCAGCCAGGCGAAGACGGCGAGCACGAAGGCGCCGACGATGCCCCAGCCGAACGACTCGACCTCGAGCCCGAAGCCGAACGCGTCCGAGATGCCCGCGACGATGAGCAGCAGGACCGCGTTCACGATGAAGGAGATCAGCCCGAGGGTCAGGATGTAGATCGGGAACGCCACGATCCGGATCAGCGTGCCGATCACGGCGTTGACGAGCCCGAACACGAAGGCCACGAGCAGGTAGGTGAGCACAGTCGCCGTGGTCCCGCCGTCGCCGAACGCGGTGACGGAGACGCCGCTGACGATGAGCGTGGTGAGCCAGAGGGCCACGGCGTTGACGACGAGGCGGACGAGGAATCGCATGCACCCATGATGCCCTCCGGTCCCCGCGCACGTGCCGGTAACCTGAACCGGTGACTGACGAGCGTGTGCACATCCGGCCGGAGATCGCCGTCCTCCCCGCCTACAAGCAGGGACGCCAGGCCGCCGACGACGCCTTCAAGCTGTCGAGCAACGAGAACCCGTTCCCCCCGCTCCCCGGGGTGGTCCAGGCCGTGCAGGCGCAGACCGCGTTCAACCGCTACCCCGACGCCACCGCCCTGGCCGTGCGCGCCGCGCTCGCGAACCGCTTCGGGCTGACCGCCGACGAGGTGCACGTCGCCCCCGGCAGCGTCGCGATCCTGCACGAGCTCGCCCGTGCGACCTCCGGTCCGGGCGACGAGATCGTCTACGCCTGGCGGTCGTTCGAGGCCTACCCCGGCGTCGTCACCGTCGCGGGCGCCACGAGCGTGCAGGTGCCGAACCGGCCGGACGGCGGCCACGACCTCGATGCGATGGCCGCCGCCGTCACCGACCGCACCCGCATGGTGATCGTATGCACGCCGAACAACCCGACCGGCCCGATCGTGACCGAGTCCGAGTTCGCGTCCTTCATGGCCGCGGTGCCGCAGTCCGTGCTGGTCGTGCTCGACGAGGCATACGCCGAGTTCGCCACCGACGAGGCCGCCGTGCACGGGCACCCGTTGCTGGCCCGCTACCCGAACCTGGTCGTCCTCCGGACCTTCTCGAAGGCGTACGGTCTCGCCGGGCTGCGCGTCGGCTACGCCCTCGGCCCGGTGTACGTGCTCGAGGCGGTCCGCGCGTGCGCGATCCCCCTCTCCGTCACGGCCCAGGGGCAGGCGGCCGCACTGGCCAGCCTGGAACGCGAGGGCGAACTGCTCGAGCGGGTCTCCGAGATCGCCGCGCTGCGGGACCGCATCGTCACCGAGCTGCGCGAGCAGGGGTGGGCCGTGCCGGACGCCCAGGGCAACTTCGTCTGGCTGCCGACGGGGGACCGCACGGTCGCCGCGGCCGCCGCCTTCGAGGAGGCCGGCATCATCGTGCGGGCCTTCCCGCCGGAGGGCATCCGCATCTCGATCGGCGAGCACGAGGCTGTGGAAACGCTCCTCGAAACGGCCCGCTCGCTTGTGGGGGACCTCCAGGTGGCCGACTGATGCCTGCCGCTACGCTGGCCCGCATGTCATTCCGCGCCGCGGCTCCCGCGACGACCACCGTCCGGCTCCTCGACCCCGAGGGTCGGTTCGTGGAGTCCGACGAGAACGCCGAGTTCGCCGCCGCCGCGCGGGCGATCCCCGATGAGACCCTGCTGGCGATGCACCGCCGCATGGTCCTCACCCGACGGTTCGACCACGCCGGCCACAACCTGCAGCGGACCGGCCAGCTCGGCCTCTGGGTCCCGAGCCACGGGCAGGAAGCGGCGCAGACCGGTTCCGCCTTCGCCCTGCGCGCCCAGGACCACGTCTTCCCCTCATACCGCGAGCACGCCGTCACGATGCAGCGCGGTGTCGAGCCGATGGAGATCATCGCGATGTACCGCGGGCAGACCCACGGTGGATGGGACCCGGACCAGCGCGGCAACACGCACATCTCCACCCTGGTGATCGGTTCGCAGACCCTGCACGCCACGGGCTACGCGCTCGGTCAGAAGCTCGACGGCGACGTCGGCACGGGCGACCCCGACCGTGACGCGTGCTCCATCGTCTACTTCGGCGACGGCGCGACGAGCCAGGGCGACGTGAACGAGGCGTACGTGTTCTCGGCGTCGACCAAGGCCCCCGTCGTCTTCTTCCTGCAGAACAACCACTGGGCCATCTCGGTGCCGGTGTCGGTGCAGTCCCCGACGCCGCTCGTCGACCGTCCCCGCGGCTTCGGGATCCCGAGCGTCCTGATCGACGGCAACGACATCCTCGCCTCGTACACGGCCTCGGTCGTCGCCACCGACCACGCCCGCAGCGGCCAGGGTCCGGCCTTCATCGAGGCCGACACGTACCGCATCGGCGCGCACACGAGCTCGGACGACCCGAGCCGCTACCGCGCGGACGGCGAGCTCGAGGACTGGGTCCGCCGCGACCCGATCGTCCGCTCCGAGGCGTACCTGCGCTCGAAGGGCGCGACGGACGAGCAGTTCGCCGCGTTTGACGAAGAGGGCGAGGACATCGCCGCCGACGTCCGCCGCCGCACCGTGGCGCTGACCCCGCCGTCCGTCGACGTCATGTTCGACAACGTCTACCGCGAGCCGCACCCGCTGGTCGCCGAGCAGAAGGCCTGGCTCGAACAGTACGAGGCCGGCTTCGAAGGGGGCGCCCACGCATGAGCACCACCGAGCAGCTCTTCGACTACACGCTGCGCTCCCACCCGGGCGCTGGCGAGGTCCCGAGCGACCCCACCCCGACCCTGCCGATGGCGAAGGCCCTCAACGCCGGGCTCGCTGCGGCGATGCAGGCGGACGACAAGGTCCTGCTGATGGGCGAGGACATCGGCCAGCTCGGCGGTGTCTTCCGCATCACCGAGGGCCTGCAGGACCGCTTCGGCAACGAGCGCGTGCGGGACACCCCGCTCGCCGAGGCCGGCATCATCGGCACCGCGATCGGCCTCGCCCTGCGCGGCTACCGCCCGGTCGTCGAGATCCAGTTCGACGGCTTCGTGTGGCCCGGCTTCGACCAGATCACCTCGCAGCTCGCGAAGATGGCGAACCGGCTGCCGGCGCACATGTCGCTGCCCGTCGTCATCCGCATCCCCTACGGCGGCCACATCGGCGCCGTGGAGCACCACCAGGAGTCGCCCGAGGCGTACTTCGCGCACACCCCCGGTCTGCGCGTGGTCAGCCCGAGCACCCCGAACGACGCCTACTGGATGATCCAAGAGGCCATCGCCTCGAAGGACCCGGTGATCTTCCTCGAGCCGAAGTCGCGCTACTGGCCCAAGGGCCAGGTCGACCTCGTCGACGGACACGTCCCGATGCACACCACGCGCGTGGCACGCACCGGCACCGAGGTCACCCTCGTCGGCCACGGTGCGATGGTCGCGACCCTCATGCAGGCCGCCGAGCTCGCCGAGTCCGAGGGCACGAGCTGCGAGGTCATCGACCTCCGCTCGATCTCGCCCATCGACTGGGACCCGATCCTCACCTCGGTCCGCAAGACCGGTCGCCTCGTCATCGCGCAAGAGGCGTCCGGCTTCGTCAGTGTCGGCAGCGAGATCGCCGCCACGGTCGCCGAGAAGGCGTTCTACACGATGCAGGCGCCGCCGCTGCGGGTGTCCGGGTTCGACATCCCGTTCCCGGTCTCGAAGCTGGAGCACCTGCACCTGCCGGACGCCGACCGCGTCCTCGAGGCCGTCGACCGCGCCCTCGCGTACTGATCCAGCTCGACTGACCCAACTCGTCCGAACGCCGAAGGAGCCGTAAGTGGCCGTCGCCGAATTCCCCCTGCCCGACGTGGGCGAAGGCCTCACCGAGGCCGAGATCGTGCAGTGGCGCGTCGCGATCGGGGACGAGATCACCGTCGACCAGGTCCTGGTCGAGATCGAGACCGCGAAGTCGCTCGTCGAGCTGCCGTCGCCGTTCGCCGGCACCGTCACGGGGCTGCTCGTGTCCGAGGGCGACACGGTCGAGGTCGGCAAGCCGATCATCCGTGTCGAGTCCGACGCGTCGGTCGCGTCCGGTGCGCCGGTCGCCGCTCCAGCTGCTCAGTCGGGAGGCCCGGCACCGGTCGCCGACAGCGTCCCGACCTCGCCCGTGGTCGCCCCGACCCCGCCGGCAGCGCCCGCCCCGGTGGCTCCGGTCGCGCAGACCCAGCCCGTCCCCGCGGCGGCCCCGGCGCCTGCTGCTGCACCTACTCCCGTCGTCGCTGCCGCGCCCACAGCTGCACCGGAAGCATCGGTGCAGCCCGTCGCCGACAGCGCCTCCGTCGTCGGGACGGACGAGTCCTCCGGCGCCGTCCTCGTCGGCTACGGCTCGGCGACCTCGTCGCCGTCGCGTCGCAAGCCGGGCGCCCGCCGGGCCGCAGCCCTCGCGGCCGAGGCGAGCCGTGCCTCCAGTGTGGATGCGCAAGCAGCGGCCGAAGCGGCCAGCGATCCCGGTGAGGACACCACCGCCGAGGCGATCGCCGGTCTGGCCTCCGCGCCCGCGCGCAAGCAGACCCTCGCGACCAACGTGCTCGCGAAGCCGCCGATCCGGAAGCTCGCGAAGGACCTCGGTGTCGAGCTGACCGAGATCGTCGCGACCGGGTTCGCCGGCGAGGTCACCCGCGACGACGTCATCCGGCACGCGAAGCAGGCCAGCGTCTTCCGCAACATCGAGACGCCCGAGTGGGGTGAGGTGCGCAGCGAGACGATCCCGGTCAAGGGCGTCCGCAAGGCCATCGCGACCGCGATGACCACCTCGGCGTTCACCGCACCGCACGTGTCGCTGTTCGTCGACGTCGACGCGACCCACACGATGGAGTTCGTCAAGCGGCTGAAGGCGTCGCCGACGTTCGCCGGCGTCAAGGTCTCGCCGCTGCTCATCGTGGCGAAGGCCGTCATCTGGGCCGTCCGCCGCAACCGTTCGGTGAACTCCACCTGGACCGATCGCGAGATCATCGTCCACCACTTCGTGAACCTCGGCATCGCCGCAGCGACCCCGCGCGGGCTCATCGTGCCGAACATCAAGGACGCGCAGGACATGTCGCTGCTCGAGCTGGCGCAGGCGCTCGAGGAACTCACCCTCACCGCCCGTGACGGCAAGACGACGCCGAAGCAGATGGCGAACGGCACGGTCTCGATCACGAACATCGGCGTGTTCGGCATGGACACCGGGACCCCGATCCTCAACCCGGGCGAGGTCGCCATCGTCGCCATGGGCACGATCAAGCCGAAGCCGTGGGTCGTCGACGGCGAGGTCCGGTCGCGAATGGTGACGACCATCGGCGCCTCGTTCGACCACCGCGTCGTCGACGGCGACGTTGCATCGCGGTTCGTGCACGACGTGGCCTCGGTGCTCGAGGAGCCGGCGCTCCTGCTCGACTGAGTGGCGTTCAGGGGCCGGCGCGTCGGTCGTTCCGCTTCGTGAGCAGAAATGGTCGGGTGGCTTCGAGCCACTCGACCATTTCTGCTCACCATCTGCGGCCTTCCGCAATCGTCGCGTGGTGTTCACACGGATGTCGGTGGTGCGGGGGATGATCGGGGCATGGTCCACCAGCTCCTGACCCCCTCGCAGGAGATCCGAACGGATCGCCTCCTGCTCACCCCGCTCACGCCGGCCGACATCGACGACGTGCACGCGGTGTTCGCCGACGCCCGCACCTGGCAGCACCTGCCGAGCGGACGGCACGTCGCCCGGAGCTCGAGCGTGGACCTGGTGCAGCGGAAGATCGGTGGTCGGGCCCGACACGGACTCGGTTCGTGGGCCGTCCGCACGGCTGCAGACCACGCGTTCGTCGGGGTCGGCGGGGTCGACATGACCGCCGGTGGGGTCTGGAACCTCGGGTACCGGTTGGCTCCCGCGGCCTGGGGGCAGGGCTTCGCGTCCGAGATCGCCCTCGCTGCCGTGCGAGCCGCCGGCGAGACCGCGCCGGACGTCCCCGTGACGGGTCGCGTGCTCACGAACAACCCCGCGTCCGCCGCGGTGCTCCGTCGTGCCGGGCTGTCACTCGTGTGGCAGGGGGCTCCCGGGGTGCAGACGTCGTCCGCCGCGGGGGTCGAGGGGCAGGTCTGGACCGACCGGCTGCTCTCCGACGAACAGTTCGCCTGGCTCGTCCGCAACGCCTGAACCCTCCCGCCGGTCCACGCGGAACGTCACGCACGTTGGCGTTCCGAGGTCGACTCGCTACTGTGATGGGAACTGGTCATGTCCGCGCATGACCACCACCCAGGACCAGCAACGGAGCACGAGGGACGCATGACGAGCCGCATCACCGAGGGTGCCGAACCGAAGCACCAGCAGCTGCGGCGCATCCTGCTCGACCTCGCCACCGCGCGCCTGGCCCCCGGCGCCGCGATCCCGTCCGAACGCCAGCTCATCGCCGAGTACGGCGTCTCACGGATCACCGTGCGCGAAGCACTCGGGCAGCTCGTCAACGAGGGCTACCTCGAGCGCGTGCGCGGCAAGGGCACGTTCGTGGCGCACCGCCCCGTGCAGTCGACGCTGCACCTCGCGTCGTTCACCGAGGAGATGCGCGCGATGGGCCACGTCCCGACCACGGTTGTGCTGGTGCGCGAGGAACGTGTGCCGCCGAGTGACACCGTGGCGGCGCTGCGGCTCGACGCCGAGGTGTCGGCCTTCCACGTGAAGCGACTCCGGATGGCGGACGGCGCTCCGGTGTCGATCGACGACGCCTGGCTCGTGGCCGATGCGTTCCCGGGGCTGCTCGACCACGACCTGTCCGGGTCGGTGTACTCGATCATCGCGAACGAGTACGGCACCCCGATCGACCGGGCACAGCAGACGGTGGCCGCGAACCCGGCCGCCGACGACGTCGCGACCCTGCTCGGCACGAAGACCGGTGCTCCGGTGCTCGAGTTCGACCGGGTGTCGTACGCGGGGGAGCGCCCCGTGGAGCACACCCGCAGTTGGTACCGCTCGGACCGCTACCGCGTGCAGATGGAGGTCACCGCGACCCCGGCGGTCGCGTAGTCCGGCACGAACGCGAAAGCGACTCTGTGCTGCGAACGTTCCGCAGCACAGAGTCGCTTCGGCAAGGAAGAACCGGGGTGGCCCGCGTCAGACCTCGAACAGGGTGTCGCCGTCGAGCACCGAGGTGCCCACCGTGCCCTGGTCGACGGTGTCCGGCGCGGAGCCGAGCACCACGACCGGGCAGATCGGCGAGTAGCCGGCGGCCGAGATCACCGAGGGGGTGAACCGGACGACGGGGTCGCCGGCCGTGACCGTCGAGCCCTCGGTGGCGAGGAGCTCGAAACCCTCGCCCGACAGCTTCACGGTGTCGATGCCGACGTGCACGAGGACGTCCGTGCCTCCCGAGCCCTGCAGCGCGAACGCGTGCGGGTGCAGCTTCACGATGGTGCCGTCGACCGGGGCCACCGCGGTGACCGCGCCCTCGACGCCCGTCGGGTCGACGGCCACGCCGGCGCCGACGAGCTGGCCGGCGAACACCGGGTCCGGCACGTCAGCGAGGGCGACGACCGGGCCGGCGAAGGGCGTGCGGACCGCCGTCACAGTTCGTCCTGGATGTCCTGCGCGAGGTTGTCGGCGATGGTGCCGACGATGACCTGCCAGCCGGTGCCGCCGCCGACGACGGCCTGGGCGCCCGCAGCCTGCAGCGCGGCCTTGTCGACGAGGTCGCCGTCCTCCACCTCGACACGGAGGCGCGTGATGCAGCCCTCGACCTCTTCGATGTTGTCGGCACCGCCGAGCGCGGCGATGATGTCGGCTGCCTTGATGTCGGCCATCGTTTCCTCCTCGTTAAGGGTTTTCGTACCAGGTTGACACGGGACCGGTCTCGGTTCAGACTACGGAACTGGTCATGACCGGACAGGACCGGACCTGGCGACACCGCCGAGGTTACCTGCGCTGGCTGCACGACTCAACTCACCCCGACAGCTCCACCCAATGACGAGAGGACCTCCGATGAGCGCCACCACTGCCACGGACGTGCCGGAGAAGAAGAAGCCGAAGAAGCAGTCCCGGCTGTTCGCGCAAGCCCAGCGCCTCGGACGGAGCCTGCTCCTGCCGATCGCGGTCATGCCCGCCGCGGGCATCCTGCTGCGCCTCGGCCAGTCCGACATGCTCGGCGCGATCCCCGGCTTCGAGCAGGGCGCGACGATCATCGCCGCCGCGGGCAACGGTGTGTTCACCTGGCTGCCGCTGCTCTTCGCGGTCGGCATCGCGATCGGGTGGGCGAAGAAGTCGGACGGCACGACCGCGCTCGCGGCCGTCGTCGGCTACATGGTCATGTACCAGGTGTTCGCGGCGATGTCGCCGATCGTCCTTGCCGGGGTGAAGGACGCCAACGGCGACCAGGCCACCATCAACTTCGGTGTCCTCGGCGGCATCGTGATGGGCCTCGTCTCGGCGGTCATGTGGGAGAAGTTCCACCGCACGAAGATGCCCGACTTCCTCGGGTTCTTCTCCGGCCGTCGCCTCGTCCCGATCCTGACCGCGGTCGCTGGTCTGGTCATCGCCGTCCTGATGTCCTTCGTGTACCGCTACTTCGACATCGCGCTGACCGCCGCCGGCCAGGCCGTCGCCGACAACGCCGTCATCGGTGGCGGCATCTTCGGGTTCGTCAACCGCATGCTCATCCCGATCGGGCTGCACCAGCTGCTCAACTTCTTCCCGTGGTTCCAGCTCGGCAGCTTCACTTCGGGCGGGGTCACCTACCACGGCGACATCGCGCGCTTCCTCGCCGGTGACCCGACCGCTGGCATCTTCCAGGCCGGGTTCTTCCCGATCATGATGTTCGCGCTGCCGGCCGGTGCGCTCGCCATCTGGCGCAACGCCAAGCCGCAGAACCGCAAGCTCGTCGGCGGCATCATGCTCTCGGCCGCGCTCACCTCGTTCGTGACCGGCATCACCGAGCCGCTCGAGTACTCGTTCATGTTCGTGGCGTTCCCGCTGTACATCATCCACGCGGTGCTCACCGGGACCTCGCTGGCGCTGGTCAACGCCCTCGGGATCCACGACGGGTTCTCGTTCTCGGCCGGTGCGATCGACTACGTGCTGAACTTCGGCAAGGCGGACGGAGCGATCTGGCTCATCCCGATCGGCCTCGGCTACGCGGTCGTCTACTACTTCCTGTTCAGTTTCGTGATCAAGAAGTGGAACCTCCGCACGCCCGGGCGTGAAGAGGACACGATCGCCGAGAACACGATCGACGCGGCCACCAAGCCGTAGACGTCACCACGTGACGGACAGGAGGCGCGGTGCCAGTGAACTGGTCCCGGTTTGTTGGACCGTGAAGTCAGATTAGGCCGCGAGGGCGTGAGCTCGGTATTGAACCGGGCTCATGCCCTCGA
>NZ_SMBV01000018.1:0-25988 GCF_004346515.1 Curtobacterium sp. PhB191
GGGGGGGGGTGGCGCCCGGGGGGGCGGTCCGGCCCCCCCACTCCCTCTCTGGGCCCCCCCGGCCCCCCCCCCCCCCCCCCCCCCCCCCCCCCCCCCCCGCACGACGCCCGCGCCCGCCCCGACCCCCGGAACACAGGACGGGGTGGGACGCGCCGTTGCGTCCCACCCCGTCCTGCCTCGGTCTGCCGGTCAGATCACCAGCAGCCGCGAGTACTGCGCCGACGACAGCTGCTGCGCAGCCCCGCCGGAGGCCGGCACGCGCCACAGCCCGGCCGAGGGCCCGCTGTCGACGTTCGCGAACACGTCGCCGTCGTCGGAGGCGGCACCCGTGTTCGCCCCGCGCGACCCCGCCGTGATGCCGGAGACCGCCACGGTGGACTTCCCACTGGAGCCGACCACGAGCTTGTCCGGGATCGTGCGGTCGACCTTGCAGCCGGCCGGGCTGGTCGGGTACTCGGCGGGGGCGCTGCACCACTCGGCGGACTGCAGCAGCGAGAACCCGTCGGCGTTGGCGGCCGCGTACTCGAACGCCAGCCGGGGCTCGATCCGCGTCAGCGCCGTGGCGCCCGGCTTCAGCTGGTACCAGGCCCACGAGCCGGCGCCACCGGGCGAGCGGATGTCGACGTACACGTTGCCGTGCGAGTCGGCGAGGACCGCTGCGGGGTACCCGACGCCGGAGCTGCCGGGGAGCGTGATCGCCCGTGCGGCCGTGCCGGTGCCCACGACGATCGGGGAGATCTGCGAACCACCGACGGCGACGACCTTGCCGTCGGGGGTGACGGTCCAGAACCGCTGGCCGCTGCCCGTGGCAGTCAGGTCGAGCACGGTCGTCGCGGTGGAGCTGCCGACGGGGAGCTTCTGCACGGCCCCCGTCACCGAGTCGATCCAGTACAGGTTGCCGGCGACGTCGGAACGCAGGTCGGGGGTCAGGTGCAGCCCGGTCGCCAGCGTCCGCGTGGCACTTCCGTCGGCGGGGTGGAACAGGATCGAGGTCAGGTCCGCCGAGGGGGTGAACACGTCACCGACGTCGTCCGCGGCGAAGCCCGTCCCCTTCGCGGCGACGACCTTCCCGGCGCCGGAACCGTCCTCGGCGAAGCGCACGACGTTGCCGGACGCGTCGAGGGCGAAGAGCGACTGCGTCGTGTCGACCACGGACGGCGTGGTGTAGCGGACCAGGATCGTGCGGCCGGACTTCTTCGCGCCGATCGCCCGGACCGAGAACTTGTAGGTCGTCTTCGGCGTCAGGTCACCGAAGCGGTCGGACCGCGCCTTCGCCGGCAGCCGGTCGACGCCGTTGCCGGGCTGCTGCTGCGCGGGGGCGATCGTGACCTTCCAACCAGTCACCTTCGCGCCCGACTTCGGGGCGCCCCAGGTCACGGTCGCGCTGTCGCCGGCTCCGGTGACCCGGACGGTGGTGGGCGCTCCGGGCGCCGAGGACGAGGGGGCTGCCGTCGCCGGCGCCACTCCCCCGATGACGAGCGCCGCCGCTGCTGCGACGGTGATGAGTGCTCGGTACACGTTCGTTCCCCTGCCTTCTCCGCGGCTCCCTGCGTCACGGCTCCAGGTATCACAGCACCGCTCGGGCGCCAGGGGAACGGATCCGAGCGTGATCTGCGGTTCCCCGCACCGCAAAGCTGGTGACGCAAGGCCGGCACGCGGGGCGGCCCGCGGCGGGAGACGCGACCGGACGACGGACGGGAGGCACGGTGCCAGCTGGCACCGTGCCTCCCGTCAAGAGGTGGTCGCGTCCAGGACGCAACTCGCGTCGACGACGCGACTCGCGTCAGTAGCGCGGCTTGCGCTCCGGACGCTCGTCGCGGCGGCCACCACCACGGCGGTCGGGCTTGATCTCGATGAGCTTTCCGCTGATCCGGGTGTCGGTCAGGCGGTCGAGCACGCCGCCGTCCATGTCGGCGGGCAGCTCGACGATGGAGAAGTCCGGCTGGATGCGGATCGCACCGAAGTCGTCGCGGCGCAGGCCACCCTCGTTGGCCAGGGCGCCGACGATCTGGCGCGGCTCGACGCGGTGACGGCGGCCGACCTCGATGCGGTAGGCGGTCATCGGCTGCGAACGGCGGGGCGCACGGTCCCGGTCGCCACCACGGTCGCCGCCACGGTCGCTGCGCGGGCCGCGGTCGTCACGTGCACCGCGGTCGTCGCGCTCGCCACGGCGGGCGTCGCGCTCCATCTGCGTGCGGAGGGCGTCGTCGGCTGCGGTCAGGAGCAGCGGCGAGTCGCCCTGCGCCACGACGGCAAGGGCGGCGGCGACGTCGTCCGAGGGGACGTCGTGGTGCTCGACGTAGTGCGCGATGACGTCGCGGAAGGCAGCGATGCGACCCTGGTCCTCGAGCGCCGCGGTGATCGCGTCGTCGAAGCGGGTCAGGCGCGTCTCGTTGACGTCGTCGATCGTCGGCAGCTGCATCTGGGTGAGCGGCTGCTTCGTGTGGCGCTCGATCGCGGAGAGCAGGCGACGCTCGCGGGGGGTGACGAAGCTGATCGAGTCACCCGAGCGGCCGGCACGACCGGTGCGGCCGATGCGGTGCACGTAGGACTCGATGTCGACCGGGATGTCGTAGTTCACGACGTGGGTGATGCGGTCGACGTCGAGGCCACGGGCGGCGACGTCCGTGGCGACGAGGATGTCGAGCTTGCCGGACTTCAGCTGGTTGACGGTCCGCTCGCGCTGGGCCTGGGCGACGTCACCGCTGATGGCGGCTGCGGCGTAACCACGGGCACGGAGCTTCTCGGCCAGGGTCTCGGTCTCGCTCTTGGTGCGGACGAAGATGATCATGCCCTCGAAGTCCTCGACCTCGAGGATGCGGGTCAGGGCGTCGACCTTCTGCGGGTACGAGACCATCAGGTAGCGCTGCGTGATGTTCGCGGCGGTCTTCGTCTTGGTCTTGACGGTGATCTCGGCCGGGTCCGTCAGGTACTGCTGCGAGATGCGGCGGATCTGGGCGGGCATGGTCGCCGAGAACAGGGCGACCTGCTTGTCGTCGGGGGTGTCCGCCAGGATCGTCTCGACGTCCTCGGCGAAGCCCATCTTGAGCATCTCGTCGGCCTCGTCGAGCACGAGGTACTTCAGCTCGGACAGGTCGAGCGTGCCCTTCGCCAGGTGGTCCATGATGCGACCGGGGGTGCCGACGATGACGTCGACGCCGCGGCGCAGGGCGGACAGCTGCACGCCGTACGCCTGACCGCCGTAGACCGGCAGGACGTGGACGTGCTTCATGTGCGACGCGAACTGCTCGAACGCCTCGCACACCTGCAGGGCGAGCTCACGCGTCGGGGACAGCACGAGGGCCTGCGGCTTCTTGCTGCCGGGCTCCATGCGGGACAGGATCGGCAGCGCGAAGGCGGCGGTCTTGCCGGTTCCGGTCTGCGCGAGGCCGACGACGTCGCGGCCGTCGAGCAGTGTGGGGATGGTGGCTTCCTGGATGGCGGAAGGGGTTTCGTAGCCGATGTCCTTGACGGCCTTGAGCACAGCATCGCTCAGGCCGAGATCGGCGAAGGTCACCACGGGCCCCTCGTCGGTGGTCTCGGTGGTGGTGGCGGTGTCCGTGCTCATACACCAACGGTATCTCGAATGCACGCTCCGCAGTGACCGGGGGGCGTGCGGACGGGAGGAACGGGGCGGGCCCGCCCCGCGCCTCCCGTCCTCTTGTTGGTCACGTCACGGGCGCGTGGTGCCGATCCCGAGGACCGCGTCGGCCCGGTCGTTCAGTCGCGTGAGCATCTCGGCGAGCGAGCGCAGCTCGTCCGAGGCGAACTCCTCGGTGAGGTCGTCGAAGACCTCGGCGCCGGCGGCGTCGAGCTGGTCGAGCAACTGCTTGCCCGCGGGTGCGAGCGAGACCAGGGTCGCTCGGCCGTCGGCGGGGTCCGGCGAGCCGACCAGGTGCTCGGCCTCGACCAGCGACGCCACCCGGCGACTGATCACCGGGCGGGACAGGCCCGTCGCGTCGGCGATCGCGGTCGCCCGGACGGGTCCGTGACCGGCGACGGCACGCAGGATCACCCGCGCCGTCGGGTCGAGCCCGCCGCGGGACTCGATGAGCGAGGAACGCAGGGTCTGCCGGACCCACAGCCGGTCGAGCTGGGATCGCAGGAGTCGCTCGGCGGCACGCCGGTCGTCGCACATGGGGCCAGCGTAGTGGGCACATTTAGTTGCTTGCTGGAAGCAACAGATGTATCGTTGCGCGGTCTGCAAAGTTACACAGCACGAAAAAGGAGTTCGATGACCGCCACCGCACCCGTCCAGGTGCAGCACGGTCGGCACACCGCCGAGGCCCCAGCAGCCTCCGGCGGGACCGGCCCGCAGCCCCTGATGACCCACCGCCAGATCCTCCTGGTGATCTACGGCCTGATGGCGGGCATGTTCCTGTCGTCCCTCGGCCAGACGGTGTTCGGCACGGCGATCCGCACCATCGGCGACGACCTGCACGGCCTCGACCAGCAGGCCTGGGTCACCACGGCCTACCTGATCACCTCGACGATCGCGACGCCGATCTACGGCAAGCTCTCCGACATCTTCGGCCGCCGGCCCCTCTACATCTTCGGCATCGTCGTGTTCATCCTCGGCGCCGTCCTGTCGTCGATGTCCACCTCGATGCTCATGCTCGCGGCCTTCCGCGCCGTGCAGGGCATCGGTGCCGGTGCGCTCATGTCGCTGCCGCTCGCGATCATGGGCGACATCCTCGCCCCGCGCGAACGTGCCAAGTACCAGGGCTACTTCCTCGCCGTGTTCGGCATCTCGTCCGTCATCGGGCCGCTCATCGGTGGGCTGCTCGCCGGTTCCTCCGAGATCCTGTGGATCACGGGATGGCGCTGGGTCCTCCTGATCAACGTGCCGATCGGTGTCGCCGCGCTCCTCATGGTCATCGTCTTCCTGCACCTGCCGAAGGTGCACAGTGCCGACGACGCGAAGCCCAAGGTCGACTGGTGGGGCGCGACCGCCGTCATCGTCACCCTCGTGCCGCTGCTGCTCGTCGCCGAACAGGGCCGCATCTGGGGCTGGGGCTCCCCCGCCGCCATCGCCTGCTACGTCGTCGGGGTCGTCGGCCTGATCGGGCTGCTGCTCATCGAGTCGAAGATGGGCGACGCGGCGATCATCCCGCTCAAGCTCTTCCGCTCGGGCACGTTCTCGATGGCGACCGTCATCGGGTTCCTGGTCGGCTTCGCGATGTTCGGTGCGATGCTCACCATCCCGCTCTACCTGCAGATCGTCGTGGGGCTCACCCCGACCGAGTCCGGCTTCGCCACGCTGCCCCTGGTCGGCGGTCTCATGATCGCCTCGATCACGAGCGGTCAGATCGTCGCCCGCGTCGGCCGCTACCGGATCTTCCCGGTCATCGGCACCGCGCTCGTGTCCGCCGGCTACGTCGTCCTGACCTTCATGTCGATCGACAAGCCGCTCTGGTTCCTGATGATCGGCATGTTCCTGATCGGCCTCGGCCTCGGCTCGGTCATGCAGTCGCTGACCCTGGCCTCGCAGGGCTCCGTCGAGGCCCGTGACATGGGCGTCGCCACGTCGTCCGCCACGTTCTTCCGGCAGATCGGTGGAACGCTCGGCACCGCGGTCCTGCTGTCCATCCTGTTCTCGGTGATGCCGGCGAACATCCTGCACGCCACCGCGAACGAGAAGGACCTCGGCCCGGCGCTCGACGCCGCGCTCAACCCCACCGTCGCCAGCGCGAAGGCGAACCAGGGCGCGATGGACAAGATCTGGACGCCCGTCGTCACCCCGCTGACGAAGACCGTGCAGTCGCAGCTCGACGCCGCCTCGGCGAAGGCGACGCAGGCCGCCGATGCCGCGGTCACCGAGCAGGTCACGGCAGCCGTGCAGCAGCAGGTCGCCTCCGGTGCGGTCCCCGCCGCCTCGGCCCAGTCCGTCATCGACCAGCAGGTCGCAGCGGCGACGCCGGCGGCCGAGCAGTCAGCGCTCGAGCAGGTCGCCGACCAGGCACACGCCAGCGTGCAGGACGGCACCGTGTCCGTCGACTGGTCGAACGCCTCGCAGCGCTCGTACTGGGTCGACGAGCTCACCCCGGAGCTCGCGAAGAAGATCGACGACGGCAACACCACGAGCGACAGTGCCACCAGCACGAACGACACCTCGTTCCTGACCGGTGCCGACAGCCGCCTGACCCGGCCGTTCATGGCGGGCTTCAACGCCTCGTCCGTGACGATCTACTGGGTCGGCCTCGGTGTGATCCTGCTCGCGTTCGTGCTCACCTGGTTCTTCCGGGTGCCGCCGCTGCGCCAGCGATCCGCCCTGCAGGAGCGTGCCGACCTGTCCGCCGAGGCCCAGCTCGAGGCCGAAGCCGGCGCCGCCGCTGCCGACGCCGGCTCGTTCACCGGTCCGATGACCGGGTCCGTGCCGACCGGCTCGGTGCCCACCGGATCGGGTTCGACCGGATCCGCGCCGACGCACCGTCGGTGACCGACCGGGCCGTCCGTGCCGTGCCCCCTTTCCGGCACGGGCGGCCCACCAACCCCCACCACCAGGAGTCCACGTGATCACCACCCCGGCAGCTGCAGTGGCGACGGAGCCGTGCACCCTGCGGGAGCGCAAGAAGCAGCAGACCCGGCAGGCGCTGCACGACGCGGCCCTGACGCTGGTGTCCGCGCACGGGCTGGACGGCGTCACCATCGAGCAGATCTGCGCCGATGCCGACGTCTCGCCCCGCACCTTCTTCAACTACTTCTCGTCCAAGGCGCACGCCGCCCTCGGACTCGACTCCGTCGAGGTCCCGGAGCCTTCCGCAGCATGGTTCACCGAGGCTCGTGGCGGCCTGGTCGACGACCTCTGCACCCTCGTCGCGGCGACCGTACCGCTGTCCCAGGACCGCCGCCGGATGAAGGAGCTGCTGGTCCTCCGGCCCGAGATGTCGTCGATGGTGATGCAGTGGATGGCCGAGTCGCGCCAGTCCCTGCTCAGCGTCGTGGGCACCAGGACCGACGACCAGACCGCACGCACGGCGGTGACGCTCGTGATGTCGGCGCTCAGCGAGGCCGCCCACCGCGACTCCGTGCGGAACAACGACGAGCTCGCGGTGCGGCTCCGGGCCGTGGTGCGCGAGATGGCGGCGCTGGCGTCCTGAGGGGGTCGTGCGGGCCGCCGCGCGGAGCGTACCGAGTCGTTTCGGGCGTACCGGGTCGGAACTTCTGACCAGGTGCGCCCGATTCCGCTTCCCATCGCACGCGTTCTGGGAAAGAACGTCAGGTGGTGGCGACGCCTGCTGGCCGCCGAGCTGGCCGGTGCCAGATGAGCGCGGCGTTCGCGGAGTCGCGGGCGAAGCGGAGCACCCGCAGCACCACGATGTCGTGGTCGCCCGCGCGGTGGACGGCCTCGACTGAGCACTCCAGCCACGAGTGCGCGCCGTCGAGCAGGATCGCTCCCGCCCCGGTGTCCGTGGACGGCACGCCCAACAGTCGCTGCGCCCGGTCGCGGGAGGCCAGCTGCCGGGTCTGCGCCGCGTGCCCCTCGGCGAGCACGGAGATGCCGAGCACCGGCGCGCAGGCCAGGTCCGGCCAGGTCGTCGACGAGTGCTGCACGGCGATCGTCGCGAGCGGCGGGTCGTACGAGACCCCGACGGTGAAGGACGTCGCCACCATGACGACCAGCACGCCGTCGACCCGGGCTGCGATGGCGGCCACGACGGAGGGGACCTCGGCGATCGCCTCGCGGATGTCGAGCGGGTCGTCGGTGAAGTCGTGCTGCATGGTGGTTCCTTCGTTCAGGAGCGGGCGAGCAGGGTGCGGGCACGGCGCTCGTCGGCACGCATCGCGGCGACGAGGGCGTCCGGCCCGGGGAACGTGCGCTGCCGCCGGAGCCGACGGCCGACGGTGAGCTCGACGGGGGTGCCGTACAGGTCGCCGTCGAAGTCGAGCACGTGGATCTCGACGGTGCGCGGCCGGTCGGCGAAGGTGCTGTTGCTGCCGATCGACACGAGCGCCTCACGGGCACCGGACCAGGTCGGCGCGGTGAGCCAGCCGACGTAGACCCCGTCCGACGGAACAGCGCCCGCGTCGTCGGGCAGCAGGTTGGCGGTCGGGAACCCGAGCCCGTGCCCGACCCCGGCGCCGTGCACGACCGCGCCGGTCAGGACCGCCGGCGCTCGCCCTGGCAGGGACGCCGCCGCCACGAGTGCCCCGAGGGCCGCCAGCGCCAGGGCACCGAGGGCAACCGCGTCGGTCGACACCGCGAGCAGCACCGCGGTGACCGTGCTGCCCAGGACGGCACCGAGCTGCTTCACGGTGTTGAAGGTGCTCGACGCCGCACCGATGGTCGCCGGTCCGGCCCCGAGCACCGCCGCGAGCGAGAACGGCGACCAGACGAACGCGTTCGCGACCCCGAAGCCGGTGAACGCCGTCGCGACCGCCCAGAGGGGTGCGGCGGTCCCGATGAGCACGGCGGTCAGCGCCACCGAGACGACGAGCAGGACGGCGCCGATGGTCGCCGTCGCACGGGGGCCCGCGGTGTTCGTCGTGCGGCCGACGAACGGTGCGGCGGCCAGGCAGGCGACCCCCATCGGCACGAGCACGAGGGCCGCGGCACCCGGTCCGAGACCACGTCCGTCCTGCAGGTCGAGCATGAGCGGGATCGGCGCCGACCCGACGCAGAACGACGCAGCCGTCGCGCCCCACGAGCCGGTCACGAACCCGCGGTCGCGGAACAACCCGAGCGGGACGAGCGCCCGGTCCCCCGCGCGGCGCTGCACCGTGAGCACCGCAGCGACGACGAGTGCGCCGAGCACCACCAGACCGACCCGCGGCAGGGGGGCGGCGAGGACGCCGTCGCCCGTGCCCTGGACACCGACGACCACCGCGAACACCCCGGCGGTCACCCCGACGACGGCGAGCACCGGCAGGGGCACCGCGATGCGTCGGGACACCGGCACGAACCGCAGCACGGCGCCGGCGGTGACGATGCCGACGGGCACGTTCACCAGGAAGACCGACGGCCACCCCCACGCCTCGACGAGCACGCCGCCGACGATCGGGCCGGCGACGGTCGCCGCACCGCCACCGGCGCTCCAGACGGCGAGCGCGACGGCGAGTCGGGGTGGTTCGAACAACGAGCGGATCACGGTCAGGCACTGGGGTGTCAGCAGCGCGGCACCGACGCCCTGCACGGCGCGCCAGACGATGAGCGCGCCGATCCCCGGTGCGAACGCGCACCCGACCGACGCGACGGTGAACACCGCGAGCCCGAGCAGGTAGACCCGGCGGTGCCCGAAGCGGTCGCCGAGCCGTCCGGCGACGAGGAGCGGCACGGCGAACGCGAACAGGTAGGCGCTGTTCACCCAGACCGACAGCGACGCGTCGGTGCCGAGGTCGCTGCCGATGTCCGGCAGGGCGACGGACACGATCGTGCTGTCCAGCAGCAGCATGAAGAAGCCGAGGCAGAGCCCGCCGAGCGCGAGCCACCGACGGGCCGGGGTCACCTCACACCTCCAGGTTCTCGCGGAGCGTCGACCCCGGGTACCGCGGCGCCAGGGCACCTCGGGCACGCAGCTCCGGCACGAGCAGCTCGCTCAGGTCGGCGAACCCGGTGGGCATGCCGAGCGGGCTGGACAGCATGTAGCCGCCGCGTCCGCCGGTGGCCGCGAAGTTCTCCTGCAGGGCGTCGGCGACCCCCGCGGCGTCGCCGACCAGCATGTGGTCGAGGCCCGTCGCAGCACGCCAGCCGTGCTCGAAGAAGTCGTCGCGGTCCATGGTGTGGTCCTCGCCGAACTCGGCGACCAGGCTGCCGACCAGGCCGGCCGGGCTCGCCTGCGCGGCGACGATCTCGTCGCGCAGCTCGCCGAGGCGGAACGTCTCCGGGAGCGTGGAGAAGTCGTACCCGGCGTTGTGCGAGATGAAGGTGCCGACGGCCTCGCGGTTCCAGAACGACAGCAGCGAGTCACGGCGGGCGGCGGCCTCGGCGTCGGTGGCGCCGACGATGACCTGGGTCGCCCAGAGGATCCCGACGCCGGACGGGTCCCGACCGGCGTCGGTGAGCGCTGCGTCGAGGGCGTTCCGGTGCCGGAGCTGTCCGGCGACGCTCGACCCGAACCCGAACACCAGGTCGGCGAACGACGCGCTGGCGGCGATGCCGCGCGGCGAGTTGCCGGCCTGCACGACGACGGGGTGCCGCTGCGGACTCGGGACGCTCGCGAGCGGGCCGCGCACCTTGAAGAAGCGGCCGTCGTGGTCGATCGGGTGCACCCCGGCCGGATCGGCGAACCGGCCGGTCGCGCGGTCGCGGACGATCGCGTCCGGGGCGACGGAGTCCCAGAGCGCACGGCAGACGCCGATGAACTCCTCCATCCGTTCGTACCGCAGGTCGTGGTCGATCAGGTGGTCGGACCCGTAGTTCGCCGCGTCCGCGCCCCGCGACGAGGCGACGACGTTGAACGCCATCCGTCCCCCGGTGACGTGGTCGAGCGAGTTGAGCAGTCGGGCGACGGAGAAGGGGTGGGTGAACGTGGACGAGTAGGTGAGCCCGAACCCGATGTGCTCCGTGACGGTGGACATCGCGGCGATCACGGGCGACATGTCCTGCCGGGGCCACTGGATGCCCCACTCGACGGCCGGGTCGATGCTGCCGCGCCACGTGCTCGGCACACCGGACCCGTCGCCGAAGAACAGCATGTCGACGCCTGCGCGCTCGGCGGTCCTGGCGACCTCCATGTACATGCGGACGTCGGGGAAGTCCTGGCCGACCCAGCTGCCGGCCGCTGCCCACCGCCCCTCGGTGTGGGTGAAGGACAGGTCGTAGGCCAGGTGCATGCCGCTCATCGGGCACCCACCGGCGAAGCGGACGCAGACCCGGACGCAGACGCAGCAGCAGCAGCAGCAGCAGCAGCAGCAGACGCAGACGCGTCAGCAGCCGCGCGCCACAGCGCCACCGTCTCGTCGGCGTCGGTCACGACGCCCACGTTGAGGTCGATCAGGGTGAGTGCGGCGTCGTGCACGTCGGTGTCGTACGCGGCGGTGGCGTCCTGCGGGACCACCACGTGCCAGCCGAGCTGCATCGCGTCCTGTGCGGTGGCGAGGACGCAGCACTCGGTCGTGAGTCCCACGACGGTGACCCAGCCGATCCCTGCGGCGGTGAGCCGGGCCTCCAGGTCGGTGCCCAGGAACCCGCTGTAGCCGCGCTTGACGACGCGTGTCTCACCGGGCTCGGGCGCCGTGCGGTACCACTCGGCGCCCTCCGTGCCGATCCGGCAGGGCTCGTCGTCCGGCATCGGGCCGTCCGGGTCGCCCCCGCGCAGCCACGTGCTGGAGCGCCACGGCCGGGCCGGGTCGCTGCCGAGTTCGACCCAGACGACGGGGACGCCCGCTGCGCGGGCCTCGTCGACGAGCGAGCCGATGCGGGTGACGGCGGCGGCCACGGCGACGGACGCGCGGTCGTCGAGTCCGTAGGGGGCGATCCGCGCCGGCTCACCGAAGTCGCGCTGCACGTCGACGACGACGAGCGCGGGGCGGAGCGGAGCGGACAGCAACTGCGCGAGCCGCGGGTCGCGACCCGCGTCGGGTCCCCCGGTCACCGGACGACCGCCGCGTCGTGCTGGCGGAGCGCCGGCAGGACGGTCTCCCCGAACAGCACCATGTCCTGGTCGTACTCGGGGAAGATCAGCATCAGGCCGTCGAGCTCGCCCCGGTCGACGATGTACTCGATGTGCTCGATGACGGTCTCGGCGGACCCGGCGACGTACGCGGTCTGGAACGCGTCCTCACCGGCAGCACCGTCCGCCCAGGCACGCGCCTGCTCGGCGGGGACGCCCCACGACGCCCGCATCGAGGCCAGTGCTTCGCGGTCGACGCCGGCACCCCACTCGCGCACCTTCCGCTGCGCGGCGGCGTCGGTCTCGCCCTGCACGACCGTGAGCATCGAGTAGGTGCGGCACTCGCGTCCCTCGGCGGCGGCGCGGTCGTGGACGTCGCGGGACAGGTCGCGCATCTCGTCCAGGCTGTCCGCTGCCAGGAAGGCGCCGTCGGCGTGCTTCGCCTGGAACGCCCGGGCTGCCTCGGACTTGCCGGCGCTGATGATGGTCGGCCGCGATGCGGGGTGGGGGCGGGACTCGCACGCGTCGAGGTCGAAGTACGGCGTGTGCATCGTCACGCTGTCCTCGGTCCACAGGCGCGTGACCGCCTCGGTCCAGAGCTCCGTCATCCGGTACCGGTCGGCGTGGCTGAGGGCCGCGTCCCAGATCCCGAACTGCTCGAACTCCGCCGCGTAGGCGCCGTTGACGATGTTCATGCCGGCCCGGCCGCCGGAGACGTCCTGCAGCGTCGTGTACATCTTCGCGGCGACCGCCGGGTTGTGGACGTTGGCGTGCATCGTCGCCCAGATCTTGACCCGCTCGGTGGCCTCGGCGATGCCGGCCATCATCGTCATCGACTCGAGGGAGCGACCCCAGTGGTCGGTGGAGCCGCCGAAGCCGCGCCACTTCGCCATCGACATCACGAAGTCCAGGCCGATCGTCTCGGCGTGCAGCGCCGCGCGCTTGTTCCACGCGTAGGTCGCCTCGGGGTGGGGTGCCGTGGTGGAGAGCATCCACCCGCCGTTGCCGATCGGGAGGAAGATCCCGTACTCCTTCGCGGGCATCTCACGCCGCCTTTCTGGTCGTTGCGGAACACTCGGTGACGATGGCGCTCACGGTGCCGGCCACACGGTCTCGCCGTCCTTCGTGATGGCGTCGATGTACTCGTTCGTGAACCAGCGCTTCGCGTCGTCGGCGGTCACGGAGCTCTTGACGATGTCGAACTGGTGCAGCATGTCCACGAGCTTCGTCACGTTCTCCGGGTCGATCCCGCCGAGCGGCTGGTCCGGCGTCGGGTTGTCCGCGATGACCTTCGTCTCGGTGGTCCAGATCTTGGTGTTCTGGGCGGTGTCGTAGGTGGCGCCGGACAGCTTCGCGGCGTACCCGACGCACTGCTTGGTCTTCGCCTCGCTCGCGGAGCAGAAGTCGTAGGCGTGCAGGGCTGCGCGCAGGACGTCCTCGACCGCGGTCGGGTGCGCCTTCGCGAAGGCGGGGTTCACGGCCATCGCACCGATCGACGAGGGGATGTCGTAGTCGACGGGCTGCCAGACGGTGACGTCGTCACCGGCGGCCTTGAGCAGGTTCGGTTCGTTCGACACGAAGCCGGTCAGCGCCTCGAGGCCGTTCTGCTTGCGGGGCAGGACGGACGGGTCGTAGCCCTCCTTCACGAGCGTGAGGGAGTCCCACTCGACACCGGCCTTCTCCATCATCGCCCGGACCGAGGCGGGGACGTAGCCCTTGTGGCCGACGACCTGGCCGTCGAGCTGCGGCAGCTTCGTGATGTCCTTGTTCGTCATCAGGACGTCGAGGCCGGCGTTCGAGTACGACGAGATCCCGGTGATGTCGATGCCGTTCGCCCGGGCCTGGATGAGGTCCTGCTCGGCGACGGCGGACACGGTGGCCTGGCCGCTGGCGAGGAGCTTCGTGTTCTGGGCGGTGTCACCCGAGCCCGGCTTCAGGGTCACGTCGAGGCAGAGGTCCTTGAAGTAGCCGAGCTCGTCCGCCGCGATGTACTCGAGGATCGACGCCGACGACTGGTACTGGTAGCCGGAAAGGTAGGTGATCTTGCCGGCGTCCTTGTTCTCCTTGCACCGCTCGGCCGAGATCGCGCTGCCCTCGGACGAGGTGGTTCCGGCGCTCGAGCCGGTGCTGCAGCCGGTGAGCGCGAGGGCGACGACGGCGGTGGCGAGGGCCGCGAGTGCGGCCTTGGTGCGGTGCTGCATGGTGCTGTGCTGCATGGTCACTCCTGTGGGAAGAGATGGGTGGTGCAGGGCGGGTGCGGGTGGGTCGGTGGGTCGCCGGACGTCGGCCTGGAGGCGCGGCTGACGTCGCGCGGGCAGGCTCGCGCCGGCGGGTGGTGCGGCAGGGCCGCGGGGCGGCCGCGTGGTGCGGCCGGCGGACCGCGCGTCAGTCGTTCGCGGTGCGGTGCCAGTGCAGGACGCGCCGCTCGACGACCGTGATGAGTCCGAGCAGGACCACGCCCATCACCGCGAGGATCGCGATCGCCGCGTAGACGACGTCGAGCTGGTTCATCGACGACGCCGTGCTGATCACGGTGCCGAGGCCGCCGGTCGAACCCGAGGCGGACAGCTCCGCGACGACCGCGCCGATGATCGACAGCGGGAACACGATCCGCAGGGCCGCGAACACGAACGGCAGGGCGTTCGGGATCCGCAGGTGCACGAGCATCTCGAACCGGGAGGCATCGATCGTCTTGTACACCTGCAGCACGGGCTGCGGCACGGACCGCAGGCCTGCGGCGGTGTTGATCAGGATCGGGAAGAAGCAGATGAGCGCCGTGATGACGAGCTTCGGCAGCGGCCCGAACCCGAACGCCACCACCAGGGCCGGGGCGATCGCGACGAGGGGCGTGACGTTCAGCACGATGGCGATCGGCATGACCGCACGGCGGACGATCGGCAGCTCACTCGTCAGCACCGCGAGCACGAAGGCGGCGAGGAACCCGATGGCCAGGCCGACGAGCGACTCCGCCAGGGTGATGCCGGCGTTCTGCAGGTAGTAGGGCAGCTGCGTGGCGAGGGTCTCCCCCACCGCGGGCAACGGCGGCAGCAGGTACGGCATCGCCGTCGCGCCGATCTGCCAGAGCACCGCCAGGACGGCGAGCATCACGACGAGGGGCAACCAGACGGTCGGTCGGAGCCAACCGGGCACCGGTCGGCGCGCGGTGCGTCGTTCGGCGTCGGCCGTGGTGGCGGTCGCGGCGGGCGTGGAGGTGGTGGTGGCGCTCATGGTCCCGTCTCCCTCAGGCCGCATCGGTCATGCGCCAGGCGCTGTGCAGACGGGTCCGGACCAGGTCTTCGTACTCGTGGAACCGCTGTTCCTCGAACAATCGCTGGTTGCGCGGGCGGGGCAGGTCGATGTCGATGACGTCGACGATCCGGCCGGGGCGCGGCGCCATCACGACGACGGTGTCCGACATCCGGACGGCTTCGGACACCGAGTGCGTCACGAAGAGCACCGTCGTGCGCAGCTCGTCCCACAGGTCGAGCAGCTGGTCCTGCAGGCTCTCGCGGGTGAACTCGTCGAGCGCCGAGAACGGCTCGTCCATCAGCAGGACGTCGGGGCGCAGGCCGAAGGCCCGGACGATCGCGGCACGCTGCTGCATGCCGCCGGACAGCTGTGCGGGGAGCTTGTCCATCGCCTCGCCGAGTCCCGCCATCCGCAGGAGTTCGCGCATGTCCGGGCCGGTGCCGGTACTGCGCTCCTCGAGGTCCTCGATGGCGGCACGGCGGCGACCGGCACCCGGGTTCACGCGCCCGGCGAGCGACACGTTCTGCAGCACGGTGAGCCAGGGCAGCAGCGCCGGCGCCTGGGGCACGAGTCCGATGAGCTTCGCCGCGCAGGCCTGGGCCGGTGTGACACCGTGCACCCGGACGTCACCGCGGTCGGCGGGCTCGAGCCCGGCCACCAGGCGGAGCAGCGTCGACTTCCCGCAGCCGCTCGGGCCGATGAGCGACACGAACTTCCCGGGCTCGATGGTCAACTCGACGTCGTCGAGCGCGACCATCGCGCTCGGGCCGCTGCCGTACACCTTGCGCACCGCGTCCACGCGGACCGCTGATGTGGTCATCCGTTCCTCCATACCGTCGGCGAGCACGCAGGCTCGGTCTCGTATGGCGGAGAGCGTGCGTCGCGAGCTCGGGTTGGTCTGCGACGCGGAAATCCGCTGCTGGTGACGAGGCTAGGACGCCCGTGTTACGGAGTCGGACCACATGTGTTGCGAACGTGTGAACGAGTGCGCGGGTCGGGTCGACTGCGCTCAGCGCGGCGAGAGCACTGCGGTCTGCCCGTCCCAGACGAGCACCTCGACGCCGAGGTCCTCGGCGGCAACCGCCACCCACCCGGCGAGCGCCCTCGCCGCGGGTTCGGCGACGACGAGCACGGCCCGCTCCACCCCGGGGACCGACCGCCGCAGCCACAGCAGCTTGAACAGGTCCGCCATCACCTTGTTGCGCCAGGCGGGCTTGTAGGCGCCCTGGTTCGCGACGAGCTGCACGACGACACGGTCGGCGTCGTCGATGCCCTCGACCTCGACCCGGGCGCGGTCGAGCACGACCGTGCGCGGGCGGAGGACGAGGCCGAGGGCGGTGCCGGTGTGCTCGAGCATCCGGCGTTCGACGGAGTCGGGGGCGAACCGGCCCCACTCGGAGCGCGCGACGGGGACCTCGGTCATGTCGGCAGTGTAAGCGGGCCAGCCGCTCCGGATCGACCGGCGCGTCAGACCGACCGCGCGGCCGCCTCGAGGGCCTCGGCCGCTTCCCCGGCGCGCACGATGTCGCTGTCGCTGACCGACCGCGCGTTGTACTCGGCTTTGGTCTTCACCGCCAACAGCACCTCGAGGTGCTTCGCAACCGGCTGTCCAGCTGCCGCACGCAGCACGGGTACCGCTTCGTCGTGTGCTCCCGATCGCGAGTACTCGCCGGTCCGAGCGACGCAGATCGCGTCAGCCGCGGCGATGCCGCTGAGGACGCACTGCGTGACGAACGCGTTCGCGAACTGCGATCCGGCACTGAAGACCCCTGCGTCACCGCCGAGCGCGCGGAGGGCCTCTGCAGCTTCGAGGAACTCCGTCGCCTTGGCGAGCCGGCCCCTCCGGAACGACTCGTCGCCCGGTGCGGTGGTGCCGGTTCGCGGGGTCATCCAGTCAGGGTACGGAGCTTCCGGGACAGCCATCGACCATCGCCTGCGATGGGAATCCCGTCCCCGGCAACCGATGCGAGGAGCGGGTCGGTGCCGTCGATCTCGTCCTCGTCGAAGAGGACCGGCCGCACGGCGTTCCCGGTCCACCGACCGGCCGCACGGCACAACGCGTGGATCTGGTCCTCTGCCTCCTCACGTCGGCCGTGCTCGACGATGAAGCAGACATCGAGGTCGCTGTCCGGCCGCATCTCACCACGGGCGCCGGATCCGAAGAGCGCGGCGTACCGGAGGGGGATCGATCGACAGCCCGATCGGAGTCGTTCGAGGAACGCGCGCCGGAGATCGGCCAGAGCGGTGATCGCATCGGCGGCGAGGTGTTCCCGGTTCAGGCTGAACGACTTCGTCCGTCCGGTCCGGTGCCCGTCGACGACACCCTGCTCGACCAGCCGATCCGCACTGTTCCGGACCCCGGCGTACGACCGGTCCGGCACCAGGCTGCAGATGGCCGCGATCGTCATCGGTCCTGGCGCTCGTGCCAACACGGCGAGCACATCGCCGTCCACGGAGGTGGTCACCGTCGCGAAGGGGGACTGCAACTGCATCGGGACCTCCGATCGGATACGAGTAGAAATCTACCACTTCTAGTAGATTTCTACTCGTATCTGAGCATTTTCGTCAGACGACCGACCACCCACCGTCGCTCGGCAGCACGGCGCCGTTCACGTTGGCAGAGTCGTCGCTGAGCAGCCAGGTGATGGCCGCTGCGAGCTGCTCCGGCTGCGCCACCGGCGGGATGGCGACCTGCATGATGGGGCCGACCCGGCTGGCGGCGTACTCGCTGCGCATCGGCGCCTCGATGTTCGTCGCGACCGCGCCCGGCGCGACCGCGTTTGCCCGGATGCCCTGCGGCCCGTGGAAGAACGCCACGCTCTTGGTGAACCCGGCGATCGCGTGCTTCGACGCCGTGTACGCGGCACCCGCTGCCGAGGCACGGAGTGCGGCCTCGGAGGCGACGTTCACGACGGCGCCGCGGCCGGCGGCGATCATGTGCGGCAGGACGGCGCGGGTGAGGCGCATCGGTCCGGTGACGTTGACGCTGAAGACGCGGTCCCAGGTGGCGTCGTCGACCTCGCTCGGCGGAAGGAAAGCGTCCATGATGCCGGCGACGTTCGCCAGTCCGTCGATGCGATCGCCCGCGGCCGCGATGAGTGCGTCGATGGTCTCGGTCGCGGCGACGTCGCCGATGACGGTCTCGAGTTCGAGGCCCTCGAGTTCGGAGCGGAGCGCGTCGAGGCGGTCGGCGACGACGTCGGTCGCGATCACCCGCCCGCCCTCGTTCGCGATGCGCGTCGCCGTGGCGCGTCCGATGCCGGAACCCGCCCCGGTGACGATGATGGTCCTGCCGGTGAAACGTCCGGCGGTGGTGTCGGTCATGTCGTCTCCTCACTGAGAGGCGCTCGCTGCGCCACGACGGTTATAGCACTCAGTGCCGAAAGGACTCCATGCGCCCGACGAGTGACCGGCCGACGAGCGATCGACCGACGAGCGATCGGCCGACGGGACGCCCCCGCACGATCGACCCGGACGCGGTGTCCCTCGTGGCGCTCCGGCTGTTCGACGAGCAGGGCTTCGACGCCGTGTCGATGGACGACGTCGCGACAGCTGCCGGGGTGAGCCGCCGGTCGTTGTTCCGGCTGTTCCCGAACAAGGCGGCGCTCGTCTGGGGTGGGCTCGACGAGTTCGCCTCGCGGTTCGGTGACGCACTCCGACAGCGGCCGTCCACGGAGTCGTCGTCGGTCGCCCTGCGTGCCGCCTACCGGATCGGCGCGACCTTCCCCGACGACGCCGTCGAGGTCACCCGCCACCGACTCCGCGTCATCCGCGCCAACCCCTCCCTCGAGCACGTCGGCGCGGCCACGGTCACGACCCTGACCGACGCGATCGTCCGGTTCGTGGCCGAGCGGGACGGCGCGACGCCCGACGACCTCGCGGTGTCGGTGCGCGCGCACGCCCTGGCGGCCGCGGCGAGCGCGGCCCTCACCTGGTGGGCGCTGCACGGCGACGGCCGACCGGAGGACGTCGTGGACCGCGCACTCGCCCTGCTCGCCTGAGACGCGCCCTGGACACGACCACCGGACGGACGGGAGGCCCGTGGCGGGCGCGCCACGGGCCTCCCGTCCGACACCCGGCCGGGCTCAGCCCGTCGCGCGCTTCCCACGGACGTCGCGCGACAGCGCGTCGATGCGCACCACCTCGTCGTCAGTGAGCCGCACGTCGGCGGCGGAGACGTTCTCGGCGACGCGTCCGGGGTTGCGCGATCCGGGGATCGGGACCAGGTCGGCGCGCTTCGCCAGGATCCAGGCCAGCGCGAGCTGCGAGAGCGAGACGCCCTTCACATCGGCGATCTCGGTGAGCGCGGCGACGACGGCGACGTTCGCGTCGAAGTGCTCCGGCGCCCACCACTCGAGCTGCTGCCGGATGTCGTCGGCCGCGTAGGCGCTCGCGGGCTGCACGGCACCGCTCAGGAACCCGCGCGCCAGCGGCGAGTACGCGACGACGCCGATGCCGAGCTCGTCGACGAGGGGGAAGAGCGCCTCGGACTCCCGCGAGAAGACGGAGTACTCGGTCTGGAACGCCGAGATCGGGTGCACAGCGTGCGCGCGGCGGATCTGGTCGGCATCGGTGTTCGACAGGCCGAGGTACCGGACCTTGCCGGCCTGCACGAACTCCTGCATCACGCCGACGACGTCCTCGATCGGGACAGCCGGGTCGTGCACGTGCTGGTAGAGCAGGTCGATCGAGTCGGTGCCGAGGTTCTGCAGGCTCGCGTCCACCACCTGCCGGATGTGCTCCGGTCGGGAGTCCGGCGCGTAGGCCTCGGGCGTGAACCCGAACTTCGTGGCGATCGTCACCTCGTCGCGGATCGGGGCGAGCGCCGCGCCGAGGAGCCGCTCGCCGGTCCCCCAGCCGTACAGCTCGGCCGTGTCGAAGTGCGTGACGCCGAGTTCGTGGGCGTGCCGGATCGCGGCGACGGACTCGGTGTCGTCGCCGGGTCCGTACGCGAACGTGGTGCCCATGGCGCCGTAGCCGATGGCGCTGACGGTGAGGCCCTGTCGGCCGAGGGTGCGTTGCTGCATGGTGCCGTCCCTTCGTGACGTGTGGTGGTCATGCGAGTGGCACTGTACGCCATTACTGTCAGAGTCTGACAACTTGGACGGAAGATGACGTCACGGTACGATCGGTCCCGTGAGCGACGTGCGAACCGGCCTACGGGACATCACCCGCGATGCCGTCCGCGCGCGCATCGCCGCCGTGGCACTCGAGCGGTTCGACACCGACGGGTTCGACAACGTCACCGTGGAACAGGTCGCCGCCGAGGTGGGGATCTCGGCGCGGAGCTTCCACCGGTACTTCCCCGCGAAGGAGGACGCCGTCATCGGCGACCCCGCGCGACACCGGGACGCCCTCGCCGAGGCGTTCCGGTCGCGGTCGACGACCCAACCGGTGTGGCCCGCGCTGCGCGAGGCCTTCGCCGAGATGCTCGAGCGCGGCAGCACCGACGACCCCGAGACCGGTCGACGGTCCGTCCGCGTGATGACGAGCACGGCGTCACTGCGCGCACGGAACCTCGAGAAGCACCAGGCCTGGGCGGACGTCCTGACGCCCCTCGTCGTCGGGCAGCTCCACGGCCCCGACGCCGACCTGCGGGCACGGGTCCTCGTGCAGGCGGCCCTCGGTTGCTTCGACGTGGCGATCACCACCTGGGCCACGGGCAACGACCCCGACGCGGCCGCGATCCTGCGACGCGCGTTCGACGGCATCGCACCGAGCGCCTGACGAGCGGACGCGCGCCCTCGTCCAGCGGTATCGTCCGGGCATGAACGTCACCGGACCGTCGCCGTACTTCCAGTTCGCCGGCACCGCCAGGCAGGCCCTCGAGCACTGGCAGGGTGTCTTCGGCGGCGAGGTCCAGATCGCGACCTACGCCGACTTCTCACGGACCGACGGCCCCGCCGACGCGGTCGCCCACGGACAGCTCACCGGCGGGCTGCAGCTCTTCGCCGCCGACGCGAGCGAGACCGACGAGCCGTTCGCGGCGACCGGCCTGCTGTTCTCGCTCCTCGGGGCCGAAGAACCCGACGTCCTGCGGCACTGGTTCGACGCGCTCGCCGAGGGTGGCACGGTCGTCGACGCCCTGCAGCAGCGGCCGTGGGGTGACTGGGACGGCACCGTGCGGGACGCGTTCGGTGTCACGTGGCTGATCGGGTTCGAGGCGTCAGCGCGGGAATGACGGGCACCGTCGCTGGGATGACGGGCGCACTCGCTGGGATGACGGGCGCCCTCGCTGGGATGATGGGCGCATGACCGACCGCCCCGCCGTCCTGTTCGTGTGCGTCCACAACGCCGGACGCTCCCAGATGGCCGCGGGGTGGCTGCAGCACCTCGCCGGCGACCGCGTCCGGGTGTTCTCCGCCGGCAGCGAGCCCGCCGACCAGGTCAACGCCGTCGCCGTGCAGGCCATGGCCGAGCAGGACATCGACATCGCCGACGCCCGACCGGCGGTGCTCGAGACCGAGACCGTGCGCGAGTCGGACGTCGTCATCACCATGGGCTGCGGAGACGCCTGCCCGGTGTTCCCCGGCAAGCGGTACGAGGACTGGGACCTCGACGACCCGGCCGGGCTGGGGATCGAGCAGGTCCGCCCCATCCGCGACGACATCCGGGTGCGGGTCGAGCGGTTGATCGCGTCCCTGTAGCCGGCTACTGCTGGTCGGACGGCAGCAGCGGCGCCCAGTAGGCGTCCGCACCGTCGGCCTGCACGGCGTCGCGCTCGAAGCGGAAGCCGTAGTCGCGCACGAAGTCGAGCGCGGCGGCCTGCTCGTCCTCGGCGTCGTCGTGCGCGGCGTCGAACAGGTAGACGCCGTGCCCCATCTTCACGCCCGAGTCGCTGATCACCGTGAGGTCCCAACGCCCCTCCTCGGCGCGTTCGATCCGCACGACGGCGGCCTGTGCAGCGGTGAAGTCAGCCATGGCCTCAGCCTACGGACGGCGCCCCGGCGGCGTTCAGGGTCCGCCGCGCCCACTACGCTGAGCACCGTCACAGGCCCGGACGAGCGGAGAACGAAGTCATGTCAGTCGGATTGCTCGCCGTGGTGGACGACATCCTCTCCGCGGCCCTGAAGGCGAGTGCGAAGACCGCCGGGGTCGTCATCGACGATGCCGCGGTCACGCCGCAGTACGTGCAGGGACTCGCGCCGGCCCGGGAACTGCCGGTCGTCGGTCGCATCGCGCTCGGCAGCCTGTTCAACAAGTTCATCATCATCATCCCGCTGGCGCTGCTGCTCACCGCGTTCGCGCCCTGGGTGCTGCCGTACCTCCTGCTCATCGGCGGGACGTACCTGTGCTTCGAGGGCGCGGAGAAGGTCACCGAGTGGTTCGGTGTCCACCACGGCACAGGCTCCACCGACTCGGTCACCGAACCCAAGCTCGTGTTCGGCGCCATCCGGACCGACCTCATCCTGAGCACCGAGATCATGCTCATCGCCCTGGCCGGCCTCGACCCCGACCTCGGGCTCTGGCCGACACTCGGTGCACTCATCGTGATCGGGCTCGTCATGACCGCGGTCGTCTACGGCGCGGTGGCCCTGCTGGTGAAGATCGACGACGTCGGTCTGCAGATGATGAAGAACTCCGTCCGCCGGACCCGTCGCACAGGAGCGCGGATCGTGCGGGCGATGCCGACCGTCTTCCGGGTCATCAGCGTCATCGGCACCGTGGCCATGCTCTGGGTGGGCGGGCACCTGGTCATCGCGAACCTCGCCGAGACCTTCTGGCACGGCCCGTACGACCTGCTGCACACGATCGAGCGCGCGATCGAGGCCACTGGCCCGGTGATCACGTGGATCGTCGACACCGCAGTCTCGGCGGTCGCCGGCGTCGTCCTCGGCATGGTCGTCGTGGCGATCGTCCTCGGCATCGGTCGCCTCCGCGGGAAGCACTGACTGACACTTCTGTTCCGGCGTCGGAACACGAGTGTTCCGACGGTGCACGCGTCGAACGACTCGTGGAGCGTCGCAGAACGGGTGCGCGCGACCCGCGCCGCGCGCCTACCCTGGCGCGCATGGCAACGGTGCGACAGGTCCAGGTGACGTTCGACTGCGCCGAGCCGGAGCGGGTCGCCCGGTTCTGGTGCGAGGTCCTCGGCTACGAGGTGCCTGCTCCCCCGCCCGGGTTCGACGACTGGCAGGCGTTCAACGCCTCGCTCCCGCCCGAGCACCAGGACTCCGCTTTCGCGTGCGTCGACCCGACGGGCGTCGGGCCGCGGCTGTTCTTCCAGCGGGTTCCCGAGGGCAAGACGGTGAAGAACCGCGTGCACCTGGACGTCCGGGTCGGCACCGGTCTGGTCGGCGAGGAACGTCTCGCAGCGCTCGACGCGGAGAGCGCCCGCCTCGTCGCGCTCGGCGCGACGCAGTTCCGCCGCATGCTCGCGGATCAGGTCAACGAGTCCTGCATCGTGATGCAGGACGTCGAGGGCAACGAGTTCTGCCTCGACTGATCCGCGAGCCCGCGCAGGTTCAGGCCACCGGCCCGTACGTGCTCACCTCGACGGCGCCGAGCTCGAGCTCCGCCGTCTGCTGGATGAGCGCCAGCAGGTCGGCGTCGAGACCGGGACCGAACTCCTCGAGGCGCTCCGGAGCGATGAACGACGGCACGCCGGCCGGGGCCTGCTCGGTCGCCGTCAGGTCCGTGCCGTCCTTCGACGGGGACGCGCCGCGGAAGATCTTGCCCGCCTCGGACGCCCCGTCGAGGTCGAAGCTGTACTGCTTGCTCTGCAGCCCGAGGTCGAGGAGCTCCTTGACCTCCGGGAACCGCTCGGCGTTCGTCTTCGGGATCGGCAGCAGGGTCTTCCAGTCGACGCCGAGGGTCTCGAGTGCCTTCGCGTACGCGTTCTCGTGCGCCTGGTCGCGGACGATCAGGTACGCGACGGTGCTGCGCGCGGTGGGGTTGTCCGTCATCTCGTAGATCCGGCACTTCTGCAGGCGACCGGTGGACTCGAGCATCAGGTTGTAGAGCAGGTCGAGCGGCAGGTTGCCGGAGTTGTAGACGTAGCTGCCGCTCCACGGGTTGCCGGCCGCGTCGACCGGCAGGGCACCTTGGGCCCCGACCAGGTAGTGGTGGATGTTGCTCGTGTCGAGCGCGATGTTGAGCGGCGTCGCACCCTTCGCACCCGGCTTGTCGAGCGGGTCGGTGAGCTTGCCGGTGTACTCGGGCGAGCCGTCGAGCAGGCGGGAGATCGTGGTGCCGATGAGCTCGACGTGGCTGATCTCCTCGGTGCCGACGCCCTGGATGAGGTCGCGGTACGGCTTCGCCGCCGGGCCACGGAAGTTCATCGCCTGGAACAGGTACTGCATCATCGTGCGCATCTCGCCGAACTGCCCGCCGAGCCCTTCCTGCAGGGCGTTGGCCGCTGCCGGGTCGGGCTCGCCGTCGGCGATCTCGTTGATCCAGGTCTGTGCGTGGAAGTACATGGGGCCTCCTTGCTCACCGCGACGGATCCGCCGCGTGCCTCACCGTCGTCCGGCGTCCCTGGCAGGCGACACGGGTCGTCCACTCAGCGCGGTATCGTCGTCGGCGCCGCACCGCCGCGCCCGGAAGGACCCCCGAACCGATGACCGTCAGTCACGCCGCCGACACAGCCGCCCTCGACGATCTGCTCGAGCCGGACCAGGTCCTCCGCGACCCGGCGTCGCTCGAGCAGTACCGCCACGACGACGCCGAGTGGGCCGACTCCACCGCACCGCTCGCCGTCGTCCTCGCACGCAGCACCGACGACGTCGTCGCCACCGTCCGGTGGGCGGCAGCCGTCGGCGTGCGGGTCGTGCCGCGCGGCGCCGGGACCGGGCTGTCCGGCGGGGCGAACGCGATGGCCGGATCGGTCGTCCTGTCCCTCGAGCTGATGGACGCGGTGCTCGAGGTGGACACCGACGAGCGCTACGCCGTCGCCCAGCCCGGTGTGGTCAACGACGCACTGCGGGCTGCCGTCGCGGAACACGGACTCTGGTACCCGCCGGACCCGGCGAGCTCGGCCATCTCGACGATCGGCGGCAACGTCGCGACGAACGCCGGCGGGATCTGCTGCGTGAAGTACGGCGTCACCCGCGACTACGTGCTCGGGATGACCGTGGTGCTGGCCGACGGTTCCGTGGTGGAGCTCGGACGCCGCACGGCGAAGGGCGTCGCCGGGTACGACCTGGCCGGCCTGATGGTCGGGTCCGAGGGCACGCTCGGCATCGTCGTGTCGGTCACCGTCAAGCTGCTCCCCCTGGCCGGACGCGACGAACGTGCTGTGATCGGGTACTTCCCCTCGCTCAGCGCCGCCGGGGACGCCGTCGCCGCGATCTCGCGTGCCGGGATCATCCCCGCAGCACTCGAGATCGTGGACCGGACCTGCCTGCGGGCCGTCGACGACTGGATGCACCTCGGGCTGCCGTCCGACGTCGACACCCTGCTGCTGGCCCGGGTCGACGAGCGTGGTGCCGCGGGGGACGAGCTCGCCGACCAGGTCGCAGCCGTCTTCGCGCAGGCCGGCGGCACCGACGTCGAGCGCGCCACGGACCCCGACGACATCGACCGGCTGTTCCAGGCACGGCGACTCGCGTACCCGGCACTCGAGCGGCTCGGACCGGTGCTCACCGAGGACATCTGCGTGCCCCGCAGCGCGGTGCCCGAGATGCTCCGACGGATCCAGGCGACGGCGGCAGCGCACGACGTCACCATCGCGAACATCGCGCACGCCGGCGACGGCAACCTGCACCCGCTGATCATCGCTCCCGAGGGCGACGAGGCCGCGAAGGCCCGTGCGAAGCAGGCGTTCGACCAGATCGTCGCGGACTGCCTGGCACTCGGCGGCACCGTCACGGGTGAGCACGGCGTCGGCCTGCTCAAGCTGCCCGGCCTGCGGCAGGAGCTGGGCGAGCGGGTCCTCGCGATGCACCGTGCCGTCAAGGACGCCCTGGACCCGGCGGGCACCCTGAATCCCGGCAAGGCGTTCTGAACCCACGTGGACGACGGACGGGAGGCCCGGTGCCAGCTGGCACCGGGCCTCCCGTCCGTCGTCTGGTCGCGTCCAGGGCCCGAAGGTCACAGACCGGTAACGAGGACAGATCGGTCCAAACCTTTTGCCGGAGGCCCCCGAATCACCTGCACAGACCGGGAAACACCCGGAGCGCTCACCAGCCGCACATTGCTGGTTCTCCACCCTGCACCAGGGTGTGTTCGGCGCGCACACAGCAGCCG
>NZ_SMBV01000019.1:0-10051 GCF_004346515.1 Curtobacterium sp. PhB191
GTGTGAGCAGCCTCGCTCTGTGTCGTCGTTTTCGCTGCGATCGGTGTCGGGTCAGGTGGTGCCGATGACGAGGGTGCTGCGGGCGGCCTCGACGACGTCGTTGGTGATGACGTCGAGCTCGTTGATCTTCAGGACGCGTTGGATCTGAGGGAGGAGGCGCTCAAGGAGCCGGAAGTTGCCGCGGGTGATGCGTTCGACGGCGGCGATGGCTTGCGCGTCGGTGAAGTCGTCGGGGTCGAGCGTCTTGCCGAGCTTGCGCCATTGACGTTCGAGGACGAAGAGCAGCTCGTCGTGGCCGAGCGGACGGTACTGGTGGGCGAAACCGAGGCGGCTGTAGAGCTGCGGGTAGTGGCTGAACTGCTTCTCGATGCCGGGCATGCCGATGAGGATCATCGCTATGCCGGTGCGGTCGTACTGGTCGCGGAGCCACTCGATCGCGTTGCCGGTGAGGCGTTCGGACTCGTCGATGATGATCAGCTCGAGCAGGGACAGGTTGGGGCCGTGTGCGTGGTCGAAGTGGCGACCCTGGAGCAGGAGGTGTTCCTCGATGCAGCGTTCGGTGCGGAGCATGTCGTGCCGGAGGTCGTCCTGCAGGGCGCGCATCGTGGCGGAGACCTCGGGCGTGTAGAAGACGGTGCGGGCTCGGTGGGCGGCGGCGTAGATCTTCGTGTCGTCTTCGCTGCGTGCGGCCCATCTGGCGATGAACGGGCCGATGCTGTCCCAGTGGGCGTAGCGGCGTGCGGAGAGGGTCTTGCCGACGCCAGCGGGGCCGAAGCAGACGCCGATGGTGTTCTGCTTCCGGACGGCGTCGGCGAACTCCGCGAACCGACGGTGTTCCTTCGTGATGATGAACTGGCTCGTCATGACCGGTCCTCCTCGTAGGTCATCAGTCGCGGTTGATCCGGTGCCGGTGCGGGTGCTGGTGGGGTGTGATCATCGGGTGTGGGGCGGACGATCGCGATGCGTTCGCGGATCTGCCCGCGCAGGGCTCTTCGTTGCGCGTTCCGGGCGGCCTGGATCTGCTTGAGACTGATGGTCTCGGTCTGATGCGCGGTACTGATCGCGGTGCACAGGAACGCGTCGCGGTGAAAGACACGGATCTCGGTGACGTCGCGGGGGTCGTACCGGACGCTGACGGTGCTGCCCACGAAGGGTGCGAGAGTGGTTGCGGTGTAGCGGAGCCCTTCGAAGTGGATGCCGTCTCGTTGCACGACACGCGTGGTCGGGACGGTGAGCAGGAACCCGTCGAGCTGCTCGAGGGAGTCCGGCATTCGTGGCAGCCACCCGTCTGCGATCCACGCTTCCAGTGGGCTCTTCCGGAGCTCGCGGTGGATGCGGGCGTTGTAGCGGCGGATGAACGTGTTGATGGCACTGTCGACACCGGCGAGATCCAGCGCCGGCGTCGGCGCCGGCGCCGAGGATCCGGGTGCGAGGTGGCCGGGGAGCGTTGGGAGCAGCTCGGTGTTGATGGTGCCGAAGAACCGCTCGATCTTCCCGCGGCCCTGGGGGCGAGCGACCTGCGAGTGGATGATGCGGAGGTGCAGCACGGCGGCGGTGTCGCCGATTCGGTGGCTGGTGAAGTCGGACCCGTGGTCTGTGTAGAGCACGTCTGGGATCCCGCAGACAGGCCAGTCCGGTTCCGGCTTGTGCCAGATCGCTTGCCGGAGCGCGAGCGCGGTGTTCGCGGCGGATGGGGCGCCGAGGAACACCATGTACCCGCAGACCGCGCGGGAGTAGTCGTCGAGGATCACCGTCAACCACGGCCGTTCGGGCTTGCCGTCGGGTCCGACGATGAGCAGATCGAGCATCGTGTGGTCCGCCTGCCAGATCGCGTTGGGGCGATCCGCACGACGTCGGAGCAGCAGTTCGTGCTTGTCCCGATATGACGCGGGCCCCTCAAGCGCGAGCGTCACCATCCCGGGATCAAGCCCGTTCACGATCGACCGCACAACGGAGTACGACGGCGCTGAGAGACCTCGTTTGGTGCAGTAATTGTCGACCTGGCGGTGAATCGTGGCGATCGAAGGTCGTGGCTTGGTGAGTGCGAGCCCCTCAATCAGGCGCACCAGTTCCGGTGCCGTCCGTCGGGCGCCGTGATCGGTGCGGGTGCCGTCGGCGAGAGCCGGGTATCCGCCGGTTCGGTAGCGGGCCAACCAGCGTTGCAGGGTGCGCTCAGCGACGCCCGTGGTGCGGGCCAGGGTGGCGAGCGGGATGGCGTCCTCGACGTGCAGTCGAAGGATGCCCCACCGCTCGCTCGCGTCCATAGCCAGCTACATCGTTGGGGAAGGCTTGGTTCGTCGCGCCGCGACGGGCTCGGCGTGCTTCGCGAGTGCACGGTAGATGGTGGTGCGGCTAACGCCGAGCACGTCGCCGATCTGCGCGACGGTCATGTCCTGCTGTTCGTAGAGCCGGCGTGCGGTGCGCACCTGGTCCGCGGAGAGCCGAGATGGTCGGCCGCCGGTGCGGCCGCGGGCTCGAGCGGCGGCGAGGCCGGCGTTGGTGCGTTCCTTGATGAGGTCCCGTTCGAACTCCGCCAACGCGGCGAAGACGTGGAACACGAGCCGGCCGCCGGGCGAGGTGGTGTCGATGGCCTCCTGCAGGGACCGGAACCCGATGCCGCGCTCGGCGAGAGCGTGCAGCTGATCGATGAGGTGCCGGATGGACCGGCCGAGCCGGTCGAGTCGCCAGACGACGAGAGTGTCGCCGGGGCGGAGCTGGTCGAGGAGCTTGTCGAGCTCGGGCCGGTGTTGGAGCGACCCGGACATGGTGTCGACGAACACGCGGTAGCAGCCAGCGGCGTTGAGCGCGTCGATCTGCAGCGACGCGTCCTGGTCTGTGGTGGACACGCGCGCATACCCGAGAAGGTGACCCATGAAGAGAACGTAGCGAAACTCGACCAGGAGGGGTAGTGGCGGCACGTAGATTCTGGGACTGGGTTCCGCTACAAGACACGGCGCCTCGCACCCGGACTGAGCGCCGGTACGGATAGTTGTAGCGGAATCGTTCGTATTTGTTACGTCTGCCGCGCTCGCGCGGCGAGCCGGAGTGCTTGCACGGAACGGAGGTGTTGTTCCGATCGGTGGCGGCCGTTGGCGGGAGACGGATGTGGTGCTGCGATGACCGGAAGGAGTCGGGGGTGCTCGTCCAGGGTGAAGTGTCGCATGACGCCGTCGAGGGCAACGGCCCCGTACGTGACGATCGCAGTGAGAGCGGGGAGGGCCGCGAGCAGTGTGGCGAGGGCATGCCGCCCCTCGTCGATGTCCTCGAGTCGCACGCGGTCGGGCAGTTCCCATGGGACAAGGTTCCAGCGGACGTACTCGCCGCGTGCGAGTCCGGACTCGATACGGGCTGCTCGGAACGCGGCCGCGGTCGGGCCCGGGTTGTCCTCGCTGCAGATCGCTGCGTGCGCTGCGGCGATGGTCTGGGGGCCAGGCGACTGCATCAGGACCAGGACACGGCTGAATCTGCCGCCGGATCGTGGGTCGAAGCTCGGGACGAACCGTCGGCTGCCGTCGGGCGCGGTCCGCCACGTCTCCGCGAGACCGTTCAGCGATCGAACGTCAGCGAGTTCCTCGGGGGTACTCATGCCGGCTGTGGCGGTGCCAGCAGGGTGCCACGGATGACGGATCCGTGAAAGGTGCGAAGGGCAACGGTGATCCATGCGGCGACGAGGCCGGCGTAGTAGATGACGGCGAGGACGGCAACGACGGTCAGGCCTGAGTGCAGGGCGAGCCCGTTCAGGCCGGTGACGCAGGTCCCGACGGGGAACGTGAAGGACCACCAAGTCAGGCTGAACGGCAAGTGTTCGCGGGCAGTGCGGATGGTGATCGCGAGGGCGATGACGGTCCACAGCAGCGCGAAGCCGAGCATCGCGAACCCGTACACCAGCGCCACGACCAGCAGGGCATGCGCGGTACTCGCATCGACAACGGTGGGGGCGTTCGATGCGAGGAGGTTCACCGCGGTGATCGACTGTCCGACCGGCCCGAGGACGATCCACAGAGTCGGGACCATGCCGGCGGCCCCGACCTTGTGCTGCGCGAGACGGTTCCAGATCAGCGTGATCACGACCAGCGACGTGATGAGGCTGAGGCCGAAGAAGCCGTAGCAGGACCACAGCAGCGTCTCCCGCGCCTGCCCGGCGGGGGCGTACGGCAGCAGGAGCGCACCGGTGGAGGCGGACACCATCGGCGGGACGATCGGCATCAGCCAGCCGCCGAACGCGGAGTCGGGCTTGTTCTCGTGGCGGGTGAACGCCAGGTACGGCACGAGCACTGCCGTGAGCAGTCCTCCGATGGTGCCGATGGTCCACAGGACCCAGTCGATGGTGACGGCGGCGGGCAGGCCGACCCAGTCCTTGCCGAGCAGGAGTGTCCCGGCGCCGACGGTGAGGAACGCCATCGGTGGTGCGCCGTAGAAGTGCGAGATCACCGGGTTGAGCTGGTGCCCGGCTGCAGTGCTCCGGTAGCGGATCCAGTGCAGCACCGTCGCGGTCGTGAGGGCGACGAGGAGCACCGCGGCGATCGCCCACACGACCGTCGCCGCGAGGCGCAGCCCGGGGAACTGCAGCGGCAGTGACGCAGCTGCGACAGCGACGATCCCCGTGCCCATGATCGACGCGAACCAGTTCGGTGTGAGATTCGACACGATCAGGCCTGGCCGCTCCAGGTCACGGAACAACGCCGTCTGCGGCCGTTGGGGCAGCTGGCTACCGTTCGCGGGTGCAGGGTCCGTGCGGAGCGTTGTCATGGGCCAAGCCTGCGCGAATCCTGCCTCTGGCGGTACCCGGAACCTCTTGGCAGGGCACAATCAATGATTGTGGCACTACGGCGACTCACGGACCGAACCCTCGACCTCGACACACTCGACGTGCTCGCACGCGTCGCCGAGACCGGCTCCCTCTCCGCTGCCGCTGGAGCGCTCGGCGTCACGCAACAGGCAGTGTCTGCTCGGATCCGGGTCGCCGAGCGCATGGTCGGTCACTTGTTGGTGCACCGCTCGACCACGGGGTCGGTGCTGACCGAGACCGGCAGGCTCGTCGTCGGGCTGGCCGGACCGGTCCTCGACGCGTCTCGCCACCTCGAAGCAGGAGTGGCTGCGCTGCGGACTCCCACGGGTTCGCTCGTCGTCGCAGCGTCACAGACGATCGCGGAGCTGCTGCTGCCGGGCTGGCTGCTCGAATTCCGCCGCCGCGAACCCGACGTGCGGGTGCGCCTGATCGCGGGCAACTCCGCCGCGGTGACGGACCTCGTGCAGTCGGGTGGCGCGAACCTCGGGTTCACGGAGACCCCGGTGACGGCGGCAGGTGTGTCCGCGCAGGTGATCGCGGACGATGAGCTCGCGGTCGTCGTTGCGCCGGAACATCCCTGGGCTCGGTCGACCGGGATCACTGCGGAGGTCCTGGCGGCGACGGCTCTGCTCCTGCGGGAAGAAGGTTCCGGAACTCGCGCGACCCTCGCCGCATGGCTCAGGGAGGCCGGTTTGAGCATGTCGGTTCCGGCCGCGGTGCTGGAGACCACGAGCATCATCCGGGCGAACGCGCAGGCTGGAATTGCACCGGCGGTGATGAGCCTTCGCACGGTCGCCGCCGACATCAACGACGGGTCGCTGGTGCGGGTCCCGCTCGCTGGGCCGCCACTTGCCCGGCCGTTGCGGGCGATCTGGTCGGGAGAGCCTCAGCCAGCTGGTTCTGCTTTCCTGCGCGTCGCCCACGAGGTGACCGGTCGGGGTCAGCGCAGCCCGTAGGGCAGCTCCGGATTGTTCTCCGCGATCTCGGTGAGCCGGTTGTACTTGGCGACGCGTTCTCCGCGGGCGGGTGCGCCGGACTTGATCTGTCCGGTTCCGGTGCCGACGACGAGGTCCGCGATGAACGTGTCGGTGGTCTCGCCGGACCGGTGCGACACCATGCTCCGCATCCCGAGCGAGCGTGCGACGCCGATCGCGTCGAGGGTCTGGGAGACGGTGCCGATCTGGTTCGGCTTGATGAGCGCCGCGTTCGAGAGCCCGTCCTTCCCACCGTCGCGGATGCGCTGCGGATCGGTGACGTAGAGATCATCGCCGACGATCTGGAGCATGTCGCCGAGCGCGAACGACATCGCCTTCCAGCCGCCGTGGTCATCTTCGGAGAAGCCGTCTTCGATGCTCCGGATCGGATACCGGCTGATGAGGTCGCGGTAGTAGTCGACCATGCCTGCGCGGTCGAGCCGGCGGTCCACGACCCGGTAGCTACCGTCACCGAGCGCGAACTCGTTCGCCGCCGGGTCGAGTGCGATCGCGACGGTGTCCACGCCGGGCTCGTAACCGGCGGCACTGATCGCGGCGACGAGGAGGTCGAGGGCCTCCTCGGGCGCGGCGATCGACGGGGCGAAGCCGCCTTCGTCCCCGAGACCGAGACTGCCGAACCGTTCCCGGACCAGTGCCGCCAGCGCGTGGTAGACGTCCGATCCGATCCGAACCGCGTCGGTCATGGTCTCGGCGTTCACCGGGGCGATCATGAACTCCTGGAAGTCGAGCGCGTTCGCTGCGTGCGCTCCGCCGTTGAGCACGTTGAAGTGCGGGACGGGCAGGCGGGGCGTGCTGCCGGTGACGTCTGCGATCCAACGCCAGAGCGGCAGCTCCGCTGCGGCGGCGAGAGCGCGTGCCATCGCGATCGAGGTCGCGACGACACTGTTCGCGCCGAGCCGGCGGTGGTTCGGGGTGCCGTCGAGGGCAGCGAGGGCGGCGTCGGCCTGCCCGATCGAGGTCCACGACTGGCCGGTGATCATCGGTGCGACGTCCGTCGTGATGAGGTGCAGTGCCTGGCTCACGTCGCGGCCGCCGTAGCTGCTGCCGCCGTCGCGAAGCTCGACAGCCTCATGCGCGCCAGTGGATGCGCCTGCGGGGGCGTCACCGGTGACGACGGTGCCGTCCTCGAGCTCGAGACGCACCTGGATCGTCGGGTAGCCGCGGGAGTCGAGGATCCGGGAGCCGTGCAGGCTGCTGATGGTGACGGGGCGGCTGGTGTGGGTCACGTACTCGCCCTGATGGTGGGTGGTGTGGTGGACGTTGCTGATGTAGTCGTTCACGGCGGTTGTCGCCTTTCGGGTTGGTCGTGCGGGTGTGGGCCGCGGGGAGGCGGAGGGACGACCTCCTGGCGATCACTGGGCGCCAGTTGCCTCCCCACGGCGGTTCAGGGCGCGCACTGGATGGTGTCGGGTGCGCGGGTGCCGGTCAGGGGTGCGGGGTGAACCGTTCCTGTGCGGCGCGGATGATGGCTTCGGCGTCGACACGGTTCGCCCACCCGTTGGTGGTGACGTGCTTGCCGTGCTCGATCTCCTTGTAGTGGGCGAAGAAGTGCTCGATCTCCGCCAGGACCGGCTCGGCGACGTCGGAGATGTCCTGGACGTGGTCGAAGCGGACGTCTCCGGCGGGGACGGTGAGGATCTTGTCATCGCCGCCGTTCTCGTCGACCATGCGGAGCATCCCGACCGGGCGGACGTCGATGACGACGCCGGGGAACGTGGGCCGGGGCAGCAGCACGAGCGCGTCGAGGGGGTCGCCGTCATCGCCGAGAGTGTCGTCGATCGAGCCGTAGTCCTGCGGGAACACCATGCTGGTGAACACCGCCCGGTCCAGGCGGATCCGTCCGGTGGCGTGGTCGACCTCGTACTTGTTGCCGCTGCCGCGGGGGATCTCGATCGTGATGTCGAAGTGCATGAGCTGTTCGTCTCCCAGTCGGATGGTCAAGTGAGGGTGCCGAGGGTGACGCCCCCGGCGGCTGCGGCGACGGAGACGACGAGCATCCCGAGCCCGTTCACGGCAGCCGCGGTGGTGCGGCCAGTGCGTGCGAGGCGGACGGTCTCGAAGCTGGCGGTGCTGAACGTGGTGTAGCCACCCATGAGCCCTGTTCCGAGCACCGCGACGGGGGTGGCGCCGAGGTGACCGGCGGCGCCGGTGATCAAGCCCAGCAGGAACGAGCCGGTGATGTTGATCGTCAGCGTCCCGACCGGGAGCCGGAACTGCCGACCCCGGTTGATCGCACCATCCACGAAGAACCGTGCGGCCGCGCCGACACCGCCAGCGACCGCGACGCTGAGGAAGGCCAGGGCGCTCATGATATGGCCCCGTTCGGTCGGACCAAACCCGCGATCGCGAGGCCGCTACCGGTGGCGATCGCGCCGGCGAGGACCGTCAGGAGCGCGTACCCGGTGCCGGCCAACCCGCGGCCAGCGAGGAACAACACCGCGGTGCTGGTCGCGAGGGTGCTGTAGGTGGTGAACCCGCCGAGGACACCGGTTCCCAGAAGCAGGCGCAGTGTCCGGCGGCGACCCTCGTCAGGTCCGCGATGCGCGAGGTGTTCCAGCAGCACACCCAGTAGGAGCGCGCCGGCGATGTTGATCCAGAAGATCGCCCAGGACACCTCCTGCTGAGCGGGGAACGCGGTGCTGAGTCCGTCGCGTGCGGCGGTACCGATGGCGCCGCCGAGTGCGACGACACCGAGGTACCGCCACCGCAGATGCACTGGCCGGTCGATACGTTCCGGGTCGTTGGCGTCGATGTCTGGGTCGGGCGGGAGCTGCCCATCGGGCAGGTGCGTGTCCGTTCGGGAGGTCATGTTCCACCTTCCGCAGCGACCGCTGCCGCTGCTGCTCGTGCTGCCGGATGCAGGTACTCCCCACCCCGCGGACAGAACCCACCGTCGCCGTCGAACCGGTAGATCAGGGGTTCGCCCGTGGGGAGGTTCAGGTCCGCGAGCTCACCGTCAGTTAGGCCGTCCATGCAGGCACACAGTGCCCGCAGTGAGTTGCCGTGCGCGACGACGAGCACTGTCTGCCCGTCGCGGAGTGCCGGGGTGATGCTGTGCGACAGGACGGGTTGGACCCGGCGGATGACGTCGGAGAGTGTTTCGGTTCGACGAAGTGCCGCCCACGGCAGTCCACGAAGCGCCGGCGTCCGCCGGAGCGCCAGCCACGCGCGGATCGACATGCGTGGTGGCCGTCCCGTGCGGGTCCGACGAACAGCGAAGAACTGCTCCGCCCCCAACGCCGCTTGCGCATTCTGCTTGGACATGCCGGTGAGGGCGCCGTAGTTCCGCTCGTTCAACCGCCACGTCGACTCGATCGGCGCATCACGTCCGAGGACGTCGGTGACGAGCTCCGCCGTGTGGAGCGCCCGCTCGAGCGTCGACGTGAGCACGAGGTCCGGTCGGATGCCGGCATGCAGAAGTAGCAACCCAGCCCGATTCGCTTCGGCGCTGCCCTGTTCGGTCAGCGCGACGTCTCGCAAGCCGGTGAAGGTACCGGCAGCGTTCGCAGTGCTCTGTCCGTGGCGGAGCAGAACAAGCTGGCCGGTCACGGGGTGTCCCACGGCAGTGGGGCATCGAACCCGACCGGATCAACGGGCACTACGAGCACTGAACGGTGCTGCTGATGGGTCAGCCGTACCGCGACCGACCCCGTGAAGAACTCCGCGATTCGACCCGCTCCCGTCCTGGCCCCGACGACCAGCATCGCCGCGTCGCGGTCTTCGGCCACTTGCGACAGTGCCCGGCTCGGATCCCCGACACCCGGGACGAACGTGACGTCGACGCCGTAGGTCGTTGCGGCAGCACGTACTGCCGCCTTGTCACTGTCCGACAAGCCCTGCGGTGTCGTGTCAGCGGTGTCAGGGTCGATCGGTTCCACCATCACCGACCCGTCCGAGCGCGTACCGGCATCGAAGAGCGATGCATCCACGCTGACGCACACCAGCGTCGTACCGAAGCGCCACGCGATAGACGACGCAACCTCGATGACCCCCGGAGCGAGGCCGGGCAGGACGCCGACGACGACCGGTCCGGAACCGATTGGTGCTGTCATGACACTCCCTACCTCAGGCGCGCAGAAGCGCGACCAGCTGAGATAGGGACTGTTGTCGACAACTGTCGAGGTTGGGTCCGGCAAGCCCCACTACCGGGTCCGAAGACACCACCATTATGCACCCGAACCCCAAGTCACGCGGGCCGTCTCGCGCACCCGCGACGTCCCGACACCGAAGGAAGCGATTCCGACGACACGGAGCGAAGCTGCCCACA
>NZ_SMBV01000020.1:0-5992 GCF_004346515.1 Curtobacterium sp. PhB191
AAGGGGGACCTTGTGGGAGAGTAGGACGCCGCCGGACTTAACGTAGGCAACACCAGGGAACCCCTGACCAGCACTGGTCAGGGGTTTTCTGCGTTCACGGGTCGCTGGAGCAGGGCGTGACGGTAGCATTGGCGGGTCATGACTGCGCCATTCACCACTGCTTCCGGGTCCGAGATCCGCGTCCGTTTCTGCCCGAGCCCGACGGGGACCCCGCACGTGGGGCTCATCCGCACGGCTCTGTTCAACTGGGCGTACGCACGCCACAGCGGCGGCAAGCTCGTGTTCCGCATCGAGGACACCGACGCCGCGCGGGACAGCGAAGAGTCCTATGCGCAGATCCTCGACGGCCTGCGCTGGCTCCGGCTGGACTGGGACGAGGGCGTCGACGCCGGCGGCGAGCACGGACCGTACCGGCAGTCGGAGCGGACCGCGATCTACGAAGACGTCATCGCGAAGCTCAAGGCGTCCGGGCACATCTACGAGTCCTTCGTCACGCCCGAGGAGATGGAGGCCCGCAACAAGGCTGCCGGGCGCGATCCGAAGCAGGGCTACGACAACCACGAGCGGGACCTGTCCGACGACGAGCGTCAAGCGTTCCGCGACCAGGGCCGCGAGCCGGCGCTGCGACTCCGGGTCCCGGACCGTGACCTGAGCTTCGACGACCTCGTCCGTGGCGAGATCACCTTCAAGCAGGGGACGTTCCCGGACTTCGTGGTCGTCCGGCCGAACGGCAAGCCGCTGTACACGTTCACGAACCCGGTGGACGACGCCCTGATGGGCATCACGCACGTCCTCCGCGGCGAGGACCTGCTGTCGTCGACCCCGCGGCAGATCGCGCTGTACGAGGCGCTGTACGAGATCGGGCTCGCACCGGCGATCCCGGTGTTCGGTCACCTGCCGTACGTCATGGGCGAGGGCAACAAGAAGCTCTCGAAGCGCGACCCCGAGGCGAACCTGTTCCACCACCGCGACGCCGGCATGATCCCCGAGGGGCTCGTCAACTACCTGGCGCTGCTCGGCTGGTCGATCGGTGCCGACCGCGACGTCTTCTCGATCGACGAGATGGTGGCGGCGTTCGACGTCACCGACGTCAACCCCAACCCGGCGCGCTTCGACCACAAGAAGGCCGAGGCGATCAACGGCGACCACATCCGGCTGCTCGACGCGTCGGACTTCCGCTCCCGGCTGCTGCCGTACCTCACCGACCTCGTGGCCGACCCGCCGACCGCGGAGCAGACCGAGGTCCTGACGAAGGCTGCGCCGCTCGTCCAGGAGCGCATGCAGCTGCTCGGTGAGGCCCCGGCGATGCTCGGGTTCCTGTTCACCGCCGACGTCGACCTGGTGGTCGAGGACGACGCACTGGCATCGCTCAAGGGCGACACCGGCGCCGTGCTCACGGCCGGCATCGCGGCGCTCGAGCAGCTCGAGGACTGGCGCACCGAGGCGATCGAGGGTGCCCTCCGCACGGCGCTCATCGACGACCTCGGGTTGAAGCCCCGGGTCGCCTTCGGTCCGCTGCGCGTGGGGGTCTCCGGGCGCCGGATCAGCCCGCCGCTCTTCGAGTCGATGGAGATCCTCGGCAAGGAGTCCACCCTGACGCGGCTCCGCGCCCTCGCGGCCCGCTGAACGGCGAACGATGAGCACCGCGGGAAGCGCTGCAGGACCCACGGGCGTGCCGAGTACCCCGGTCGTCCACGACGTCGCGGTCATCGGGGCCGGACCGGCCGGTCTGAGCGCTGCGCTCAACCTGGTGCGGGCGAAGCGCACGGTGCTCCTCGTCGACGCCAACCGGCCACGCAACGCCGCGACCCTGCGGTCGCACGGCTTCCTGACGCGTGACGGGATCTCCCCCCTCGAGCTCCGGAAGCTCGGTCGCGCCGAGGTCGAGGAGTACCCCGAGGCGACGATCGTGCAGGCCGTCGTCGACCTGGTGACCCCCGACGCCGACGGGTGGCGGCTGCACTGGACCTGGCGTGGTGCCGAGGTGGACGCGCGGGCGCGGACCGTCGTCGTCGCCACGGGGCTGCGCGAGGAGTTCCCGGCACTGCCGATGCTCCGTGCGTTCTACGGCACCGCGGTGCACAGCTGCGTCGAGTGCGATGCGTACGAGAAGGCGGGGGAGCTCCTCGCGTTCATCTGCGAGACCGACGACGTCGTGGACCGGGCACTGCTCATCGCGGCGTGGGCCGACGACCTCATCGTGTACACGAACGGTGTCGCCCCGCTCGACGACGCGGGGCGAGCACGGCTGGCGCGTGCCGGTGTCGTGGTCGACGAACGGGTGATCGAGGACCTCGAGGGCGACCGGACCGGCATGACCGGGGTCCGGTTGGTCGACGGCCACGTGGAGCCGCGGACCGGCGGGTTCGTCCGGCCGACGTGGCACGCCGACCTCGACTGGCTGCGCGCCGACACGCCCGGTGCGCCGACGGCCCCGGAGCGCGATGCCCACGGACTCCTCGTCGTCGACCGGGTCGGTCGGACCACCGTTCCCGGGCTGTACGCCGTGGGGGACGTGACCCCTCCCGGGCCGGAGCAGCTCATCGTCGCCGCCGGGCACGGTGCCACGACGGCCGCGGCAGTGCACCGAGACCTCGTGGGTGGTCTCGTGGACCTCCGGGATGCTGTACAGTAGTTGATCGTGCCCCGGACAACGGGGACAGAAGGCCAGCAGGCCTTTTGGGGTATGGTGTAATTGGCAACACAGCGGTTTCTGGTACCGTCGTTCTTGGTTCGAGTCCAGGTACCCCAGCACTCGAAGAACAGCCCCCGGGATCCCCGGGGGCTGTTCTCGTCTCCGGACTCGTGCGCCGCCATCGCCTCCATCGGCGATCCACAGGCTCCGGACTGCGCATTCCGAGGTTGCGCGGAACCGCACGATGCTCCGGCCCACCCGGGCCACCCGCGGCCCTGGACCGTCCCCGTACGGGGGCCGAGCACGCTGGCGGAGGTGCACCGGGCCTCCCGGTCGGGTTGCGTGACCCCGCACCCCGCGCGACACGGCTCGTGGGCCGTACCGCGTCGGACGTACCGTCGCAGGACCGGCGCGGGACCCGCGGCGGCCCGCCGACGAGCATCCGAGGTGTCATCGTGACCTCTGCCGACCCGCTGACGACGACCGAGCACTGGACCCACCGCGCCGCGATCCCGCTGGCCGACGACCACTCCGTCCTGGACCGCTGGGACCGTGTGGTCGCGCTCCACGGCGACGCCGCTGCTCTTGCCGGGGACGGCCGTCCCTACACGTTCAGCGAGGCGGACCGGGCGGCGCGCGACCTCGCGTCGGTGCTCGGGGCCGAGCTCCGACCCGACGACCACAGTGGTGCCGGCGTCGGCGCCGTGGCCGGTGGGGCATCGAAGCCGGTCGGCATCATGGCCGGCCAGACCACCGAGGCCGTCGTCGCGATCCTGGCGCTCGTCCGGGCGGGGCGCACCGTGGTGGTGCTCGACGAGCACCTGCCAGCCGTCCGCCTCGGACACGTCGCACAGCTCGCCGGGGTCGACGAGATCGTGGCGGACGCCGCGCGCGCCGACCTGGCGGCGACCGTCGTCGCCGACCGTGACGGCCGGGTGCACGCACTCGACGAGCTGATCGAACGACGCGGCGAGACCGTGGGCAGCGAAACAGCCGGCGGCGGGACCGCGGGCAGCGAAACGCAGCCGGACACAGCGGCCGACGCGACCGGCACCCGCCCGGGCGGCCACGACGCGTTCGCGATCGTGTTCACCTCCGGCTCGACGGGCATGCCGAAGGGCGTCGTCCTGACGCACCGGCAGCAGCTCGCGAACGCCGAGCAGGACGCCGTCGCCCTCGGCACCGGACCCGGTGACCGCCTCGGCGTGGTCCTGCCGCTGTCGTTCGCCGCCGGTCTGCTGTTCTCGTTCGACACCCTGCTGAGCGGCGGGAGCGTCGTGCTCCTCGAACCCCGCGAGCTCGGCGTCGAACGCCTGCTCGCACGGTTCTCCGCCGACGGCGTGAACGTCCTCGTCTGCACCCCGCACCTGCTGCGGTCGATCGTCGGCTCGCAGACGGCACCCGGGGCGCAGGCATCCGGGGCGGGTCCCGCGCTCGGCGGCCTCCGCTTCCTGATGACCACCGGCGAGGCGGTGACCGGCGCCGACATCGCCGCCGCCCGACCGCACCTCGACCCGACGACCCTGCTGCTGAACGCCTTCGGGTCGAGCGAGACCGGCTGCGTGGCCTACTGCCCCGTGGAGCCCGGTGCCCCGGTGCCCGAGGGCGTCGTGCCCGCTGGGTGGCCGCTGCCCGGCAAGCAGGTGCTCGTGCTGCGCGAGGACGGCAGCCCCGCCGACCCGGGGGAGACCGGCGAACTCGTCATCGTCTCCCAGGGCCTGACCGCCGGGTACTGGGGTGCCCCAGAGAAGACCGCCGAACGTGCCGGACACACCGACGACGGCACGCCGACGTGGCGGCAGGGCGACCTGGCCCGGATCGAGCCGGACGGCCGGCTCGTGCTGCTCGGACGCTCCGACGACGCCGTCAAGGTCCGTGGGTACCTCGTGGAACCGAGCGAGGTCGAGGCGGCGCTCCGCGCGATCCCCGAGGTGCACGACGCCGTCGTCACCGCGCAGGTCGACCCGCCCGCCGTCACCCGCCTCGTCGCGTACGTCGTCGGCCGTCCGGGCCAGCGCACGCCCGCGCCCGCGGCCCTGCGCCTGGCCCTGCGGGACCGCCTGCCGGAGTACATGGTGCCGGCGTCGATCGTGCCGATGACCGAGCTGCCGCGGAACGAGCGCGGCAAGGTCGACCGGGCCGAGCTGCCGGGTGCGCCGAGCATCGAGACCGAGATGGTCGAGGGCGAGTACGACCAGTGGGAGCTCGTGGTCGGGCAGATCTGGGCAGAGGTGCTGGGCCTGCGCGGCGTCCACCTCGACGAGGACTTCTCGGCCCTCGGCGGCGACTCGTTGTCGGCGGAGGAGATGCTCGCGCTCGTGCAGAGCCGTCTCGGCATCGACCTGCGCTCGTCGGACGTCCTGCAGCACCCGACGCTCCGGGCGTTCGCCCGACGGGTGCGGAGCGGCACGACGGCGCTGCCGAGCCACCCCGACGTCGTCAAGGTGTCCGGCGCGCGCGAGTCCGGCCGTCCGCCGGTGTTCTGCTTCGCCGGCGGTGGAGCGCTCGCCCTGACGTTCCTGCCGTTGTCCCGCTACCTGCCCGAGCACGACGTGTACGCGTTCCAGCAGCACGGCCTCGAGCGTCGGGGCATGCCGGACTGGAGCATCCAGGCCAGTGCTCGCCGGTACGTCGCCCTGATGCGCATCGTGCAGCCGCGCGGACCGTACCTGCTGGTCGGCCACTCGCTCGGCGGGCTGATCGCGCTCGAGATCGCCCGGCTGCTCACCGAGAGCGGCGAGCAGGTCGAGCACGTCGCGCTGCTGGACACCTACCTGCCGCGGACCGGGGCCGAGGGGGTCCGGAAGCACTTCGGACGGCTCGAGCCCCGCGAACACCGCAACCCCGCCGTCCGTGTCGTCGGCCAGCGCCTCGCCGGGGCCGTCCGGCGGGTCATGCCGTCCGGCATGTCGTGGGGCGAGCACGTCGCGAAGCGCGCGCGGGCCTACAGCGCTGGTGTGCTGCGGCACGGCGGGCAGAAGGACTTCGACGCCTTCTTCGACCAGGCCGAGCTCGTCACCCGGCGGCACCACCCGACGCCGTTCCACGGACGGGCGACGTACGTGCTCGCCGATGCGAACCCGGACGCGACCGGCTGGTCCGCGCTGCTGCGCGGGCGGACCGAGACCGTGCGGATCGCGGCCGAGCACAGCTCGCTGCTGCGGGAACCGCACGTGGCCGACCTCGCGACGGCGCTGCGTGCGGCGTTCGCGACGGAGGGCGCGGCCCGGAACTGAGCCGGGTGACGGACGGGAGGCGCGGGGCCAGCTGTGGACTGGTCCCCGGTTCTTGGACTGATTAGTCGGTTCGAGATCCGGGGATGGTTCGTGTGGGTGGTACCGCGTCGTCGTTGACGAG
>NZ_SMBV01000021.1:0-3296 GCF_004346515.1 Curtobacterium sp. PhB191
GGTCTCAAACATGTTCCGGCTGCTGCCCACGAATGGGCAGAGCGGTGTATTCAGTTTGATTCCCGATCGTCTGTCGGGAACCACAAAGTGGACGCGAGCCCGTGCAACAAGTGCACGGAAATCAGTGTGTTATCAAGTCTTCGGCTTATTAGTACCGGTCAGCTCCACGGGTCGTTAGTCCCCGCTTCCACATCCGGCCTATCAACCCAGTAGTCTGCTGGGAGCCTCTCACACTCAAGGTGCATGGAAATCTCATCTCGAAGACGGCTTCCCGCTTAGATGCTTTCAGCGGTTATCCGGTCCGAACGTAGCTAATCAGCGGTGCCCTTGGCAGAACAACTGACACACCAGAGGTTCGTCCATCCCGGTCCTCTCGTACTAGGGATAGATCTTCTCAAATTTCCAACGCGCGCAGCGGATAGGGACCGAACTGTCTCACGACGTTCTAAACCCAGCTCGCGTACCGCTTTAATGGGCGAACAGCCCAACCCTTGGGACCTACTCCAGCCCCAGGATGCGACGAGCCGACATCGAGGTGCCAAACCATGCCGTCGATATGGACTCTTGGGCAAGATCAGCCTGTTATCCCCGAGGTACCTTTTATCCGTTGAGCGACAGCGCTTCCACAAGCCACTGCCGGATCACTAGTCCCGACTTTCGTCCCTGCTCGACCTGTCAGTCTCACAGTCAAGCTCCCTTGTGCACTTACACTCGCCACCTGATTGCCAACCAGGTTGAGGGAACCTTTGGGCGCCTCCGTTACTCTTTGGGAGGCAACCGCCCCAGTTAAACTACCCATCAGGCACTGTCCATGAACCCGATCAGGGTCCTACGTTAGACATCCAGAGTGACCAGAGTGGTATTTCAACAATGACTCCACGAACACTAGCGTGCCCGCTTCACAGTCTCCCACCTATCCTACACAAGCCACACCGAACACCAATACCAAACTGTAGTAAAGGTCACGGGGTCTTTCCGTCCTGCTGCGCGTAACGAGCATCTTTACTCGTAGTGCAATTTCGCCGAGTTCGCGGTTGAGACAGCTGGGAAGTCGTTACGCCATTCGTGCAGGTCGGAACTTACCCGACAAGGAATTTCGCTACCTTAGGATGGTTATAGTTACCACCGCCGTTTACTGGGGCTTAAATTCAGAGCTTCGCCCAAAGGCTAACCCTTCCTCTTAACCTTCCAGCACCGGGCAGGCGTCAGTCCGTATACATCGTCTTGCGACTTCGCACGGACCTGTGTTTTTAGTAAACAGTCGCTTCCCACTGGTCTCTGCGGCCTTCAACGCTCACGGAGTAAATCCGGTCACGTGTCCGGCCCCCCTTCTCCCGAAGTTACGGGGGCATTTTGCCGAGTTCCTTAACCACGATTCTCTCGATCTCCTTGGTATTCTCTACCTGACCACCTGAGTCGGTTTCGGGTACGGGCGGCTGCAACCTCGCGTCGATGCTTTTCTCGGCAGCATAGGATCACTGATTTCCCCTTACGGGTACGCGTCGGATCTCAGGCACACAGACGACGGATTTGCCTATCGTCAGCCCTACATCCTTACACCAGGTTCACCTTACGGATACCATCGCCTGGCTCAGCTACCTTCCTGCGTCACACCTGTTCATACGCTAACCGCACCAGCATGGGGTCGAGCGTTAGACCGGCCACCATCACCCCGAAGGGATCCGGTTGATCCGGGTTAGGACTCTTAGCACCACTGGATTAGCTTGGGCGGTTGTTCGCCGGTACGGGAATATCAACCCGTTGTCCATCGACTACGCCTGTCGGCCTCGCCTTAGGTCCCGACTTACCCAGGGCGGATTAACCTGGCCCTGGAACCCTTGGTCTTTCGGAGGACGGGTTTCTCACCCGTCTTTCGCTACTCATGCCTGCATTCTCACTCGTGTAGCGTCCACGGCTGGATCACTCCGCCGCTTCACTCGCCACACGACGCTCTCCTACCACTCCGCACGACTGAACCACGAAGGCTTGTCTAGTGTGCGAAATCTACAACTTCGGTGGTGTGCTTGAGCCCCGTTACATTGTCGGCGCGGAATCACTTGACCAGTGAGCTATTACGCACTCTTTCAAGGGTGGCTGCTTCTAAGCCAACCTCCTGGTTGTCTATGCAACTCCACATCCTTTCCCACTTAGCACACGCTTAGGGACCTTAGTTGGTAGTCTGGGTTGTTTCCCTCTCGACGATGAAGCTTATCCCCCACCGTCTCACTGCTGCGCTCTCACTCACCGGCATTCGGAGTTTGGCTGACGTCAGTAACCTGTTGAGGCCCATCGGCCATCCAGTAGCTCTACCTCCGGCGAGAAACACGCAACGCTGCACCTAAATGCATTTCGGAGAGAACCAGCTATCACGAAGTTTGATTGGCCTTTCACCCCTATCCACAGCTCATCCCCTCCATTTTCAACTGAAGTGGGTTCGGTCCTCCACGACGTCTTACCGTCGCTTCAACCTGGCCATGGATAGATCACTTCGCTTCGGGTCTAGAACATGCGACTCAAACGCCCTATTCAGACTCGCTTTCGCTACGGCTGCCCCACACGGGTTAACCTCGCCACATATCACTAACTCGCAGGCTCATTCTTCAAAAGGCACGCCGTCACCCCTACTAAGGAGGCTCCGACGGTTTGTAAGCAAACGGTTTCAGGTACTATTTCACTCCCCTCCCGGGGTACTTTTCACCTTTCCCTCACGGTACTTGTCCGCTATCGGTCATCTGGGAGTATTTAGGCTTATCAGGTGGTCCTGACAGATTCACACGGGATTTCTCGGGCCCCGTGCTACTTGGGATACACATCCGGCCATAACACCATTTCGTCTACGGGGCTGGCACCCACTACGGCCCGGCTTTCAAACCGGTTCGACTATGATGCGCTGTAACCGCCCCAGTCCGGCAGAACTGAGTGACGTGTCCCACAACCCCGACCATGCAACGCCCGCCGGCTATCACACATGATCGGTTTAGCCTCATCCGCTTTCGCTCGCCACTACTCACGGAATCACATGTTGTTTTCTCTTCCTGTGGGTACTGAGATGTTTCACTTCCCCACGTTCCCTCTACCCGCCCTATATATTCAGGCGGGAGTCACCAGGTCACAAAAGCGCCCAGCGGGGTTTCCCCATTCGGAAATCCTCGGATCAGGGCTCGATTATCAGCTCCCCGAGGCTTATCGCAGATTTCTACGTCCTTCTTCGGCTCCAGATGCCAAGGCATCCACCGTTTGCTCTTAGAAACTTGACCACAAAGATTAAAATTGCGATCCGTCATCACCCACAACCA
>NZ_SMBV01000021.1:3393-5045 GCF_004346515.1 Curtobacterium sp. PhB191
ACCAGATGCTCCTTAGAAAGGAGGTGATCCAGCCGCACCTTCCGGTACGGCTACCTTGTTACGACTTAGTCCTAATCACCGATCCCACCTTCGACGGCTCCTTCCACAAGGGTTAGGCCACCGGCTTCGGGTGTTACCGACTTTCATGACTTGACGGGCGGTGTGTACAAGGCCCGGGAACGTATTCACCGCAGCGTTGCTGATCTGCGATTACTAGCGACTCCGACTTCATGAGGTCGAGTTGCAGACCTCAATCCGAACTGAGACCGGCTTTTTGGGATTCGCTCCACCTTACGGTATCGCAGCCCTTTGTACCGGCCATTGTAGCATGCGTGAAGCCCAAGACATAAGGGGCATGATGATTTGACGTCATCCCCACCTTCCTCCGAGTTGACCCCGGCAGTCTCCTATGAGTCCCCGGCATAACCCGCTGGCAACATAGAACGAGGGTTGCGCTCGTTGCGGGACTTAACCCAACATCTCACGACACGAGCTGACGACAACCATGCACCACCTGTACACCGACCACAAGGGGGCGACCATCTCTGGCCGTTTCCGGTGTATGTCAAGCCTTGGTAAGGTTCTTCGCGTTGCATCGAATTAATCCGCATGCTCCGCCGCTTGTGCGGGCCCCCGTCAATTCCTTTGAGTTTTAGCCTTGCGGCCGTACTCCCCAGGCGGGGCGCTTAATGCGTTAGCTACGACACAGAAACCGTGGAAAGGTCCCTACATCTAGCGCCCAACGTTTACGGCATGGACTACCAGGGTATCTAATCCTGTTCGCTCCCCATGCTTTCGCTCCTCAGCGTCAGTTACGGCCCAGAGATCTGCCTTCGCCATCGGTGTTCCTCCTGATATCTGCGCATTCCACCGCTACACCAGGAATTCCAATCTCCCCTACCGCACTCTAGTCTGCCCGTACCCACTGCAAGCCCGAGGTTGAGCCTCGGGATTTCACAGCAGACGCGACAAACCGCCTACGAGCTCTTTACGCCCAATAATTCCGGACAACGCTTGCACCCTACGTATTACCGCGGCTGCTGGCACGTAGTTAGCCGGTGCTTTTTCTGCAGGTACCGTCACTTTCGCTTCTTCCCTACTAAAAGAGGTTTACAACCCGAAGGCCGTCATCCCTCACGCGGCGTTGCTGCATCAGGCTTTCGCCCATTGTGCAATATTCCCCACTGCTGCCTCCCGTAGGAGTCTGGGCCGTGTCTCAGTCCCAGTGTGGCCGGTCACCCTCTCAGGCCGGCTACCCGTCGTCGCCTTGGTGAGCCATTACCTCACCAACAAGCTGATAGGCCGCGAGTCCATCCCCAACCAAAAAATCTTTCCACCACCAGACCATGCGGCCGGTAGTCATATCCAGTATTAGACGTCGTTTCCAACGCTTATCCCAGAGTCAGGGGCAGGTTACTCACGTGTTACTCACCCGTTCGCCACTAATCCACCCAGCAAGCTGGGCATCATCGTTCGACTTGCATGTGTTAAGCACGCCGCCAGCGTTCGTCCTGAGCCAGGATCAAACTCTCCGTAAAAAAATACAGACCCAACACCCAAAGGGCATCAGACCGAGTTGATTCTGACTGTTGACTGTCTACTGACAATCTTCAATCCAAAAGGAATTGCATCATGACCTGAACAACCGAAGC
>NZ_SMBV01000022.1:0-1697 GCF_004346515.1 Curtobacterium sp. PhB191
GCGCTCCCTGTGACCAGCGGCGCGGCCGCCGCACGGAAGACCACCTGTTTTGGGTGGCGACCTCGGCGGGCTGGGCGGATGGACTCAGCTGCATGGCCGAATCGAATGATCCCCTGACAGGCGAGATCGATGTGCAGCTCGTCACGAACGCGTACATCTACGGGTTCCCATTGGTGTTCAACCTGCTCCAGGTGCTGCGGTTCACGACGGACGGCATCGGCGCGGTACCGGCCGCTGCGTTCAACACCTTCAGTCACGGACGGACCCTTGCCGGCCCCGATGACACCTTCGTGACGATCAACAACGACACGCTCTACTCGATGGCTCAAGTCGACCTCAGCAGCGGGCCGGTGGCGTTGCACGTGCCCGACACGGCGGGGCGGTACTACGTGCTGCAGTTCGTCGATGCCTGGACGAACAATTTCGCCTACGTCGGACACCGCGCCACCGGCACCGCCGCAGGCGACTACCTGCTCGTGCCACCGGACTGGGACGGCGAACCTGACGATGACGACACGGTCATCAGGTTCCCGACCGCGGTTGCCTCCATCGTCGGACGGTGGGCAGTCGACGGCGACACCGACCTCCCGACGGTGCACGCGCTCCAAGACGCGACGACGTTGACTCCCCGCACGCCTGATGCTGCACCGCACGGGCTGGCCGTTCCCGACCCGGAGGTGTCGGACGCGCTGGCGTTCCTCGAGCGCTTCCGCGTCTGGTCGCAGCAGTTCCCGCCGGCGCCGCGTGACGCCGCAGTGCAACGGTCCTTCGCGGGGCTCGGCGTGAATTCGCCGGCGTCGCCGTACGTTGGTTTGCCCGACGACGCCGTGGCGGCCCTGACGTCCGCACTCGAGGGGGCCTCGGCCCGACTGCGGCAGATCCTCGAGTCCGGCTCCAGCCCGCAGGTGAACGGCTGGAAGATGACGCTGCACGTGTTCGACTACAACCTCGACTTCTTCGAGGTCGGCGCACTCGACGACGAGCGGTTCCGCATCGAGGATCCGACCCTTCGCTACGCCGAGCGTGCCGGCGCTGCGCTCGGCGGGTTGTGGGGTAACCACGCCTACGAAGCGGCCTACGTGATGACGTTCGTCGACGATCACGGCGACCAGCTCGACGGCACGCACGAGTACACCTTCCGCCTCGCACCACCACCACCGGTGGGCGCGTTCTGGTCACTCACGATGTACGGAGTGCCAGACTTCTTCCTCGTCGCAAACCCCATCAACCGCTACTCGATCGGCGACCGCACGCCGGACGTCGCCCAAGACGCCGACGGTGCACTCACGATCACCATCGCGCACCAGCCGCCCGATTCGCCCGATGCGAACTGGTTGCCGAGCCCCGCGGGACGATTCCGTCCGGTCCTGCGCATGTACGAGCCAGGCGACGAGGTCCTCGACGGGCGCTGGACCCCGCCCGCGATCGTGCGCACCGAACGGTAAGTCCCGTCCGCGTCCCCGTCTTGCGTAAATCGCACCAGATTGCAGTTGCCAGCGCATCCACATCTCCAATCCCCGCTGGACACCACAGTTAGCGGCGCCGACGGGACGCCGCCGCATGATCACGCATCGTGTGCGTGGCTATCACGGCGCTCAGCATCAAGATCCCCGTCAACGGGCACCTGACCGCCGGGAACCTTGATGGCGGAGCACTTAGGCCCTTGCGCGTGCTCAAGGGTGCCCGGTGACCCATCG
>NZ_SMBV01000023.1:0-1424 GCF_004346515.1 Curtobacterium sp. PhB191
GTGGACTGGTCCCCGGTTCTTGGACTGATTAGTCGGTTCGAGATCCGGGGATGGTTCGTGTGGGTGGTACCGCGTCGTCGTTGACGAGTGCGCAGCGGGTGGCTGCGGTGGAGTGGTTCGGTCGGGGGTTGAGTGATTGGGCGACGGCTCGTCGGCTAGGAGTGACACGGAAACCGGTGCGACGCTTGCATCAACGGTGGTTGCTGCATGGTCCGGAGGTGCTCATGGATTCCCCCAGACGCTCGTACTCGTTCGAGGTGAAACGTGACCTCGTGCGCCGCTTCCTTGCCGGGGAACCAGCCGATGCGCTCGCCTCCGAGGGAGGGCTCTCCTCAGCGCTGCTGCTGCGCAAATGGGCGAACCAGGTTCGCAAGGACGGTGAGGACGCCCTCCGGCCGCGCCCAACGGGCCGCCCGAAAGCGAAGCCGGACACCGAGCTCAGCGAGCTGGAACGACTCCGGCGGGAGAACGAGTACTTACGGGCCGAGAACGCGTACTTGGGAAAATTGCGGGCCTTGCAGGCGCAGCAACGGCGTCGGTGAAGACCACAGCCGTTGCCGCTTGCAAGGCCGAACACTCACTCCAGACGCTGCTGCAGATCGCCGGTCTTGCCCGCTCCACGTTCTTCTACCAGCAGGCCCGCTCGCGTGAACCTGACCGGCACGCTGACACCGCGGACGCGATCCGCGCGATCTTCGTCCGCACCAAGGGCCGGTATGGGCATCGGCGGATCCACGCCGAGCTCCGCCGGACCGGGCCAGTGGCGAAGAAGACGGTCCTGGCGTTGATGCGACGCCACGACCTGGTCTGTCCAGTGCGTCGTCGACGCCGATACTCGTCCTACGGCGGCGAGGTCGGCAAGGTTGCAGCGAACCTGCTGAACCGGGACTTCACCTCGACAGCGCCGAACCAGAAATGGGTCACGGACGTGACGGAGTTCCGGGTCGGTGAGCACAAGCTCTACCTGTCACCAGTGATGGACCTCTTCGACCGGCAGATCATCGCCTATCGAACCGGAACGTCCCCGACCCTGGAACTCACCCACGGCTCGCTCCGCGACGCACTCCACACCGCACTCGGGGCGGCACCGCTGGTGCACTCGGACCAGGGCATCCACTACCAGCACCGGTCCTGGCGGTCACTGCTGGCAGCTGCCGGCGCGTCCCAGTCGATGTCGCGAAAGGGCAACTGCCACGACAACGCGATCATCGAGAACTTCTTCGGCCATCTGAAAGCCGAGATGTTCCACCCAACCCATTTCGACAGCACCACCACGCTCGACACCGCGATCCACGACTACATCACCTGGTGGAACACCGACCGCTCCCAGGCACGACTCGAGGGCATGAGCCCGGTTCAATACCGAGCTCACGCCCTCGCGGCCTAATCTGACTTCACGGTCCAACAAACCGGGACCAGTTCAC